>CAZDUM010000073.1:0-6424 GCA_964508645.1 uncultured Oscillospiraceae bacterium | reverse complement strand
CGCAAGGCTACTTGTTCCGATGCTAACGGCCTCGCGGTTATTCTCATGGGCAAGCCCGCCGCGCTGAATCAAAGAAAACGGTTGCATGCGGACGTTTTTTTTGCTAAAATGGCCGTAGCTGCAAATCTATTTGGGAGGTCTTAATTCTATGAAAGGCTACACGAGCGAAACCATCAGAAATGTTGCCTTGCTCGGACACGGCGGCTGCGGCAAGACCACGTTCCTGGAAGCGGTCCTGCTGGCGACCGGCGTTACCAAACGCATGGGCCGGGTCGAGGACGGGAATACCGTATCCGACTACGACAAGATGGAAATTGAGAGAGGCTACTCCATCAATATGTCCGTCGTTCCCGTGATGTGGAAGGACACGAAGATCAATTTCATCGACACGCCGGGCTACTTCGATTTCGTAGGCGAGGTCAACGCGGCGCTGCGCGCGGCGGAGGCGGCTCTCATCGTGGTGGATGCTGGCTCGGGCGTGCAGGTCGGGACGGAAGCGGCCTGGAAGGCCTGCGAGCGGAATCGGATGCCGCGCTTTTTCGTCATCAACAAGCGGGACAAGGACGAGCTCGATTTTGATAAGACCTTCGGCGAATTAAAGGATAAATTCGGAGATAAGCTGATACCTCTCAGCTGGCCGCTGGCGGGGGATATCGATGAGGACCTGAAGGAAGCCATCGCCATGACCGACGATGCGCTGATGGAGAAATACTTCGAGGGTGAGGATTTCACGGAGGAGGAGATCAGAGACGGCCTGATGAAGGGCATCGCTGAGGGGAATATCGTGCCGGTCTGCACCACGCCGTTTCAGCTCAGCGCGCCGCCGGACCCGATCCTGGATGCCATCGTGGGCTATGTACCGGCACCGGCGATGCACGCGCCCTATGTCGGCACCGATGCCGCGGGTGAATCCGTGGAACGCGTCACGACGGCCGAGGCGCCGCTTTCGGCCTTCGTCTTCAAGACCATCGTCGACCCGTTTGTCGGCAAGATCTCCATCATGAAGATCGTCACGGGCCGGATCAACGCCGGCGATGAGGTATATAACGAGAGGGCGGGCAAGAGCGAGAAGCTGGCCAAACTTTTCCTCCTGCGCGGCAAGACCCAGACGGAGCTCAGCAGCGCGGAGGCCGGCGATATCGTGGCCGTGGCCAAGCTCCAGTACACGCTGTCCGGGGACACGCTCTGCGACAAGGGCGATATCATCCGCTATGCGCCGGTCGAGTATCCGCAGGCATCCTACTTCATCGCCATCGAGGCGGCGGAGAAGGGTGAGGAGGACAAGATGAGCACCGGCCTGAACAAGCTGCGCGAGGAGGACCCGTCCTTCGTGGTCGAGAGGAATGTGGAGACGCGCCAGACCCTTTTGGGTGGGCAGGGCGACATCCAGCTCGGCATCATCCTCGCGAAGCTGAAGGATCGCTTCGGCGTGTCGGTCAAGACGGTGCCGCAGCGGATCGCGTACCGGGAGACCATCAAGGGCACCTCCGATGTGCAGGGCAAGCACAAGAAGCAGTCCGGCGGCGCCGGCCAGTACGGCGATGTCTGGATTCGCTTTTCGCCCTCCGATCAGGAGTTCGAGTTCTCCGAGGAGCTGTTCGGCGGCTCCGTGCCGAGGAACTACGTGCCGGCCGTCGAGAAGGGATTGCTGGAATGCATGCAGAAAGGCCCTCTGGCGGGCTGCAAGGTCGTCAATGTCAAGGCGGTCCTCTACGACGGCTCCTATCACGAGGTGGACTCCAACGAGGTATCCTTCAAGATCGCGGCCTCGCTGGCCTTCAAGAAGGGCATCGTCGCGGCAAAGCCCTGCCTGCTGGAACCGATCATGCGCCTGGAGATTCATGTGCCGGATGACTATATGGGCGATGTCATGGGCGATATGAACAAGCGCCGCGGCCGGATTCTGGGCATGGAACCGGACGGAGAGGGCGGGCAGAAGCTGCTCGCAGAGGCGCCGCAGGCGGAACTGTTCGACTACGCCATCGGCCTGCGGGCGATGACGCAGGGCCGCGGCTCCTTCACGATGCGGATGGAGAAGTACGAGGAGGTGCCGGGCAATCTGGCGCAAAAGATCATCGACGCGCACAAGGAGGAAGAGGAGGAGAAGTGATCGGACCGGCTTTTTCGGCGCGCAGAGCAGCCGATGCCATCCGTGCAAAGGCAGCCTGTAGCCTCGCTGCCGCCTCGCCGCCGTCTCAGCGGCGGTGGCTGCACGGCCGTTCGTCCGCCGAGGCACCGATCCGCCATGCCCATTCGATACGTGGGCTGAAATTCGTTCAGCTTAGTCAGTTAGTCAGTTAGCCAGTTAGTCGGTCAGTTAGATAAAAATGCAACCGCGCCCCGAACGGCCCATGAAGACTGCCGAGGCGCGGTATCTTTTAAGAGGGAATGCCGCGCAAAGGGGGTGAGACCGCATGCATCTATCCATGATCTTTACGGAGCTGGTGCGCTGGGCACTCGTGCTTCTGGCGCTGTACATCCTGCTGCGCTGCATTCGTTCCCTGCTGACGGCCAGGGGGCAGGCGGAGGTCTGGGCCTATGTGCGCCTCATCCGCCCCAGGGTCGATGATCTCGGCCGCCTCGAGGACATCGACGGTATCGGCGATGCCGCTGCCAGCATCGCAGGCACCGGCGAGGCTGTCAGCATCGACCGCTCCAGCGATGTCGAAAATGCCGACTATACCGCCTATGTCACAGAGGCGGAGGTCTCGGAGCAGAGCGTCCCGCTGACGCATTGGGAGAATGTGATAGGCCGCAGCGCGAGCTGCGACGTGACGAGCGACGACGATACGATGTCGCGCACCCACGGTATCCTCATGCGCGATATGCGCGGTGACTGGACCTACCAGGACCTCGGCTCCAAGAACGGCAGCTATATCAACGACAAAGCCGTGGAAACACCCCACGAGCCCGTGCCGGTCGCCTTCGGCGACCGCATCCGTATGGGACTGACCACCCTCATCCTCGTGCCGGTCAGTATCGAGGAACGGGACAACAACAGACGCATGCGCCGCGGCGACATGCGGCCTATGTCCCCCGGCCCGACCATAGCAGCCCTGACCCTCTTTCAGCTGCTGGCGGCCTTCCAGCTCGCCGTGGCCCTGCCCGAGAAGGCGCTGCCCTACATCTTCCTCTCCTTCGGTGGCCTCATGGCGCTCATGTGGCTGTACACGGGCATCCTGCGCGCCATGCGCCGGACGGCCTACGAGATGGATGCCATCGCCTTCTTTCTCTCCACGCTGAGCCTGGCCGTCGTCGCCAGCTCCAACTACCGCGCCCTGCCCAAGCAGACCGCGGCCATCGCGATGGGCGTCGCCGCCATGCTCCTCATGTGTCTGATCCTGCGCGATCTGCGCCTGGCCAAAAAACTCCGATGGCTGCTGCTGGCCGGCGCCGTCCTGCTCCTCATCGTCAACCTGGTCGCCGGCCGCACCGCCTACGGCGCCCGAAACTGGATCGAGGTGGGCGGATTTACCTTCCAGCCGTCCGAGCTGGTGAAGGTCGCCTTCATCTGGGTGGGTGCCGGCACGCTGGATGAACTCTTCCGCAGGGGCAACCTGACCGTCTTCATGCTCTTCTCCGCCTTTTGCTTCGCCTCCCTGGCGCTGATGGCAGACTTCGGCACGGCGATCATCTTCTTCGTCACCTTCGTGGTCATCGCCTTTCTGCGCAGCGGCGATTTCTCCAAACTGGTCCTGTTCCTGGGCGGCGCCCTGGCCGGCGGACTTCTCATCCTGCGCTTCAAGCCCTACATCGCCGACCGCTTCAGCACCTGGGGGCATGTGTGGGAGGCGGCGTTTGTGGATGGCGCCGGGTACCAGCAGAGCCGCGCCATGAGCGCTGCGGCCAGCGGCGGCCTCGTCGGCGTGGGGGCGGGGGAGGGATGGCTGAAGACGATCGCAGCCGCCGATACGGACATGGTCTTTCCCATGCTCATCGAGGAATGGGGCCTGCTCATCGCGCTTCTGGCCGTAGCCTGCATCGTCACGCTGGCCGTCTTCGCGGTCGGCGCCATCATGGAGGGACGATCCACCTTTTACACCATCTGCGCCTGCGGCGCCGCGTCCCTTTTCGTCTTCCAGACCATGCTCAATGTCTTCGGTTCCGTCGATCTCTTGCCCTTCACCGGGGTCACATTTCCGTTCGTCTCCAACGGCGGCACCAGCATGTTGGCTTCCTGGGCCCTGCTCGCATTCCTCAAATCGGCGGACACGCGTGAGCGCGCCAGCCTGGCGGTGAAGGCAGGTGAGAAACTGTGAAGAAACTCGAACGCCGCGCCATCCTCTGCCTGCTCCTGGCCGCCATTCTCGTCGTCGGCTCGGTCGTCTTCACGGTACGCATGGGCGTCGACGGGGACGAGTGGGCCTCCTTCTATGCCAACCGCCATGTGTATGCGGAGGGGCGGCTCGCCGTCGGGGCGGTGGTCGATCGCAACGGTGTCGTCCTCCTGCGAAACGATGCGGAGGGGATGCATTTTTCGGCGCAAAAGACCACGCGCACGGCCAATCTACACGTCACGGGGGATGCGTTTGGCAATATTTCTACCGGGGCTGCCGTGGCCTTTCGGGACAGGATGATCGGCTACAATCCGGTGACGGGCACGAAAGGCGCCTTCTTCGGACTGGAGCGCTACGTGCGTCTGACCGTGGACAGCGCGCTCAACGAGACAGCCTATGAAGCGCTCTCCGGCCGCAACGGGCTGGTCCTGGTCTACGATTGGAAGAGGGGCGACATCGTCTGCATGGTCAGCACGCCGGCCTTCGACCCGGCCGCGGTGCAGGCCGGCGACCCCGTCCCGGACGGTTCCTATCTGAACAAATGCCTGTCGGCCGCCATGACGCCCGGCTCCATCTTCAAGCTGGTCACGGCGGCCGCGGCCCTCGACACGCTGCCGGATGCGGCGGCATGGACCTTTACCTGCGAGGGCAGCTACGCCGCGGACGGCGGTACGGTGACCTGCAGCCAGGCGCACGGTGAGCAGACGCTCGCCGAGGCCTTCGTCAACTCCTGCAACTGCGCCTTCGGCGCGCTGTGCCTGCAGCTGGGTCCGGCCGCGATGGCGGATACGGTGGAGAAGCTGGGTCTGACGGAGAGTATGGACCTGAACGGGATTCCGACGGTGCCGGGCAGTTTCAGCTTCGAGGAGGCTGCCGACGCGCGGGCGGAAGGAAAAGAGAAGACAGAAGCGGGATCGAAATCGGAATCGGGGGCAGACTCGGCCACGGCATCGGAAGCGGAACCGGAATCGGCGACAGAATCGGAATCGACATCAGGAACAGAAACAGACTCAGACGCAGAATCGGAGGGCCCTTCGGACTATGAACTCGCCTGGAGCGGCGCCGGGCAGGGGGAGGATCTCATCAACCCGCTGTCCATGCTGGCCTATGTGGGCGCCATCGCGGGGAACGGCAAGGCCGCCCGCCCGACGTTGCTCTCCCGCTGGCTGCCGCGGCGCGAGAGGCTGCTCGATGCGGATACGGCGGGCACGCTGCAGAAGATGATGCGCCGCGCCGTCAGCGAGAATTACGGGGATGCACGCTTTCCGGGCCTGACGGTCTATGCCAAGACCGGTACAGCCGAGGTGGGCGGCCCGCGGATGAACGGCTGGTTCGCCGGCTACTGCGAGCGGTACGCCTTCATCGTCTGCGTGGAAGGCGGCGGAAGCGGCGTCGACAGCGCCGCGCCCGTAGCCAACGCCGTCCTGCAGGCCCTTCTGGGCAAAGAAGAAAACTAAGCCCCGTGCGGCTGGGCCGCACGGGGCTGGGACTTTTACCAGATGCTCTCTACACTACCCGGTGATCGTCTCTATGAAGGCCGACGCAGCCGACTCCCCGATGGAGAAGGTGAACTGCTTCTTGAGCACGGAGACATACAGGTAGCCGTTGTCGCTGACGCCGAACTGCATCTGGGAACCGGTCGGATTCCCGTCGCCGCCGGAGGTGAACAGCACCTTGACGTTGCCGCTGCGAAAATCGTCGTATGCGGCCCGCTTCGCCTTCGACCTCGAGAAGAGAGCATCCCGGGCCGCCTCGGCCACATCGACGTGATAGGCGCGGGTGGATGTATAGCCGTTGCGCACCGTCTGGACGCGCACGGATGTGGAGAAGGCGATGTTGTCGAGCAGATTCAGATCCTCGACCAGATTGCCCAGCGTCTCCGGCGAATAATCCTCAGCGGTGTACAGAAGCGGCGTGTCGAATCCGTCGACATCCAGCGCCATCATGGCCGTCGGCGCGATATTTTTGATCTGGTAGGCCGTAGCCTTCACCCGCGCGGCATAGGTCTTCGACGTTTCCGGCAGGTCCACCTCGACGGTGCGGATGGGCACATCGCTCACATCCTGCGATTCCGCGGTGGAACTGGCTTCATACTGGATACCGGCGACATTGATATGCGCGATCTCATCGGCCCGCATCAGCTCATT
>CAZDUM010000072.1:1410-6626 GCA_964508645.1 uncultured Oscillospiraceae bacterium | reverse complement strand
CACACGACACGAACCCGATACCCTCGCGAGGCGCGGTCCCGCGGCCGCGCCAGACGCATAAGACAACCCATACCCAGAGCATGCGCGACAGGACCCGAAAGGCGTACGCGCCCGGCCTGCGCAGAAAGGCGGTTTACCCGTATGTCAAAAGCAAAGAAACGTATCAGCATCGTCATCCTGGTGTTGGTCATCCTGCTGGGCGTCTTTTTCAGCCTGATCTCCTTCATCACAGACTACCTGTGGTTCCGCGAGATGGGCTATGTCGACGTCTTCTTCAAGCAGCTGGTGACGGAGCTGACGGTGGGCGTGCCGACATTCGTCATCATCACGGGACTGGTGGCCCTGTATCTGACGCGCCTGAAAAAAAGCTACTTCAAGAAGATCGCGTCCCGCGAGGTGACCAACCAGAAAAAGCTGCGCATCGTGACGCTCGTGCTGGCCGTGGTGTTCGGCATCTTCGCCACCGTCACGACGGTCTCGAACCTCTGGTTCGACATCTTGAAATTCGCCAACAGCAGCAATTTCGATATCAGCGACCCAGTCTTCCACCTGGACATCTCCTTCTATGTGTTCAGATTGGAGTTCCTGACGCAACTGAATGAAATCATGATCGGCGTCATCGTCGGCTTCGTCCTCCTGACGATCGTTTACTACATGGTGCTCCTGACGGTGCGCACGCCGGACGTGTTCACCGAGGCGCAGAGCACCGGCACGGCGGATGCGGGCGGCGCGCAGAGCCAGGCGGGTCCGCAGGCCGGCGGGCAGAATCCCTTCGCTGGCTTTGCCGACAGCCTCTTTGGGCGAGGCGGCCAGCAGTCCGCCCAGCCGCAGCCGAGGCGCCAGGTCGATGAGGGCAACATGCGCCAGCTCCTGTCCATCGCCTCCGGCAAACTCGCGCTGCTCGGCTTCATCTTTTTCCTCATGCTGGGCGTCAACTTCTTCCTGCGCCAGTTCGACCTGCTGCATGTCCACACGGGTGCGGTCTACGGCGCCGGCTTTACGGATGTCAATGTGACGCTGTGGATGTACCGCATCCTCTGCGTGATGTCCATCGTGGCGGCCGTGCTGTTCGTGGTATTCATGAAGAAAAAGAGCTACAAGCGGCTCCTCACGGTGCCGGTTTTGATGATCGTCGTCGGCCTGGCGGGCTCGATCGCCGGCTATGTGGTGCAGAACTTCGTGGTATCGCCGGACGAGCTGAACAAGGAGAGCAAGTACCTGGATTGGAACATCCAGTACACCCAGTACGCCTATCAGTTAGACGACGTGGAACCGAAGGCTTTTGCGGCGGATGACACGCTGACGGCCTCCGACATCAACAAGAACCTCGACACCATCAACAACATCCGCATCAACGACTTCGATCCGGCGAAGCAGTTTTACAACCAGACGCAGAGCATCCGGCAGTACTACACGTTCAACGGCGTGGATGTGGACAGGTACATGATCAACGGGGAGTACACCGAGACCTTCCTGACCACCCGCGAGGTGGATGAGAGCCGCATCCAGGACACGTGGCTCAACCAGCATATCAAATACACGCATGGCTACGGCGTGGCCATGTCCCGCGTCAACAAGGTTACGCCCAGCGGGCAGCCGGACGTGATCATCGGCAACATTCCGCCCGCCTCCGAGGTGGAGGAGATTCAGATCACGAGGCCGGAGATCTACTTCGGAGAGCTGTCCAACCAGTACATCGTCGTCAACACAGACGAGACGGAGTTCGACTATCCGCAGGGCGACAGCAACGTCTACACGCACTACGAGGGGACGGCCGGCATCAAGATGAACCTCCTGAACCGCCTCATGTTCTCCGTGCGCGAGGGCAGCATGCGGATGCTGGTATCCAGCAACATCAACAGCAACTCCCGCATCATCATCAACCGCAATGTCATGGACCGCGTACAGTCCATCATGCCGCAGCTCGCCTATGAGGACGACCCGTACATGGTCGTCGACGATGCGGGACGGCTGTTCTGGATGGTGGATGCCTACACGCTCAGCTCGCAGTTCCCATATGCGGAGCCTTTTGACGGGTATCACAACTACGTCCGCAACTCCATCAAGGTGGTGGTGGATGCCTACAACGGGAATGTGGACTTCTATGTGGTCGATGAGGAGGATCCCATCGCCCAGACCTACGCGAAGATCTATCCCACGCTGTTCAAGCCGTTCAGCGAGATGCCGGCGTCGTTGCAGTCCCACATCCGCTACCCCAACAATCTGCTGACCATCCAGGCGAGCATCTATGGACGCTACCACATGGAGGACACCGGCGTGTTCTACCTCAACGAGGACCTGTGGGACATCGCCTACGAGGTGTATGGCATGGAGCGGACGCAGATGACGCCCAACTACTACATCGCCAAGCTCCCGGACGGCGACAGGGCGGAGTTCTTCAACTCGATCGCCTTCACCCCGCCTTCCAAGATGAACATGACGGCGCTGATGGTGGCCCGCAACGACGGAGATGACTACGGGGAGCTGGTCGTCTACCAGTTCCCGAAGAGCAAGGTCATCTACGGACCGGAGCAGATCGAGGCGCAGATCGACCAGAACACGGAGATTTCCAAGGAGTTCTCCCTGTGGAATTCCTCCGGCACCTCCTATATCCGGGGCAATATGTTCGTCATCCCGATCAACACCTCCATCCTCTACATGGAGCCGATCTACCTGGAAGCGACCAATTCCAGCATCCCGGAGGTGAAGAGGATCGTCATGGCCTACGGCGACAAGATCGCCTATGAGGACAGCGTGGCCGAGTGCCTCGTCTCCCTCTTTGGCGACCAGGCGCAGCTGGGCGTGGAGGAGCCCGACGGCACCGGCACGGTGGGCGGTGAACCGGCCGAGCCGACCGAACCGGGCACGCCGAGCGAGCCGGCGGAGCTGACGCAGGATGAGCTCATCGACCTGGCGGTCGAGGCACTGAACGCGGCCACCGAGGCCCAGCAGAACGGAGACTGGGCGGCCTACGGCGAGCACCTCGCGGAGTTGCAGGACTACCTGAATCAGCTGGCGGGCGAGTAAGGTCCCGCCGCACAGAAGCCACGGGGCCGTACCGCGGCCCCGCGTGCCGCCCATATCGCTTACCGTTTGGGACGCCGCGCGCCGCCAGGCGCACCGCGCCCCAAAAGATTTTTTTGCAGGAGGAAAACGCGCATGCTATCGTTCAAGCTGGACAAGATGCTCTTCCAGATTCCGGCAGGGCAGCACAACAAGCAGTACATCGCCTCGCTCCTCGAGGAGCATCCGGAGGTGCGGTTCGTCTCCTTCGTGGGGCTGGACATCACGGGCAACGACACCGATGAGCGCATCCCGGTCCGCGCCTTCCTGGACAACATCGACACGATGCTGGTGCACGGCGTGCAGACGGACGGTTCCAGCGTGGACCTGCCGAAGATCGCGGACCTGAACAATGCCAAGGTGGACCTGGTCCCGGACCTCTCGGTCAACTGGTATGTCGACTACAACTTCGAGAACATGAACGAGGCGCTGGGCATGCCGGTCGGGACCCTGCGCATTCCCGCCTTCCTGGTGCACAACGACAAGGTGGAGGTCGGCGCGCGCTCCATCCTGCGCGACGCGGTGGAGCACTTCAAGCGCGACCTGCTGCAGCTACTGCGGGCGCATCCCGAGGTCTTCGCCTACATCGGCGGCGTGGACAGCGCGGACGAGATCGCACAGATCTGCCTGACGAGCGCGACCGAGCTGGAATTTTGGGTCAAGACCCCCGAGGACAAGGCCGACAGGGAGCAGCTCTCCACCTCCCAGGAGCTGAAGGAGCAGTACTGGAAGCGGACGCACGGCCCGGTGCGCACGGCCCTGGAAAAGACGCTGGAGATCATAGACTGCTACGGCATCGGCGTGGAGATGGGCCACAAGGAGGTCGGCGGCGTCAAATCCCATGTCAGCAGCTCCGGCGCCCACGAGCACATCATGGAGCAGCTGGAGATCGACTGGCGGTACGCCGACGCCATGCAGGCGGCCGACAACGAAAAGCAGGTCAAGTACGTGGTGCGCGATGTCTTCAACCAGTTCGGCCTCCACACGACCTTCATGGCCAAGCCGATCGAAGGCGTGGCGGGCAGCGGCGAGCACACGCACCTGGGCGTCGCGGCGCGGCTGAAGGACGGCCGGATGGTCAACCTGTTCGCCCCCCGAGACGGCAAAAGGGATTTTCTCAGCCCCGTCGGCTACGGCAGCCTCATGGGGATCCTCAAGAACTACGAGGCCATCAACCCCTTCGTCAGCTCCACGAACGACGCGCTGGCCCGCCTGAAACCCGGCTACGAGGCCCCCATCTGCATCGTGACCTCGCTCGGACGCACCGTCACGGAGCCGTCCCGCAACCGCAGCATCCTCATCGGCCTCATCCGCGACGCCAAGAACCCGATGGCCACCCGCTTCGAGCTGCGCGCGCCCAACCCCCGCAGCAACACCTACCTCATCCTGGCCACCTGCTACATGGCCATGCTCGACGGCATCCGCGCCGCGCTGACCGCCGGGAAGACGCCCGCCGAGCTCGAACGCTCGCTCTCCAAAAACCACGGCGAAGAGGACTTTTACTTGGAAACCGAGCGCGAGTACCGCAGCGAGAACAACGTGTTCGAGGACTACACCGCCGAGGAGCGCGACCGCCTCTTCGGCAAGGCGCCGGCCACCGTCTGGGAGAACCTGCAGGGGCTGAAGACGGACCCTGCCAAGGTCAAGGCCATCCAGGGAGACGCCATGGACGACCGGGCGCTCGCCTCCTTCTTCGAGGCCACCCTGAACCAGTGGAAGATGGAGCTGCATAACCGCATCATTCCCAACTATATGAACATCGTGCGCGACTGCGTCAAGCTCCACGGCGAGGATGCCACCGACTACGACAACGCCAACTGGAACCGCCTCAACGCGCTGCGCTACTACATCGGGAAGGACACGCTCATGGAAAAATGCCTGCTGACGCGGGTCAAGGAGGCGCTCGACGCGGGCGACTATCCGCAGGCATCCGATTTGCAGATCGAGCTGCAGGACAAGATCGCGCAGCTGGTCGAGCTGTACGCGAAATATCGCCAGAACCTGTTTTAGACGGGCACCGGCAGGGTAAAAGAACACAGAATCGCAGGCGGCAGGCATGCGGGGGATATGCCGGGGCAGCCGGATTTCTGAGTAAAAGATGGGCGCCCGGGGCTTGCCGGCAGGATCTGGCGGAGCGGTGCGCGGCGGTTTCA
>CAZDUM010000072.1:0-1310 GCA_964508645.1 uncultured Oscillospiraceae bacterium | reverse complement strand
CCCGGCCCGGCGCCGGCAGAAGGTAGACATGGAAGGAGTGTAGGAGACATGTTGGACATTCGCAGAATCAGAGAGGATTACGAAGGCGTCAAGGCCGCCGTGGAGCGGCGCACGAAGGGCTCCTTCGGCATCGAGAACGTCAAGGCGCTGGACGAGAAGCGCCGCCAGCTCCTGGTGGACGTGGAGCAGATGAAGAATCGTCAGAACACCGTCTCCCGCGAGATTCCAAAGCTGAAGAAGGCCGGGCAGGACACGACGGCCGTCATGGCGGAGATGAAGGAGCTGTCCGGCCGGATCAAGGAGCTGGACGCCACCCTCTCCCAGGTGGAGAAGGACCTGCGCGACGCCCTCCTCAATGTGCCGAACACGCCGCATCCGTCGGTCCAGGTGGGCGAGGACGATACGGCCAACGTCGAGCTGCGCCGGTTCAAGGAGCCGACCACCTTCGAGTTTGCGCCCAAGGCCCACTGGGACATCGGCGAGGACCTGGACATCCTGGACTTCGAGCGCGCCGCCAAGATTTCCGGCACGCGCTTCACCGTCTACAAGGGACTGGGCGCCAGGCTGGAGCGCGCTGTCGTCAACTTCATGCTGGACCTGCACACCATCGACCAGACCTATACGGAGATCCTGCCGCCCTTCATGGTCAACCGGGCCGCGATGATCGGCACCGGGCAGCTCCCCAAGTTCGAGGAGGACATGTTCTACGTGCCGCAAAAGGACTTCTTCCTCATCCCGACCGCCGAGGTGCCGGTGACCAACCTGCGCGCCCAGGAGATTCTGGATGAGGCGGATCTGCCGCTCTACTACACGGCCTACACCCCGTGCTTCCGCGCCGAGGCCGGCTCCGCCGGCCGCGACACCCGCGGCCTCATCCGCCAGCACCAGTTCAACAAGGTGGAGCTCGTGAAGTTCGTCAAGCCGGAAGGCTCCTACGACGAGCTCGAAAAGCTGACGGCCGACGCCGAGGAGGTGCTCAAGCGCCTCGACATCCCCTACCACGTGGTGCGCCTGTCCACCGGCGACCTCGGCTTCAGCAGCGCCATGACCTACGACATCGAGGTCTGGATGCCCAGCTACGGCCGCTACGTGGAGATCTCCTCCTGCTCCAACTTCGAGGACTACCAGGCCCGCCGCGCCAATATCCGCTACCGGCCCGCCGGCGGCGGCAAACCCGAATTTGTCCACACGCTGAACGGCTCCGGCCTGGCCGTGGGCCGCACCGTGGCCGCCATCCTGGAGAACTACCAGCAGGCCGACGGCAGCGTGCTGATCCCGGAGGTCCTGCGCCCCTACATGAGCGGCGTGGA
>CAZDUM010000071.1:4892-6633 GCA_964508645.1 uncultured Oscillospiraceae bacterium | reverse complement strand
CCGCGCACATGCTTGACATGGCTATTTTTGCCGTGCTACAATGGGGGCGGAAAAATTCATATCGGCATATCGGATGATTAGCCCGGGAGAGTCCGCCCGCGTGGCGGCACCGAAGGGGTAGGCAGAAACTCTCAGGTAAGACGGACCGGGTTATGACGAAACTTCGGAGAGTGGCGCTGTCAGTGCCACGCCAAAGGGGCAACCCGCCACGCGCGGGGAATCTCTCAGGTCATGACGGAGGCGTGAGGTCGTGGAAGACTTTGCGTCTCCTTTT
This sequence comes from uncultured Oscillospiraceae bacterium, assembly GCA_964508645.1. Classification (GTDB taxonomy): domain Bacteria; phylum Bacillota; class Clostridia; order Peptostreptococcales; family Anaerovoracaceae; genus RGIG7179. The sequence continues at coordinate 6,359 of CAZDUM010000071.1, read as the reverse complement.
GCTTTCCCGCCTTTTCGGCTCTCCCCGCTTCCCGGCCTCCGGGATTTCGGGGTGGCCCTGCGAGCGCGACCTGCCCGCATAGAAGGCGAGGGCGGAGGAACCCTGCGGCGAAGCGCCGCGGGAGAAGGGAATGTGATGCATTATGAGTGAACTGAAACGAACGGTGCTGTATGACACCCATGTGGCGGCGGGCGCCTCCATGGTCGACTTCGGCGGCTGGGAGATGCCCATGCAGTACCCCGGCGGCATCGTGGCCGAGCACCTGTACACGCGCCGCTTTTGCAGCCTTTTCGACGTGTCGCACATGGGACGCCTCCTCATCGAGGGACCGCAGCGGGTGGACTTCCTGCAGCATGTCCTGACGAGCAACGTGGCGGCGCTGCCCTGCGGCAAGGCCCAGTACGCCATCATCCCCAACGAGCAGGGCGGTGCCATCGACGACGCCTACCTGTATCGCTTCGAGGAGGATCGGCTGCTCCTCGTCGTCAACGCCGCCAACAAGGAAAAGGACCTCGCCTACCTGATGGAGGCGATCCAGGGGTTTTCCTGCACGCTCCGGGATGTCTCGGAGATCACCGCCTCCATCGCCGTGCAGGGACCGCAGAGTCAGGCGATGCTCTGCCAGCTGGACGGGACGGACGCCATCGCCGCGCTGCCGAAGAACGGCCTCTACGCGACATCGTTTGCGGGACATCCGGTCTGGGTGGCACGCACCGGTTACACCGGTGAACCGCTGGGGTACGAGATTTACCTGCAAAACGCGGACGCGGGCTGGCTGTGGAATCGTCTCGAGGCGCTCGACGCCCGGCCGGCGGGTCTCGGTGCGCGCGACACGCTGCGCCTGGAGGCATGTCTGCCGCTCTACGGGCATGAGATGGGGCTCGATGCCGAGGGCAAGGAGATTCCCATCTTCGCCGTGCCCCTCTCCCGCTTCGCCGTCAGTTTCGTCCCCGAAAAGGGTGACTTCGTCGGGCGGGCGGCGCTCTCCGCGCAGGCGGAGGTCGCTGCGAAGAGGCGGGACGACCCGCGGGGCGCGGGTGCGCCGTCTGCGATCCTGCCGAAGCGCATCGTGCCCGTCGCCCTTCTGGACCGGGGCGTCATGCGGGCCGGGATGCCCGTCTATCGGGGCGAGACCTGCATCGGCTGGGTGACCAGCGGGACCATGGTGCCCTACTATCCCTGCCTGTGCGCAGGTCCTGCCGAAGGCGGTGCGGCGGATGCCCCCGCAAAGCGCGCGTGCGGCGGGGCGGAGGCGGCGGATGCCTGGCCCTCCGCAAAGCGTGCGCTGGGCATGGCCTATCTCAGCGCCGATGTCGCCGCCGGCGATGTGGTGGAGGTGGATGTGCGTGGGAAGCGCCTGCGGGCGGCCGTCACGACCTGCCACATGAAGAACCGGACCGTCCCCTATGCGCAGCCCGTCCTCTGCGAGGATGGCGAGAGATAGCGCGGGGGACTTAGGGATTAGTG
>CAZDUM010000071.1:0-4792 GCA_964508645.1 uncultured Oscillospiraceae bacterium | reverse complement strand
ATGAAGTACCCGAATGAATTGCAGTATACCGAATCGCATGAGTGGGTGAAGCTGGAGGGCGATGTGGCCACCGTGGGCGTGTCGGATTATGCCCAGCAGGCCCTGGGTGACGTGGTGTTCGTCAACCTGCCGGCGGTCGGCGATGCCGTGACGGCCGGCGAGATATTCGGCGATGTGGAGTCCGTCAAGGCGGTATCCGATCTGATGAGCCCCGTGAGCGGCACCGTGCTGGAGGTCAACGAAGCGCTCCTCGACACGCCGGAACTGCTCAACGAGGACCCGTACGGCGCCTGGATCATGAAGGTCGGCGATATCGCCGGAGAGACGGCGCTCCTGTCGGCCGCCGAGTATGAAGCGCTATGTGAATCGGAGGCGTAACCATGGGTAGCTATGTACCATCGACCCCCGCGGAGCGGCAGGCCATGCTGGAGGCGATCGGCTGCCGGGACTTCGGGGACCTGTATCGGGATGTGCCGGCTGAGATGCTCCTCTCGCGGCCGCTCGATATCCCGGCCGGCATGTCGGAGATGGAGGTTAGGAAGACCGTCAGCGCCATGGCGGACAAGAACCATGTCTATGGCACCATCCTGCGCGGCGCCGGCGCCTATGACCACTATATTCCCTCCATCGTAAAATACATTCCGGCGAAGGAGGAATTTCTCACGGCCTACACCCCCTATCAGGCGGAAATCAGCCAGGGCGTGCTCCAGTCGATCTTCGAGTACCAGACCATGATCTGCGCGCTCACCGGCATGGATGTATCCAACGCCTCCGTCTACGACGGGGCGACCGCCGCGGCGGAGGCCGTCTCCATGTGCCGCGACCGGAAGCGCAGCGTCGCACTCGTCTCCGCCGCCGCGCACCCGGATGTCATCCGCACCATCCGCACCTACTGCTACGGCCATGGGGACGAAATGCGACTCATCCCCGCCCCGGACGGACGGACGGACCTGGCGGCGCTGGAGGCGAACCTGGGGCCGGATGTGGCCTCCGTATACATCCAGCAGCCGAACTTCTACGGGCAGCTGGAGGCGGCGACGGAGATCGCCGATCTGACGCACAAGGCCGGCGCCCTGTACATCATGGGCTGCAACCCCATCGCGCTGGCCATCCTGAAGACGCCGCGCGACTGCGGCGCGGATGTGGCCGTGGGCGAGGGACAACCCCTCGGACTGCCGCTCGGCTATGGCGGCCCGTACCTCGGCTATATGGCGACGACATCCAAGCTCATGCGACGGCTGCCGGGCCGCATCGTGGGCGAGACGACGGACGATGCCGGCCGCCGCGCCTATGTCCTGTCGCTGCAGGCCAGAGAGCAGCACATCCGACGCGAAAAGGCCGGCAGCAACATCTGCTCCAACGAGGCGCTCTGCGCCCTGACCGCCGCCGTCTACATGGCGACCATGGGGCCGGAGGGCATGGCGGAGGCTGCCAGGCAGTGCATGGCGAAGGCGCACTATCTGGCGAACGGCCTGACGGCCATCCCCGGCGTGTCCCTGCGCTATACGGGAGACTTTTTCCATGAGTTCGTGACGGATTTCGAGAAGCCCGGCGCGGCGGAGGCCGTGCTGGAAGCGCTGGACCGGGCGGACATCCTGGGCGGCCTGCCCATCGGTGGCGGCATCCTCTGGTGTGCGACCGAGAAGGTCTCCAGGGAGGCGCTGGACCGGACCATCGCAATCGTGAAGGAGGTGCTTGCGGCATGAAACTGCTATTTGAGAGAAGCGTAGCGGGCCGGGGCTGCGACCTCCTGCCCGCCTGCGATGTACCCGCTGTGGAGCTGCCCGCGGACTGCCGGCGCGCGGAGGCGCCCGCGCTGCCGCAGCTGAGCGAGACGGACATTTCCCGCCACTACAGCGAACTGAACCGCCAGGTCTATGGCGTCAACAGTGGCTTTTATCCCCTGGGGTCCTGCACGATGAAGTACAACCCGCGCATCGACGAAGAGATGGCGGCGCTGCCCGGTTTCAGCGGCATCCACCCGCTCTCGCCGGAACATGCCACCGCGGGCTGCCGGGAGGTCCTGGAGGAGGCCAGTTCTCTCCTGTGCGAGATCGCAGGCATGGATGCGATGACATTCCAGCCCGCGGCCGGCGCGCACGGCGAGTTCACCGGCGTCATGCTCATCAAGCAGTACCACGACAGCCGGGGCGACACCGGCCGGACGAAGATCATCGTGCCGGATGCGGCGCATGGCACGAACCCGGCGACGGCGGCCATGTGCGGCTACGAGGTCGTGCACATCGGGTCCGCGCCGGACGGCTGCGTGGACCTTACGGCCCTGCGCGCCGCGCTCGGCCCGGATACGGCGGGCCTGATGCTGACGAACCCCAACACCCTGGGCCTATTCGACGAGAACATCCTGGAGATCACCAGGTTGGTGCACGAGGCGGGCGGCCTGTGCTACTATGACGGGGCGAACCTCAATGCCGTCATGGGCATCGTGCGGCCGGGTGACATGGGCTTCGACTGCATCCACCTGAACCTGCACAAGACCTTCGCCACGCCGCACGGCGGCGGCGGACCCGGTGCCGGGGCTGTGGGCTGCAAGGAATTTCTGCGGCCGTTCCTGCCCGGTTCCGCGCTGATGGACGGGGACGCGGCGCACGGGCCGGCCATGGACGGCATCCAGGTGCGCAGCTTCGCCGGCAACTTCCTGGTCGTCGTCAAGGCGCTGACCTACATCCTGACGCTGGGGCGCGAGGGCATCCCGGAGGCGGCCGAAAACGCCGTCCTCAACGCCAACTACCTGCTCCACCAGATCAAGGGCACATTCGAGCCGGCCTATGACCGGCCCTGCATGCACGAGTTCGTGCTGGACCTCGGCGCATTCAAGAAGGAGACGGGCGTCTCGGCGCTCGATGTGGCCAAGTCGCTTTTAGATTACGGCATGCATCCGCCCACCATGTACTTCCCGCTCATCGTCCACGAGGCGCTCATGCTGGAGCCGACGGAGACGGAGAGCAAGGAGACGCTGGACCAGGTGGCGGCGATCTTCCGCGAGCTGTACGAGCTGGCGCACGAGGACCCGGAGGTGCTGCACGGTGCCCCGCACCGCACGCCGATCGGCCGGCCGGATGAGGTCAAGGCCGCGCGCACGCCCATCGTGCGCTGGACGCCGAACGCCTGATAAAAAATCCCATGTGAGACCGCGTCATGGTCATACCCTGTGCCGGACAAAGCGGCGTGAGATGGGGCCAATCCCCCGCCATGCGCTGGATGGCCCAGCGCCTGCCGACATCCGGCAGGCGGGTATCTGCCAGGAAAGGGCTCCTCTGGTGCCCGCCGTACGCCGAACGCCTGATCCTGTGCCGCAGGGCATGATCCCATACGCCATCGCAACCCGTCGGGCCGGCACATCGTGCCGGCCCGTCGCAAAGGATGTAAAGACGCAAGAGAAAAAGAAGCAAGAGAATCAACAGAAGCAGGGGAAGCAAAAACGCAATAGATTCAAAAAAGGACGCCTGCGCCGCACGAGACGCCGATGATGCAGGAGATGTGGAAGATGCAATCGGCGCAGAAGGTGCAGTAGACCCAGATGACACAAAGAAACCGATGACGAAACCGATACGGAAAATACAGAGAATGCAGAAGGGGTAGGAGATGCGGGAGGAAAAAACAAGCAGGCAGGATAGCCTAAAGCAGGGCCGCGAGGCGCCCCCGGAGGCCACGCTCTACCTCGAGACCGGCTCCACGGACCCGGCCTACAATCTGGCCTTCGAGGAGATCGTCCTCACGGAGCGGCCGGACGGCCATTACCTGCTGCTCTGGCAGAACGACAACACCGTCGTCATCGGCCGCAACCAAAACGCCGAGGCGGAGATCGACCGTTCCTTCGTGGAGGCGCACCACATCCGCGTGGTGCGCCGGACCACAGGGGGCGGCGCGGTCTATCACGACCTGGGGAATCTGAACTATTCCTTCATCACGGATGTGGAGGACGCGGACCGGCTGACCCTGGAGCGCTTCACCAAACCCCTTCTCGCCGCCCTGCGGGGACTGGGCCTTCGCGCGGAGGCTTCCGGGCGCAACGACATCCTCATCGAGGGCCGCAAGGTCTCCGGCACCGCGCAGCGCCTTTTCGGCAGGCGCATCCTCTACCACGGCTGCCTGCTCTTCGACTCGGACCCCGCCATGGTGGCGGGCGCCCTCAGGCCCGACCCGGCCAAGCTGCAGGCCAAGGGCACGAAGTCCGTACAAAGCCGCATCGGCAACATCCGCACCTTCCTGCGGGCTATGGGACGCGACATGGACCTGCCCGCCTTCTGGCAGTATCTGCGCGGCGCGCTGGCGCAGGAAGTGACGGAGACGCAGCTGACGCCGGCGGAGCTTTCGCATGTAGCCGCCCTGCAGCGCGACAAATACGATACGTGGGAGTGGAATTTCGGTCGCTCCCCGCAGTTCGACGTGACGCGGGCGGCGCGCTTTGCGGGCGGCAGCCTGGAGGTCGGCCTCAGCGTGGAGCGGGGATCCATCACGCGAATCGCCTTTCACGGGGATTTTCTGGGGCTCTCGTCGCTTAGGCCGCTCACGGCGGCGCTGACGGGCTGCCCGTACCGGCGGGAGACGGTGGCCAGCGTGCTGGAACGTTTCCCCCTCCCCCAGCTGTTCGGCGGCATCCGCGAAGACGAGATCCTGCAGGTCATCTTCGGCAGCGCGGAAGGGAACGGATGAAGGACGCCCGCATCCCAGCGCATCCGGCGCATCCACGGGAAATTATCGGTAAGTGTTGATCACCGGCTGCAGCTCATCTGGCAAGCGCACCCAGCGCGTCCACGCGGAAATTATCGCG
>CAZDUM010000070.1:2986-6649 GCA_964508645.1 uncultured Oscillospiraceae bacterium | reverse complement strand
AACTACAGGGCATCCCGCACGCGGCCGTGGGCGCGCTGGAGGCGCTCTGTCGCCTCCTCGGCGCTGCAGCGGGCCAGCAGCATGGTGATGGCCGTCTTGACATGGCCGCCCGCTGCCTCTATCGTGCTGCGCGCCTCCTCCCGCGATACGCCGGTCGCCTCCATGACGATGTTTTCCGCCCGCACGTGCAGCTTTTCATTGGTCTGCTGCACATCGACCATGAGGTTTTGGTAGGCTTTGCCCAGGCCCACCATGCTGGCGGTGGAGATCATATTGAGAACCAGCTTCTGGGCGGTGCCGGCCTTGAGACGCGTGGAGCCGGTCAGGACCTCCGGTCCGACAATCACCTCGATGGCCAGTTCGGCCGCCCGGCTCAGGGCCGTATCCCGGTTGCAGGTGAGGCCGACCGTGTGGCAGCCGCAGGCGCGCGCGTATGCCAGGCCGCCCAGCACATATGGGGTCCGGCCGCTGGCGGCGATGCCCACCACGGTATCTCTGGCGGCGAGGCCCAGCTCGATCAAGTCCTGTTTCCCCAGGTCCGGGCTGTCCTCCGCGCCCTCGACGGCCTTGATGAAGGCGGCCTCACCGCCGGCGATGAGGCCGATCACCTGATCGGGCGATGCGCTGAAGGTCGGCGGGCACTCGGCCGCATCCAGCACCCCCAGCCGGCCGCTGGTGCCCGCCCCCATGTAGATCAGGCGGCCGCCCGCCTGCAGGGATTCCAAGGCCCAGGTGGCCGCCTGGGCGATGTCGGGCAGCACCGCCGCCACCGCAGCCGGCACCTTGGCATCCTCCCGGTTCATCGCAGTCACGATCTCCAGGATGGACATCTCATCGAGATCCATCGTATCCGGGTTCCTGGTCTCCGTCATCATGCCTTGCAGATCGATCGACATTCGTGATGCTCCTTTCCGGGGCGTGACCGCCCGCGCACATGCCTTTTTCCGTCCATATACCATCCATGCACCGGCTGCATCGACTACACCGGCTACACCGGCTACACCGGCGATATCTTCCCCATCACCACGGGTCTTTCGGCCCCCGTCACGCCGGGCAGATTGCCGGGGCGCCCGTGCACGCAGCAGTCCGCCAGCAGCGCGAAGGCCACAGCCTCCTTGGCATCGCTGTTCAGTCCCAAATCCTCCTGCGTGTGCACGGCCACGCCGTATGGCTCCATCCGCTCACGCAGGCGGGCCAGGAGCGTGCGGTTATAGCTGCCGCCACCTGATACCACCAGCTCTTTTGCCGGATGCGTGGGTGCCACGAACCGCCGGTAGGCGTCGGCGATGGACCAGGCCGTCAGGTCGGTGACGGTAGCCAGCAGGTCCGGGTCCGATACGCACAGGCGCGCCCGCAGTGTCATGATCTGCTCGACATACTGCCGTCCGAAATGCTCGCGTCCCGTGGATTTTGGCGGCTGCTGCGCATAGTACGGGTCTTCCTGCAGGCGGGATAAAAGATCGGCGCGCAGGCGGCCTCTCGATGCGCACTGTCCGCCCTCGTCCCGGGATAGCTCTCCGCCGCTTACCTCGCGCATCACGCCGTCTATGAGCATATTGCCGGGGCCGGTATCGAAGGCGTAGACGCTCTCCGGGCCGCCTCCTGCCGGCAGCACGGTGATGTTGCCGATGCCGCCGATATTCTGCAGGAGGACCGTCTCGTCCTGCCGCCGGTACAGAAGATACTCCGTATAGGGCACCAGGGGCGCGCCCTGCCCGCCCACCGCGACATCGGCCACGCGGAAGTCGCTGACCGTGGGGATGCCGGTTCGCTGGGCGATGACGGCCCCGTCTCCGATCTGCACCGTGTAGCCCAGCGGTCTGCCGTCCGGCCACAGATCGGCCGCCCAGTCCTGTGGGCCCGCCGGATTCGGGGCGTGCCAGATGGTCTGGCCGTGCGAGCCGATCAGGTCGACCTCGGCCGGTGTCAGACCGGCTTTTTCTATGACATCCAGGGCCGCCTGCGCGTACAGAGTCCCCAGCAGGAACTGCATCTGCCCCACCCGGTCCGCCGTGGCCTGCGCGGGGTCAAAGAGCTGGAATATCCGCTCGCGCACGGCCGGCGGAAACGGTGTGTCCGCGAATGCCAGCAGCTTCACGGCTGGATGATCCACCGGTCCGCTGATCTCCACCAGGGCCGCGTCGATGCCATCCACCGAGGTGCCGGACATCATGCCGACGACGCGCCTCGGTTTCAAATCGGGCTTCTGCGGCGCTTCCTGCGTCTTGCTCTCCATCTCGCGTCATTCTCCTTCTATGCTATGTGTTTGCAGGGCCCGCAGCGCCCGCGGCATATGCGAAGCCCGCATCGCCGACGATGTGCCTGCGAGGCGCACGACGTCCTCGGTGCCGACGATGTTCACAATGCCCGTAGCGCCCGCATCGCCGCCGACGCGCACAGTGTCCGCGTCGCCCACGATGTCTGTACCGTCCCACATGGGCCTACATGCCCGAAACTGCCTGCAAACCGCGGCACCTGCAACATCGAACCTCTTCACCCCTGCATCTTTTGCCGCATCATCGCATCATACGCGATGGCCGCCTGCGTGTCGACCATCCGCCGCAGCCGCAGATTGCCGCTGTCCCTGTCGCGATCCGGATGGACGCGGTTGTTGAGCACGACCACGAACAGACCGGAATCCGGGGAGACGATGATGTGCGGGCCCGTGAAGCCCGTGTGCCCGAACCCCTTCTGATCGAAGAACATGCCGGAATAGCTGCAGTGGCCGTTCGCCAGATGGAAGCCGAGTCCACGGTTCTCATCCTTGCCCGGCGTGTAGTTGTGGATCGCCACATCGAAGACGGTACGCGGTATGATCTCCACCCCGTGCAGCGTGCCGTGATTGGCCAGCATCTGGGCGAAGATGATGCTGTCGTCGATGGTGGAAAAGACCCCCGCATTGCCGGAAACGCCGTTCAGAAGCCTGGCGTTTTCGTCATGGACCTGGCCGCACAGCCATTTCCCGGTCTTCTTGTCGCGCTCGGTATAGACCGTGTTGCGGCTGTCGATCGGCTGATCGATGCGGTGATATCCCGTGTGCGTCATATGCAGGGGGCCGAAAACGATTTCCTGTGCAAGCCTGTCGAGAGGTTGACCACTGCAGCGCTCGAGAACTTTTCCCAGGAGAATGAACCCCAGACAGCTGTACACCACCTGCGTCCCGGTCTCGTAGCCCAGCGGCAGGCTGAGAAGAAACGGCACCGGGTCCTCGCCCGGCTTCAGGTAATCCTCCAGCATCACATGCGCGTCGAACCCCGATGTGTGCGTCAAAAGATCGTAAAGCATGATATGTGCCTTGTCCGGCGGTACCTGATCGCCGAAATACACCGGCAGCGTATCGGCGGGATCGATTTTGCCGTCGGCGATGAATCGCAGGGCGACCATGGTCGTGGACATGATCTTGGTTACCGAAGCCATGTCGAAGAGCGTCTCCGTATTGACGGGCGTCTTTTCCTCCGTAAAAGATGTGTAGCCGTAGATTTCCTTGGCATACAGGGTATCTCTGTCGCCGATCGCGATGGCAGCCCCGGCCAGCCGGCCGTCCTCGACGGCGCCTTTGATCAGGTCAGTGGCCCTCTGAAAAGGTTTCATGCGTAGATTTTCCCTCCCTCGTGCTTCTCGTTTCTGTGCTGCGGTGTCTACCGTCCCCCTGCGCGCCGCGCG
>CAZDUM010000070.1:0-2886 GCA_964508645.1 uncultured Oscillospiraceae bacterium | reverse complement strand
CGGTGCGGCGCCTACTCCTCGTCCTCATCCCTCTGTACCGTCAGGGTCGTCAGGAGCTGCGACACATCGCCATCCGTGCCGTCCGTCACCTCGAGGAAAAAATGTTCCTCGCCCATGTCATAGATGGCATAGTAGTGGCCGTCTTCGCCGAATACCAGGGGATAAATGTCGTTAAAATACGAGTAATCGATATGTTTGTCCGACCCGTAGGTCAGTTTCGCGCTGACGAGCGCATACGTCGGGTCCGCCGCACGGATGGGACTGACCAGAAGCGTCGCCTGCCCGCCCTTTTTCCCGGTGTAGGTGAAACGAGCGCCAACCGGCTCGCCGCGCCCGCCCTGGGCATACAGGTCCTCATACTGGCCCAGCGCCCAGCGCCTGGGAATCTGGAAGCGGTAGCCCGGCGCCGTCTCCACGGATGTGCCGTCGTCCTCCACGATGCGGCTCGTCAGCCCGTCCACATTGCCCGGCCCCACGCTGACGCCCGTCATATCGTTGATGTACAGATCGCCGCTCACCTGTGGATTGACGAGTGGGGCGATGAAAATGACGGCGACCAAAAAGATCAGGATGAAAACGCCGCCGCCCCGGCTCCGTTTCTCCTCGGGGGATTCGATGGGGGCTTTGCTCTTCTCTTTGTCCATGCTCTCCTCCGCGCCGACGCACCACCGCACCGCCGCACTTTTTCCATCCCTGATTGTACGCCTACACCCGCCGAAAATCAACACCCCGCGAAGGAAATCGGGGAGAGTCATGCCACGAAGCATGCCGAATGTGGGGGACGCGAAGCAGCCGTGCGGTAATCCATGAGCGCTTTTCCGAACGCTGCGTCCCGCTCTATCGCACGACTGTCACACTCCCGAGCACGCGCGAAATACCCCTCAAACATGTTCTGCAACACATGCCCCGCGCGCATCAAAAAGCAGTTGCAATAATTTACAATTTTATCTATAATAGGACAGGACCGGAGGAGGGTGAAAGAAAATGGTCATAGAAGTTGATTTAAAGGTTCTGGCCATAGGCGTGCTCGTGATTCTGGCGTGCATCCTGCTGGTGTATCTGATCCTGCTCGTGCGCAGACTCAACGCCACGCTGAAGGCCGTTGACCCCGTCTTGAAGGATGTCAAGGATGTGACCGAGGTGGCCTCCCGTCGGACCAAGGATGTCGACAAGCTCCTTGACGATGTGATCGAAGCCTCGAAGGGTTTCGTGGAGGCCGGCAAGAACAACCAGGGCTTCATCAAGGCCGCCGCCAACATAGCGAAGGCCGTATCTTCCTGCGTGGGTGTCATCAGGGACAAGCACGAGCAGGAAACCGAGTCCTGAAATACGTCGTACATGGTAGAGGAGGAACGAAGAAAATGAAAGCAACAGGTATCGTGAGACCGGTAGACCCTCTGGGCAGGATCGTCATCCCGGTGGAGCTGAGACGAACTCTGGGTATCCGCACCGATGACTCCATGGAGGTCTTCGTGGACGGAGATTACATCATGCTGAAGAAATACGAGCCCGCCTGCATCTTTTGCGGCAACGCCAGGGATGTGCAGGTCATCCACGGAAAGAATGTCTGCAAGGACTGCCTGGCTGAACTGAAGACGCTGTAGGCTGGAGGGCGCGACGTGGCGAAATATATCGTATATCACAGCGACCCTCTCAGGGGAGAGGTCGTCATCAGCGGCGCGAAGAACGCGGTGCTTCCGCTCATGGCGGCCGCTCTTCTTTCTGAAGAGCCGTGTGTGATCCGAGATGTACCCGATCTGCGCGACGTGGCGTATATGAAGGACATTCTCACCTCCCTGGGCGCTAAGGTCGAGGACCTGGGAGATAAGACGATATCGATCGTGACGGAGGATATCATATCCACCGAGGCGCAGCTCGAACTGGTCAACAAGATGCGGGCCTCCTTCCTGGTCATGGGGCCGCTTTTGGCGCGCAAGGGACGGGCCAGGATGCCGCTGCCCGGCGGCTGCGCCATCGGCGCCCGCCCGATCGACCTGCATCTGAAGGGATTGGAGGCGCTCGGCGCCGAGATTCTGTTTCAGGACGGATATGTGGAGGCCAGAGCCGGCGGCCAGGGGCTGATCGGTGATACGATCTATCTGGACTTTCCCAGCGTGGGGGCGACGGAAAACATCATGATGGCAGCCGTCCTGGCGGAGGGTGTGACCTACATCGAGAACGCCGCCGAGGAGCCGGAGATCGTAGACCTGGCGAGCTTTCTGAACAAGATGGGTGCCAGGATCAAGGGCGCCGGCACGGATACCATCAAGATCGAAGGCGTCACAACCCTGCACGGCGCCAAGCATACGGTCATCCCGGACCGCATCGAGGCGGGTACATTCATGCTGGCGGCCGCGGTGACTCGCGGGCAGGTGCGCATCACGAATGTGGTCCCCGACCATCTGAAGTCCATCATCGCCAAGCTCAGAGAGTGCGGCGTGCGCATCGAGGTGGGTGCCGAGGATCTCTCGGTACGAGGCGATCTGGGGCCGCAGTGCGCCACCGACATCAAGACCCTGCCCTATCCGGGTTTTCCGACGGACATCCAGTCCCCCTTCATGGCCTATCTGACGACCGTGGAAGGCTCGAGCACCATCATCGAGACGGTCTTCGAGAATCGCTTCATGCACGTGAGCCAGCTTTGCAAGCTCGGCGCCAACATCGAGACGGCGGGCAACCGGGCGGTGGTGCGGGGCGGGACCAGTCTGCGGGGTACGCAGGTGATGGCCACGGACCTGCGGGCCGGGGCGGCGCTCGTGCTGGCCGGCCTGGCGTCGGAGGGGAAGACGGAGATTTCGGAGATCTACCACATCGAGCGCGGCTATGAGAGATTCATCGAGAAGTTCGCGGGACTCGGCGCACGCATCGAGCGCCTCGACAGCTGAC
>CAZDUM010000069.1:0-6714 GCA_964508645.1 uncultured Oscillospiraceae bacterium | reverse complement strand
GAAACGAAATCGTTCACCGTTCGAAGGCATGAAAAGTATATCCCAGACCCGGCCAAAAAGCAAGGCTCGCTCCCGCTCATATCAGCGACAGCGTCCGAAGAAGCCAGAGCCAGAATGTGATGGTGAAGGCGCTGCACAGCGTGGTCAGCATGACGGCGCTGGCGGAGACGGTCCCCTCGTGCCCCATGCTGCGGGCCATGACGAACGCGCTGACGGTGGTCGCCGAGCCCAGCATGATGAGGATGGCCACCAGCTCCTGGTCCCGAAAGCCGAGAGCGACGGCCAGGGGCAGGAATACGGCGCAAAATCCGACCAGCTTCATGGCTGCGGCTGTCACGGCTGGCTTCACCCGCCCGGCCGCTTTTTTGAAATCGAAGGTGGCCCCCATGGCCATCAGCCCCAGCGGTGTGGCCGTGGCGGCGATGCCGGACACCGTCTTGTCCAGGATGGCAGGCATGGGGATGCGCAGCGCGGCCCAGAGGATGCCCGCCGCGATGCCGAGCAGGATGGGATTGGTCACGATCTCCTTCAAGGTCCTGCGCAGAGTTTTCCCGTCGAGCTTTCGCCGCTCCGGCCCGAACAGGGAGAGCACCACGACGGCCGCGATGTTATACAGCGGCACGCTGCCGATGATCATCAGCGGCGCCATGCCCGTGTTGCCGTAGATGTTCTGGATGAGCGCCGCCCCCAGAAGGGCCGCGCTGCTGCGATAGGCCGCCTGGATGAACTCACCCCGGATCGAGCGATCCCGAAACAGGCAGGACACGCCCCAGGCCGCCGCGATGGACAGGGCCGTGGTGAGGAAGCAGAACAGGACGAACTTCGTATCCCAGACCGCCGCGATGTCCACCGTGGCCAGGTCCGAGAACACCAGCAGCGGCAGCGGGACCTTGAAGACGAAACTGTTCAATTTGCCGGCAAACTCCCGGTCCAGCCACCCCAGCCGCCGAAACAGCATCCCCAGCAGCATCATCAAAAATACCGGCGCCGTCGCATTGAGACTGAATAGCAGACTTTCCATGTGCCCCCTCCGGTCCGGAGTATATCACATCCGCCCTGCTTTGTCCACGCCGCCACACGCGCGGCCGTGTATGTGTGGCAGCCCGAACAGTCCGGATTCCCCGTGGCCGCCGGCTTGCCCATCTTTTACGCAGCGTATCCCTCAATTCGCAGCCGTCAACCTATACAATTTCCATTTTTCTCCATCTCTACGCATGCCCAGCTTGACACAGATATTGACATATGATAGAATTGCTTCGTGCCCTGAAAATCAATGACACCACATGACTGGGAGATGAGGAGAGTGTCAGAGACGCAGACCCCTGAGCGGGCGGTTTCGCCGGCTGCCGCAGAGAGTACAGGGAAGGAGACGCAGGTATACGATTTGCGCAAGAAAAAAACGCGCAAAGCGCTTGAGACTGCGTTTTTTGAACTGAGCGAGACAAAATGGCTGGAGGACATTACGGTCGGGGATATCTGCGAGAAGGCGATGGTCAGGCGCGCCACCTTCTATAAGCATTTCTCAGACAAATACGATTTCTTCGCCTATGTGATGAACAACATCCAGCGGGACACCAACCTGTTGTATCAGGCTGACCCGAGGAACATCACGATGGCGGAATACTGCCTGAACATTTGCCGCGCATATATTCGTAATTTCCAGCAGCACCCCAAGATGGTCAAGCGCCTGATAAACAGCAAGTCCAGGCAACCCTATACGGACATTTTAACATCACAGATCCGTGAGGCGATCCGCACCAAGGAGAAATACGACCGAGAAAAGGGCATCCGCACCGTGATCAATGTCGATATTCTCTCCAGCTTTATTTCCGGTGCGATTCCTACCGTCATGACGATGTACGAGACGGGGCATATCGCCGATCTATCCATGGACGAATACATCGATCAGTTGAGCGTCATCTTTGAGCGCCTCTGTGCCACATGTCCGATCGACTGAGTGATTTCGCATTCTCGCCGCTGCCCGCATTCGTTTGCAGACCCTGACAGGATTTTGATATCATAGGGTAAAGGCAGCAATCGCCGCGCGCCTGGTATCGCGCGGCGATTGCTGCATCGAAGAAGCGAAAAGCCGTTCTCTCCCCGTATTCACGATACGCATCGGCCCATCCTCGGCGCGAGGAGCCGAGGACTGCGCCCCGCTTCACCCGCGTCCTTCGAAAACATCCGACACATGATGAACGGCAGATCGGTTGCTCCTCGTATAACCGGCTGACCAGCGATCCGCCGAGGCGGGGGCATCGCGCCATTTCTGCCAGGCGGTTCTGGCTGTATCGGTGACCAGTATGATGGGTCGCTCCTCCTCTATGCCCGCCAGAATTTCATCGGCGGCCTCAGCACCTGTCAAGGCACCTTCGGGGGCTGCAAGTTCCGTATGAATCCGCCCCGTCTCGTCACGACCCCAGATGTTGGAGATGACAGGCCCCGGACAGATGGCGGAGAAGCGGATACCGCGATCAGCGTACTCATACCGCAGCGCCTGCGTCAATCCCATGACGGCGAATTTCGACGTGACATAAGCGGCGTGATAGCCACAGGCGGAGAAACCTTCCATGGATGCCATGTTCAAAATATGACCGTAACCCTGCCGCAGCAGATGGGGCAATGCAGCTTGGTCGGTGTTCCAGACACCGTAGAGATTGACCTCCATAATTCTCTCAAATTCCGCACGGGATGTCTCTTCAAATGCTTTGATCATGCTGACGCCGGCGTTCGCAAAGACATAGTCGATAGATCCGCCTGCGGCCATTTCGCCCAGAAAAGCCTCCATGGCGTGAAAATCGCAGACATCCAGGGTTCGTCCGTGCAGGCGGTTGTCACCGGCATCCAGTTTTTTCATGGCGATATCTAGGCGTTTCTCGTTCTGGCTGCAGATCCAAACCTCGGCAGCCCCACGCTGCAGGAGCCGCTCTGCCAACCCGTACCCGATCCCGGAGGATGCGCCGGTAATCAGGAAGCGCTTTCCGCTAAACAGCGGGCCGTCGCCACCGCTGCCGATCGGCTTGATCTCGGGATGCTCCAACGGTTGATTTTTCATCATCTTCTGTCCTCCTCAGATAAAGGGCAGGCGGACCCGTCAGGGACGGCGTCCGTCCTGCGATAAAGAAAAAGGGTAAGAAAAACGATAGCAAGCCCGGCCGCCGCAGTGATGATTGCCATCAACCGAAAAATATCGGCGCCTGCGGCGCGAAGGTTTAGGACGGACTGATCGAACAGCACATGAAAATCTGTGGGTATGTCAGCGCGGAGTGCGGCGAGACGATCAGCATTCTTCAATGTGTCAGGCGCAATCAGCTGTTGCAATTGACCATCCGACATGACAGCCTGCAGATCGGCGGGTACATTGCGCGAGATCGTGTAGCGCGTGTTAAAGTAAACGGTGTTGACCACGCCGATCAAGGTCGAGCCGAGGGTAGTCGAAAAGGAGATCAGGGAGGAGGCGACACCGATGTGGGCGGGCGGCACCGTTAGCTGCATGTAGGGCTGCAGGGATACACTCTGGCAGCTGGTAGCTAACCCGAAGAGCAGCATGACGGCATAGATGGTTAAAAGGCGTGTATCGATATCCCATAGCGCACAAAGCGCGCCCGCCAGAGCGATCAACCCGCCACAGGTCAGAAAGACCACCCTGTATCGCCCCGTATCGCGAGAAATCCAGGCACCCAGAAAGCTGGGGATAGCCAGATAAAGGATATTTTTCGGCATGGCCAGCGTGGAACTCGCTGCGGAGGAAAGCCCGAGTGCCACCTGTCCGAAAAACACCAGATAACCGGAGCAGAGATTGACCATCGGTGCGATCAGCAGGCCACAGGCGAAGGACAGCACGAAGTGCCGATCCCGAAAGATATGCAGGTCGATGAGCGGGTCCGCGCAGCGCTTTTCCTGCCTGAGAAACAAAATGAATAAAAGAAGGGAGGCCGATAGCAGCAGGCCGCTGCTCCAGGATACCCAGGGAAAGAGCGAGCCGCCAAAGCTGCAGAAGGCGATGAGCGTGCCCAGGCAAAATGTCATCAGCAGACAGCCCGGCACATCCAGGGTGGTGAAGCCGACCGGGGCGTGGGGATCCTGATAGCCAAAACCGATGAGGATCATGGCGGCAAGCAGGATGGGGATGAACACGAAGAACATCGAAAAGGGGCCCATCAGGTCGGTCATGATGCCGCTGAACAGAATGCCGAAGAGCAGGGAGACGCCCGTAATGGCACCAAAGTAGCCAAAATAGCGCGGGCGTTCATCCGTCGTGGTCAGATCGCTGAGTATGGTGAGGGGAATGGCCAGCATGAAACCGGAGAGAAAGGCGGAGGCCAGATAGAGCGCGCTAAACACCGCCGGGGTGGTGTGAATGCCGCAGAAAAACATGAGGCCGAGCCGCAGGGTGCCGGTGATCATCAGCAGGCGTTTTCTCCCGAGGACATCGCACAACTTTCCGCCCAGCGGCGTGGTGATGCAGGACATAGCGATGGCGACCATGCCGAATATGGCATAGTAGGGCATGAGGTCGTATCGGCTCAGCATGGAGGGATACATGACCGGCAGTGCGAAGGTATAGAGCATGCTGTACAAGTACAGGATGCAGACGCCGACGCGGGCGATGGCCTTTCTTCGCTCCTCCGTTGGCATGGCGCTTTTCATCTGATCGTTCCCCTTAGGTATACATGCCGCCGTTGACCGGCAGTTCGATACCGGTAACAAACCGAGAGTCGTCCGTGGACAGGAAATAGACCGCGGAGGCCAATTCATCAGGCGTTCCCATGCGGCGCATAGGGACCATACGAAGCATCGCGCTGCTGAGTTTCTCCGGAATGCCGGCCATCATCTCCGTCTCGATGAAGCAAGGGGATACAGCATTGACGGTGATACGCTTCGTGGCCAGCTCACGGGCGAGGGTTTTCGTCAGGCCGAGGATGGCCGCCTTGGAGGCAGAGTAGTTCGCCTGGCCCACATTTCCATGCGCAGAGGAAGAGGAGATGTTGACGATCTTCCCGTAATTCTGCGCCTCCATGATGGGGACGACCTCCTTCAGGCAGTTGTATGTACCATCTAAATTCGTGTGCAGGACCTTTTCCCATTCCTCTCTCGTCATCTTCGCGAAGAGCGCGTCACGGCAGATGCCGGCATTGTTGACCAGAATATCGATCCAGCCGAACTGCTTGTATATTTCGGCGATGCAGGTGTGAACCTGCTCCGCATTTGCTATGTCACACTGCAGTGCGATAACATTGCCGTCGACGTACGCAGCGGCTGTTTCCTTTGCCTTTTCCAGATTATAGTCCAGTATCGCGATACCGGAAGCGCCCTCAGAGGCGAACCGCCTGACGATCGCGGCACCGATACCCTGTGCGCCACCCGTCACGATGGCATATTTTCCGTTCAGATTGCTCACAGTTTATCTCCTTTCCCATAGCTACCCGCACGGCAACGATGAGGATGCATCATGCTGGAAGCTACGGCTGTCAATCATGCGCAGGATGATGAAGCTGGGACAAGTATACCGTCTTGCTTTGCACAGGACAACGCACAGAGGCGGGAAAATGTCAATTAGTATACGGTTTTTCGAATCTGTAAATTAAGAGACAAAGGCAGGATATTGTGCGTTGCGGGCGGGGGGAGGGGTGGTCTATAAATTGAAGAAGAGAGAGGAGATGCGATGACTATGAAATTGGTTGACTTGAGCGTAACAACGGTGTCGGATCTGCCGGTGGAGCCGGAGGGCCAGATCGCAAAGATCTACTATATCGATCACGGTTCGGACTTTTCCATTCAAAATACCCTGGAGAGCTTTCCCGGTGCGACGCGTGAGGACTTACCGGACGGTTATGGCTGGGCGTCAGAGTTTGCGGCTTTTACCACGCACACCGGCACGCACATGGATGCGCCACTGCATTTTCATCCTACGATGGATCACGGCAAACCGGCGTGGACGATCGATCAGATGCCCCTCGAGTGGTGCGTCGGAGACGGGGTTGTATTCGATTTTTCCGACAAACCTGACGGGTATTTACTCACCAGCAAGGACTACATCGCCTATTTGGAGAAGGTGGGGTACACCCTGAAGCCGGGCGACATCGTCCTAGTGCATACCAATGCGCATGAGGCCTGGGGCACATCGGACTACTACAAGAAGGGATGCGGTACGGGCCGGGAGGGCACATTGTGGCTGGCGGGCCAGGGCATCCACCTGGTGGGTACCGACGCATGGAGCTGGGATCCGCCCCTGCAGACGGAGGCGGAACGCTTCCGTCAAACCGGGGATCCGAGTGTGATCTGGGAGGGACACAAGGCAGGTATGGATTGCTGCTATTTTCAGATGGAGAAACTCGTCAATTTGGATAAGTTACCGCCGTTCGGGTTTAAGTTTATCGGATTTCCCATCAAGATCGACCGCGGCTCCGCCGGTTGGGTTCGACCGGTAGCCGTCCTGGAGACGATGTGAGGCACGACAGGAGGACGAGATGAAAAACAAGACGATCATTTCCTGTGCTATGACGGGCACAGGCACTCCCAAGAGTAAAAATTCGGCCCTGCCCACCACGCCGGTGGAGATCGCCGAGGATGTCTATCGGGTTTGGAAGGCCGGTGCCGCCATCGTCCACCTGCATATGCGTGAGGACAACCAGATGCCCACGATGGATGCCGCGCGCTTCGCGGAGACGATCCGTCTGATCCGCGCGCATGAGGACTGCGACATCATCATCA
>CAZDUM010000068.1:0-6779 GCA_964508645.1 uncultured Oscillospiraceae bacterium | reverse complement strand
GGGGGCGATGTGATGGGCGATTTCCATGCTGCTTCGGCTACTTTCCGCCCTTTGCGGTCTGCTCTTCCGGCTGGCCGCCTTCGCGGCTCGCGAGCGTCTTTCGCTCGCTGTCCACGAAGCTGCGCAGGCGGGCCAGGTGGTCGGCGGCCGCCTGGCGGGCCTTCTGGGCATCGCCGCTGCAGATGGCCTCCTGAATCCGCTTGTGCTCCCGGGGCTGGTCCTCGTAGCGGTTGAAGTCGTCGTAGAAGATATAGCGGAAACGGATGGCCAGCTCCTGGACGGTGGAAAAGACGCGAACCAGGGTCTTGTTGCCGCTGATATTGACGATCAGGGAATGGAAAAGCTGGTCGTATTGGATGATCTCCTCGATATCCTCCGCATCGACGGCCTCCCTGTACTTCTCCACGAGGTCCGCCATCTCCACCTTTTGCGCCTCGGTGATGCGGGTCGCGGCCAGGCCGGCGGCCATGCCCTCTAACTCCTGACGCACCTCCAGCACATCCTCGATGTCCTTGAAGGAGATGTCCGAGGCGTAGGCGCCCTTGCGGGGTTCGATCGTGACCAGTCCCTCTTTTTCCAGCTTGCGGATGGCCTCCCGCACGGGCGTGCGGCTGACACCCATGGCCTCCGCGAGTGCCACCTCCATCATGCGCGTGCCGGGCGCAATCTCTCCCACCAAAATCTGCCGCTTCAGTTCTTCATAGACGATTTCTCGGAGGGGTCTGTGGTTCTGTAAATCTAAGTGTAGCATCGATACAACCTCCTCTGTGCAGTCTTTCAGTCCGTGGTGGCCTCATAGGCCTCGTAGTGCATGGCCCGCAGTGCGCGGCACGCCTGCTGCGCCTCCTGTTCTGTCTCGTATACGGCGAAAACCGTCGGCCCGCTGCCGCTCATCAGAACCTGTCGCGCAGGGGTCTTCTCTCGCATCACCCGTTTCAGCTCTCCCACCGCCGGATAGTGCGGCAGGGTGTAGGTTTCGAGGACATTGCACATATGGGCGCAGGCACCGCAGCTGTCCCCCCGCTGCAGGGCCTCGGTCAGGGCCGCGATATCGGGCCGCACCGAAATATCGCAGTCGTCGATATGTGTGAATACTTCTTCGGTGGAGACGCCAAAGGGCGGCTTGGCCAGCGTCAGGAAAAGGGGCGGGTGGCAGGAAAGCGGTTCCAGCATCTCGCCGCGGCCCCGGCCGATGGCGAAACGACAGTCTGTCTGCTGTGTCAGCACGCAGAAGGGTACATCCGATCCCAGGTCGGCGCCGAGGTCGCACAGCGTCCGCGTATCGAGGCCCAGCGCCCAGAGGACATTCAGTGCCGTGAGCACGGCCGCCGCATCGCTGCTGCCGCCGGCCAGACCGGCGGCGACGGGGATGGCCTTGTCGATGTGCATCGTCAGATGTCCCGGCGGGATGCCCGGCGCGTACCGCTCGTACAGGTGCGTCGCCGCCCGGCGGGCGAGGTTTCCCGCGTCGGTGGGAAGGTCCGGGCGGTCGGTCGTCAGGGTGACGGTCAGGCTGTCCGGCGTGCCCGGGAGCGCCTCCCATGTGAGGCGGAGTGTGTCGCAAAGCGATATGCGCGCCATGACGGTCACGACATCGTGATACCCGTCCGCGCGCCGACCTTTTACATCGAGGGCCAGGTTGATCTTGGCGTATGCCCGCGTCTCCAGTGTCTTCATGCCCTGCATCGCCTGCCTCGCATCCCTGTGGCTCGTCGTGGCTCGTCGCTGCCGCCGATCCGGCGGTCAGCCAGCACTCGGTCCGGCATGCAGCTCGACGGTCGGCCCAGCGTTGCAGCCCGGCGTTCGATCCGACGGCCAGCCAGCATTCGGTCCGTCGTACGCTATTTCTTCTTCTTGCCCTTGCCCTTCTTGGCCTGCTTCTTCTTCGCGGCTGCGATCTTCGCCTTGCGGGCGGCCTCCTCGGCCACCTTGGCCTCGTGCGCGGCCTTGCGGCCGGTGATATAGGTGCTGCCGCCTTCGGAGATGGGCCGGCGGCGGGCTACGCGGTATGTGTTCTCATCGATCCACTCGTAGGCGTCCTCGCCCATGCGCGCCTCCCTGGCCGCTTCCTTGGCGGCGCGTTTCGCCTTATCCTTCTGGTCCTTCTCGACGATCTCCTCCACGGACTTGCCGGTCCGCTTGGCCTCCTTGTACGGATTGACCTTCTCGTCGCGTTCGCGCTGGCGGGCGGCGGCCTGCTCCTGCGCCATCTTCTTGGCCTGCCTGGTGGAGAAGAACATCATGCTGCCGAACATGACTAGCATCAGCACCATGTTGATGGTCATGGCCGCTCTCTGGTTGGTGGTCGTAAAGGAGATGGTCCTGTCCTGGCCCAGGGTGTTTCCGTCGTCGTCGACGAGGGCGCCGGAGATGTGCAGCGTGTATGCGGAATTTCCCTGTACGGTGTCGGGCTTGTCATCGCCATCCACGTCCACTTCCTTCGTGTTGTCCAGGAGAACCATGATGACGCCTTCTTCCTTCTCCGGGTACAGGACGCGGATCGGCCATTCCTCGCCGTTCGGGCCCTCGAGGGAAAACTTGTCTTCGTTGGCCTTGGCCACCTTCTCGGTGATGTTGTGATTGAAGTACAGTTTGACGCCCAGGTTCTCGATGGACGTGCCGGTGGCGCCGTCCTTGGGGTATGTATCCTGCAGCTCCAGGCCCTCCGCAAAGGACAGGGATGTGGCGCATACGATCAGCAATACTATCAGGCTTATGATCCTACCAGCTCGTTTCATTCTAACGTGTCCTCCGATTCGGTTTGCGGGCGCGGGCGCCGGCGCCGTGACGCATCCTCCAGGCGAATATCCGTCCGCTTGCCGTACGCCTTGCGAAGCGTGCGCACTTCCCGGAAAAAGGATACGAGCATCTCGCTGCACTGCGCCTGGAGCAGACCCGTCTCCACCTCGACGCGGTGGTTCAAACGGTCGTCTCGCACGATATCATAAAGGGACCCGCAGGCACCGCTCTTGGGTTCCATGGTCCCGATATACAGTTTCTCAATCCTGGCCAAAACGATGGCGCCGGCACACATGCAGCACGGCTCCGTGGTGACATACATCTCGCACTCCAGGAGCCGCCAGCCGCCCAAGGCAGCCGCCGCCTGCCGGATGGCGATCATCTCGGCGTGGGCTGTCGGATCCCCGTCCGTCTTCGTGCGGTTGCAGCCGCGGCCGATGATGCGTCCCGCGTGGACGATGACCGCGCCGACGGGCACCTCTCCCATGTCCCTGGCGCGCTGCGCCTCCGCTAAGGCCTCCCACATATATGCTTCCATACGTCGAACATGATACCACACTCCCAGCGGACATTCAAGCCGCAATTTGCGGTATCGCTTGATTTCGCGCGGGTTTTCCGGTAAAATGACGGTGTGCGAGGGGCGCTCAGGAAAGGGGGTATGCGCGATGGTCATGGACATTCTTCTGGTGGTCATATTCGGCTTTGCGGTATTTTTCTGCATGCACCGCGGCTTCGTGATGACGGTCGTGGGATGCCTGCGCTCGATCGCGGCCCTGGTGCTCGGCTTCCTGTTCTGCGATGACCTGCGCGACTTCATCCTGTCCCGCACCGGCCTGATGGACTGGCTCACGGGAAAGGTGGAGACCGCGGTCTCCACCGCCCTGACGGAAGCGTTTCAGGATACCGCCCTCTACGCGGCGCTGCCGCGGCTGCTGCGGGAGGAGGCGACCGCGCTGACCGGTTCCCTGGCGGCGGAGGGGCTCTCCTCGATCGCCATGATCTTTCTCAACCTCCTCTCCTTTCTGCTCATCGTCCTCGGCGTAAACCTGGTCGCCGGGATTCTGCGCCATCTGCTTTCCAAACAGTATCGCGGCGGGTTCCTGGGCTTCGTCGACTGGCTGCTGGGCGGCATCCTCGGCATCGTCAGCGGCCTGATCTGCGTCTCCATCTTTCTGGCCGTCGTCACACCCCTGACGGCACTGCTGTTTCCGGACCTCTCCGATTCGCTGGCCGCCTCCATGGAAGCGTCCCGGCTCGCGGGCCCGCTGTACGACAACAACCCGCTCCTCCTGCTCCTCGGATTTTTTCTGCAGGACTGATTGACACGCAAGATGTGGTGGTATAGAATAAAACACGGCGGCAAAATACGCTATATACAGAAACTGTAAAGGGACATGTAAAGAAAACGCAGGAGGATTTGAGATATGAGTGTCACGATCACGGGGAACGCGCCTGCCGAGGAACAGCAGGCCTATGTAGCCTATCTGGAAAAGAAATATAACCGGAAGCTGGAGAGCCTGGACATCCAGCTGGACGGCGACTATGCCGATCTGCATTACGCCTTCATCCCGGTGCCGTTCGAGCGCATCCGCCGCATCACGGGATACCTGGTGGGCACCATGGATCAGTGGAATTCCGCCAAGGCCGCCGAGGAGGCGGACCGCGTGAAGCACGATCTGGGTCCGGGCCGCCTGGAGGCCGTATAGTTCACGGGTGGGTGCGAGCCATGTATCGGGAAGCATTGCGGCCGGTCTGGGCCGAGATCAACCTGACCAATCTGGAGACGAATATCCGCAACATCCAGGAAAAGGTCGGCGGTCGTGAGGTTGTGGGCGTCATCAAGGCGGACGCCTACGGGCACGGCGCTGTTCGTGTCGCGGAGGTCCTCCGGGAGAACGGGGTGAAGACATTCGCCATCGCCACCCTGCAGGAGGCCATCACGCTGCGGGAGGCCGGCGCCCGGGAAGAGATCATCATGCTGGGCCTGACGCCGGACATGTACGCCGACACCATCGTCGACTATGACATCACACCGGTGGTCTGCGATGCGGGAAACGCGGCCGCCATCGGCCGCGCGGCTGTAAAGGCCGGCAAGGTCGTGGAGGGGCTCGTGGCCGTGGACACGGGCATGGGCCGCATCGGCTATCTGGCCGATGACCTCGACTATGCGATCGCCGACCTGAAGAAGATGTCCGTCCTGCCGGGCTTTCGCATCAAGGGACTGTTTTCGCACATGTCTACCGCCGATGCGCGCGACAAGACATTCTCCCGCCAGCAGCAGGCGGCCTACAATCGCTTCTATGAGGCCGTCACCGCCGCCGGCATCGAACTGCCTGTCAGGACCTTTGCCAACAGCGCCTCCATCATGGAGCTGCCGGAGATCTATTTCGATCTCTGTCGGCCCGGCATCATCCTCTACGGCTGCTATCCGTCGGACGAGGTCGACCGGTCGCAGCTCGCCATCAAGCCGGTCATGTCCGTCAAGGCCAACATCGTGCATGTCAAGGATGTCCCGTCGGGGTTCTCCGTGGGGTACGGCCGCCGCTTCATCTCGGAGAGACCCAGCCGCATCGCCACCATCGCGCTGGGGTATGCGGACGGCTATCCGCGCCCTTACTCCGCGCAGGCCAAGGTCATCGTCAACGGGTGCCTGGCGCCCGTCGCGGGCAACATCTGCATGGACCAGTGCATGATCGACGTTACGGATGTGCCGGATGTGCAGGTGGGCGATGAGGTGATCGTCATGGGCAGCGACGGGACGCATACCATCCTGGCCGACGATATCGCGAGGGCCACCGGCACCATCAACTACGAGATTTGCTGCGCCTTCGGGCAGCGCCTGCCGAAGGTCTATGTGCGGTAGGGGCGTTTAGAAGACAGCGCAAGCGATGTGAAAGGCGGCGGCGGGCCATGGGCCCGCCGCCTTTGATGTTGTATGGTGGAATGCTGCCGGTGGTCTGCGGGGCAGCGGATTTCTCTGCCCCATGGTCCCCACCCGGGTTATCCGAGCGTGGCGACGAGTACGGCTTTGATGGTGTGCATGCGGTTTTCAGCCTCGTCGAATACCACGGACCGGGGGCCGCGGAAGACCTCGTCGGTCACCTCGCGGATGTCGTAGCCTGCCTCCTTCTGCGTCCTGGCCATCTTCGTCTCGAAATCGTGGAAGGCCGGCAGGCAGTGCATGAAGAGGCAGTCGGGGTTTTGTGTGGCGTCCATGAGCTCTTTCGTCACCTTGAAGGGGGTCAGGAGGCGGACGCGTTCGGGGATCTCGGCTTCCTCGCCCATGGAGGCCCATACGTCGGTGTAGATGACGTCGGCGCCGGTGAGGGCTTCGGGGTCAGATGTGATCTCGATGGTGGCACCTGTCTCGGCGGCGGCCTTCTGCACGGTTGCGATCACTTCGCGGTTCAGCGCCTGGCGCAGTTCCTGCGGGCCGTAGGCGACATAGTGGACGCCCGTCTTGGCGGCGCCGTACATCCAGGCGTAGCTCATGTTGTTGCGGATGTCGCCGCAAAAGACGACCTTGACGCGGTCCAGGGGTTTGTCAATGTGCTCCTCGATGGTCATCAGGTCTGCCAGAATCTGCGTGGGGTGGTCCACATCGGTCAGGCCGTTCCAGACGGGGACGCCGGCGTATCTGGCGAGGTCCTCGACGACCTTCTGGTCGTAGCCCCGATACTCGATGCCGTCGTAGAAGCCTCCCAGTATGCGGGCGGTGTCCTCGAGGGACTCCTTCTTGCCCATCTGCGAGCTGTTGGAGTCGAGGAAGGTGACGCCCGCGCCTTCGTCCATGGCGGCCACCTCGAAGGCGCAGCGTGTTCTGGTGGATGTCTTTTCAAAGAGCAGAACGATGTTCTTGCCTTCGAGGGTGCGGGACCTGATGCCGGCCCGTTTTCTGGCCTTCAGCTCGTGGGCCAAGTCGAGCAGGTAGCGGACCTCGGCCGGCGTGAAATCCATCAGCGTTAGGAAACTTCTTCCCTTCAGATTGACTGCCATCGTATCGTATCTCCTTTCGGGTTCGGACGTGCATGATGAGGGGG
>CAZDUM010000067.1:4558-6893 GCA_964508645.1 uncultured Oscillospiraceae bacterium | reverse complement strand
CCATTGCGCTTTCCTCGGCGCTTTGTTGCAGTTTTCACCCCGCAAAAGTGCCTTGACAAGGTTGGGGGTCGGGGGTACAATACACTTAAATTATGTTGAATGTGTGAAAATTAATCATAAAATCATCACGATTCACACGATTCAGCGAAAGAGCAAAAGAGCAACATGTAAAATCACCTGTAAACCTATGATTGCGAGGAGACCAACATGAAGAAAAACTTGAAGAGAGTACTTGCCATCTTACTGGCTGTGGTCATGGTCCTCGTTGCCCTGACCGGTTGCGGTAACGACGATAACAACACGGGCGGCGGCGAAGAACCAGGTGGCAGTAACGGTGGAACTGAGGTGGAGCGCCCCGAAGGCGCCGCCGAAGAACAGGTCATCAAGACCATGTATTCCAGTGAATTTTCCGACTGGAACCCGCTGCATCCGTCCGCCGCAGGCGACTGGGCGAACTGGATCGACACCCTGGTGGAATACGACAACTACGGCATGGTGCAGCCCTGCCTGGCTGAAAGCTGGACCACCTCCGAAGACGGCCTGACCTGGACCTTTAAGATCCGTGAGGGCGTTCACTGGCAGTATTACAACGGTGAGGATTATGGCACGGACGTCGTGGCCGAAGACTGGGTCACCTCCGCGAAGTGGATCCTCGACCCCGCCAACACCGCCCGGACCGCCGACCTTTTGTTCGATATCGTCGGGGCTGAAGAGTACTACATGGCCCTCGAGAGCGGCCAGGAAGCCGATTGGGACACCGTCGGCATCAAGGCCCCCAGCACCTATGAGCTGCAGTTCACGCTGGAGGCACCCTGCCCTTACTTCCTTTCCCGTCTGACGTACAACTGGGGCTATCCGACCTGCGCGCAGTTCCTGGAGGAGATGGGCGACAAGTTCGGTACCGACAACCAGACCTTCCTGTATTGCGGCGCGTTCCTCTGCACCGAGTGGGAGCCGAATTCCTACATGATCAGCGAGCGGAACCCTGAGTACTGGGATATCGAGGACATCCACATCGAGCGCATCGAGCAGCGCTACAACGCGGAGGCTTCCACCCTGGAGGCTGAGGCACTGCTCCGCGGCGAAGTCACCTATGCGGACATCCCCGTGGACCAGATCGACGGCTGGCTCAACGATCCGGAGCGCGCGGACATGATCCGTCCGAACCGTCCGGGTTCCGGCGCGAACTACACCTACTTCTACCTCGTTAACTTCATGCCGACCTATGACGAGAAGACCGTGGACGGCCTGACCCTCGACCATGAGCAGTGGTTGGCCGCCGCGAACAACCTGAACTTCCGTAAGGCGCTTTACTATGGCCTGGACCGCATCAGGGCGATCGGCTGCTGGGATCCGCATACACCGGAGATGTATGTGCAGAACACCATCACCCCGCCGAACTTCTGCTCTGCAGACGGCAAGGACTACACCGAGCTGGATGCGCTGGTCGACTACACCAACACCGAGCAGTATCAGCCGGACAACGCCCTGGAGTACAGGGATAAGGCCAAGGAAGAGCTGACGGCCGCTGGCGTGAGCCTGCCGATCGTGGCTTACATGCCGTACGACGCCGAGTCCAACATCGAGACGAACCTCGCGGTGGTCGTGTCCCAGCAGCTTGAGGACCTCCTCGGCGATGACTTCATCAAGTTCGTGCTGGAAGGCTATCCTTCGACAGGCTTCCTGGATGCGACCCGTCGTGCGGGCAACTATTCCTTCATGATGTCCTACTGGGGCCCTGACTACGCCGATCCGCAGACCTGGACCGACCCGTTCAACCTGGGCCAGGCCTATGGCTACATCTGGCGCGCGGACGGCATGGCGACCCAGACCACCGAGGATGATCCGGATGGCCGCATGGGCCGGAGCGGATTCGATGAGACCTACTGGAAGGATTTCGTATACGGCGAGATGGTAGATGAAGCCGTGTCGGAGACCGTCGATACCAGCAAGCGGTACAACGGCGTTGCGGAGACGGAAGCCTGGCTGCTGGACAATGCGTTCGTCATTCCGCTGGGCCAGCTCGGTGACTGCGGCTACGTATCCTCCTGCACCAACCCGTTTGAGAGCCAGATCGCACCGTTCGGTCTGTCCCACAGCCGGTATAAATATCAGTGGGTCTATGAGAAACCCATGAACACCGAGGAGTACACCGCGGGCCTGGAGGCTTGGGAAAAGGAGCGCCAGGAGCGCATCGCCTACGCCGAGGCTAACGACATCGATTATTAGTCAATTCCGCGTATAGACGACTGACGACTATCGTACACTTTATGAAAACCGGGGCTCACCGTTTACGGTGAGCCCCTTGACAATCAGCGCCTACTTGCCGCAAAGG
>CAZDUM010000067.1:0-4458 GCA_964508645.1 uncultured Oscillospiraceae bacterium | reverse complement strand
AAGACAGCAAGGGCGCAAAGGCTGTGCGCGCAGCCTATCATCATTCATAATTGCGAGGTGTTTGGAATTGGCGAAATACATTTTGGGCCGCCTTGGACGAGCACTGATCACCATGTTTCTGGTGCTCTCCATCGTATTTCTGCTCATGCGGCTCCTGCCTGTCGAAGGATATTTTGAAGGCCGTGCCGACACCATGAGCGATGTGGTCAAGGAAAATATCCTGAGAGATCTCGGCCTTTTGGATCCATGGTATACCCAGCTCCTTCATTTTTGGGAAAATCTCATACTACACGGAGATCTGGGTAAATCGATCATCATACGAAAGAACGTACCATGTCTGGAACTGATCATTCCTAAGGCGATCGTTTCCTTTAAATTCGGCATCATATCCCTTGTGATCCAGGAGGTCTTGGGTCTGACCTTAGGCGTCCTGATGGCGCGAAACAAGGGGAAACTGATAGATACGCTGGGCAACGGCTATGTGCTCTTGATCAACGCGGTTCCGGCCGCGGTCTATTTCCTGGGTCTGCAGCTCTATGCATCCAACCTCTTTCATCTGCCCATGCTGTATGACCCGACCAAGCCGTCAAGCACCATTTTGCCCATCATATGTCTGTCCTTAGGTGGCATCGCCTCCAATGCCATGTGGATGCGACGGTACATGGTGGACCAGATGAACATGGACTACATACGGCTCGCCCGTGCCAAGGGCATGACGTCCAGCCAGGTGGCCTTCCGGCATGTGATGCGCAACGCGTTCATCCCTATGGCGCAGAGCCTGCCGACATCCATCCTGTTCACCATCGGTGGCTCCCTCTACGTGGAGTCCCTGTTCTCCATCCCCGGCATGGGAGGTCTCCTGATCCAGTCCATACAACGACAGGATAATACCATGGTACAGGCGATGGTCCTGCTATACTCGATGATCAGCATCCTCGGCCTGCTCCTCGGCGATCTGGCCATGATGGTCTGTGACCCGCGGATCAAGCTCGTCAAGAAAGGGGAGAGCCGATAATGGACGACAAGAAAAAGAAGAAGGACATCCTGAAAGAGGTAGACCTGCCCGCCACCCATTTTACCAACCGTAAAATGTCGAAACTCCAGGAGGGTTTCGCGGAGATGGAGGATGTGGACAGTCCCGCCAGGATGGAGGCTGCCCCGCAGGCGGAAAAGACCGAGACGGCGGAAAAGACCGAGGCGTCGGAGAAGATCGAGATGTCGGAAAAGGTCGTGCAGGCGGGCGATACCACGCAGCCCGGGCAGACGGCGCAGGCGAGCGGTGCTACGGCGGCAGACCAGGCCGCACAGGGCGCCCAGGTCGCGCAGACGGCACAGACCGCTGCCCAGACGAACGGCACCGCCCAGACGATAGGCACCGCGACGCTTGAGAAACCCGCGCAGACGGGCGTTGCCGCCGAGGCGGACAGGGTCGTGAAGGCGGGCATGCGCGCGAACATCGAACTGTGCGACGACGGCATCACGCCCATCACAGACGACCTTTTCGTGCTGGCGGAGCACGACAGCAGCGATGCGGAGCGGATCGGCTACTCCAACTATTCCTACTGGAGGAGCACATTCCACGTCTTCTTCAAGAAGAAGAGCTCCGTGTTCCTGCTCTGCTTCCTCTGCGTGCTGCTCCTGTTCACCTTCATCCAGCCGTTCCTTCCAAACCAGAAGGACCCGTACCTGATCTATAACGACGAGGCGGGCAATCTGCTTCGGAATGTCTCGCCCAACAGCGAGTTCTGGTTCGGCACGAACAGCATCGGACAGGACCTGTGGAGCCGCCTGTGGAGCGGCACACGCACCTCCCTGTTCATCGGCCTCTGCGTGGCCGTCTGCAACGTGGTCGTGGGCATGATCTTGGGCTCCATCTGGGGCTACGCGCGAAAATGGGACTGGCTCTTTACGGAGATATATAACCTATTCGATAACATCCCGTATACCATCCTGCGTATGCTCCTCATGTACATCCTGCATCCGAGCCTCACCACGATGATCTTCGTCATGTGCCTGACAGGATGGGTCGGCATGACGAAATACATTCGAAACCAGATCCTGATATACCGGGATCGGGAGTTCAACCTGGCATCCCGCTGCCTGGGGACGCCGGGACCTAAGATCATCTTGAGGAACATCCTGCCGCAGTTGATTTCGGTCATCATGCTGCAGACCGCCCTCTCCATCCCGGACGCGATCGGTTCAGAGGTCTTCCTGACCTACATCGGCCTCGGCCTACCGGTCTCTATTCCGTCACTCGGCAACCTGATCAACGAGGGCCGCAAGGTCATGCTGGTCCCATCACAGCGGTACCAGCTCTTCTTCCCGGTGCTGATCGTCTCCGCGATCACGATTTCCTTCTACGCACTGGGCAACGCCTTCGCGGACGCCTCCGACCCGAGGAACCACAGGTAAGGAATGGGGGTTGAACATGGAAGAGCGCATGAGTGAACACAAGGCGGATTACACCAATTCCATCCTCTCAGTAAAAGATCTCGTGGTCAAGTTCGATCTGCGCGGTCAGGTGTTGACGGCTATCCGGGGCATCAGTCTGGACCTCTACAAGGGCGAAAGCCTCGCCATCGTGGGAGAATCCGGCTCCGGCAAAAGCGTCTTTTGCAAGACGTTCATGGGCCTGCTCGACAACAACGGCTGGGTCGACAGCGGTTCCATCGAGTACGGCGGGTACGACCTCGCCAAGTTCAAGAAGGAAAAGGAATGGACATCCATCCGCGGCAAGCGGATCGCCATGGTTTTTCAAGACCCCATGACGAGCCTGAATCCGGTCAAGACGATCGGAAAACAGATACAGGAAGCGTTCACGCTTCACAACAAAGTCTCCAAGGAGGAGGCAAAGGCCCGCACGCTGGAGCTCCTGTCCGATGTGGGCATTCCCGATCCGGAGACCCGCTACAAGCAGTACCCGCATGAGTTCTCCGGCGGCATGCGCCAGCGGGTGGTCATCGCCATCGCCATGGCCTGCGTGCCTGAGATCCTCATCTGCGATGAGCCGACGACGGCCCTGGACGTGACCATCCAGGCACAGATTCTGCAGCTGATCAAGAGATTGCAGGCGAAATACGGGCTGACGGTCATCTACATCACCCACGACCTGGGCGTGGTGGCGAACGTGGCGGATCGAATCGCCGTCATGTACGCGGGCGACATCGTGGAGATCGGTCTCTGCGACGAGGTCTTTTACGACCCCAAACACCCCTACACATGGGCGCTGCTCTCGAGCCTGCCACAGCTCGGCGTGAAAGGCGAGGACCTGTATTCGATACAGGGCACGCCACCCAACCTGTTCCAGAAGATCAGCGGCGACGCGTTTGCCCCCCGGAATCCACAGGCACTCAAGGTGGACTTCGTGGCCCGGCCGCCCTACTTCGAGGTCACGCCGACGCACAAGGCGCGCACCTGGCTCCTCGATCCCCGCGCGCCCAAGATCGAGCCGCCGCCGCAGATCAGAAACATCACCCATCTCAACAGAGGAGGTGACCTGGTAGAATGACATACGATCCCTCCCATGATCCACTGGTCAGCGTTCGCAACATGGAGGTCACCTTCGGCACCAAGCGCAAACCCTTCGTCGCGGTCAAGAACGTCTCCTTTGACATTCACAAAGGCGAAACCTTCGGCCTCGTCGGCGAGTCCGGCTCCGGCAAGACGACCATCGGCCGCGCGATCATCCGCATCAACCCGCTCTCAGGCGGCGAGGTCTACTTCCGCGGAGAGCGAATCAGCGGCCACATCAGCAAGGAACTGGACGCCGAGGTGACGAAGAACATCCAGATGATCTTTCAGGACCCGATGGCATCGCTCAACGAACGTGCCAAGGTGGACTACATCGTTTCGGAAGGTCTGATGAATGTGCGAAAGGACCTGTCCAAGGAGGAGCGCAGCCAGATGGTGGAAAAGGCCCTGCTGGATGTGGGTCTTTTGCCGGAGTTTGCGAGCCGGTTCCCGCACGAGTTCTCCGGCGGGCAGAGACAGAGGATCGGGATCGCCCGAAGCCTCATCATGGAGCCCGAGCTGATCATCGCGGATGAACCGATCTCGGCGCTGGATGTCTCCATCCGCGCGCAGGTCCTGAACCTGATGAGCAAGCTCCAGAAGGAGCACGGGCTGACCTATCTGTTCATCGCCCACGACCTGTCGGTGATGCGGTTCATCTGTGATCGGATCGCGGTCATCAACAAGGGTGTCATCGTGGAGATGGCGGATACGGAGAAGCTGTTCGCACATCCGCTGCACCCGTACACGCGGGCGCTTCTGTCCGCCATACCGCTGCCCGATCCCAAGTCGGAGCGTCACAAGAAGCTGCTGGTCTACGATCCATCGTGCCACGATTACACGGTCGATCTGCCCGTGTGGACGGAGATCGAGGAAGGGCACTTCATCATGGCGAACCAGGCGGAGCTGGGGAGCTACCAGAAGAAGCTGGCGGCGGGCTGAGCG
>CAZDUM010000066.1:5958-7037 GCA_964508645.1 uncultured Oscillospiraceae bacterium | reverse complement strand
AGCAGGGCCTTCCTGGCCCAGATGGCGTAGTTTCGTATCGCTGTCTTGTTCATGTGAGGTCCCTCGCTTCGCCTTGCTCTTTCCTTTCCTCCATCTCCTGCAGAATCCTAAGGGTCTGCAGGACCTCCGCCTCCTCCACATCCCGCAGGGAGAAGCGCAGGTCGTCTACCGCCCGGTAAGCGGAGCGGTAATGCGCCCGGATCAGATCCCGGAGGTATGTCTGCGGCTCGATCTTTTCCTCCGCGCCGGGGGTATAGTAGGCGAGTGGCCGATGGGCGAACCGGCACAGGGCCTCCAGCGCCGCCCAAAATGCCTCCACGTGCTCCTCCATGCTGTCGTCGAGCAGAAGCGGGTCCGGGATGTAGCGCCGGGCCGCCGCCTTCTCCGCCAGTCCGATGGCCGCCTCCAGGTTCTTGGCGCGCCAGGCGGACCGAAACGGCAGACCCTTCTCGTTCCTGCCGTCATCGCTGGCGAAGGCGGCGTACAGGGAATTTGTGCGCACCACCTGCTGAAACGTCTCATAGAGCGCGAGAACCAGCCGGTACAGCTGCAAAAGCTTCGCCGCCTTCTCGTCACCCGGCACCTGCCTCACCCCGCGGATCGTCAGCGCCGATGTGGACAGAGGCTCGCAGGAAAGCTCCACGCCGGCCGCATAGAAGAAGCCCCGCAGCGTGTCGTCCACCTTGGCAGCCTTGCGATAGGCATCCGCGTCTGCCGGTTGCGAGTCCCGCTCCTCGTCTTCGTCCTCCTCGTCCTCCATGCCTGCGACCTTTTGCAGGGAAAGCAGCGCGGTATCCAGGAGGTGAAACAGTTCCCGCATGCTGTCGCAGCGCTGGGCCTTTGCGTACAGCGCGGAAAATTCCACCCCGTCGGGCTTTTCCTTCGGTGCGGGGAAAATCTTTTCCATCTCCTTCTCGGCCTGCTCGATCTGCCTTTCCAGGAGCGATAGGATGGATCTGATCGTGGCGCCCTTGTCGCCCTGCAGCAGGCGGAAGGTGTCCTCCAGGGAGGAGAAGCCCTCCCGAATGGCGCCGGCAGCGCTGTCCGCAGTCCCACCCATGGCCTCCGCGGTCCCGCCG
>CAZDUM010000066.1:0-5858 GCA_964508645.1 uncultured Oscillospiraceae bacterium | reverse complement strand
CCGCCCCGGCCTCCGGCGCATACCCGGCCCCGCAGAACGGGCAGAAGAAGATGGGCACCTGCACATCGATCTCTTTTTCGCAGTTGCGGCAATGATACAGCATGAACGGCTCCTTTCCTCCCCGCTGCGGGTGCGGCTCCCATGTGGGTGCGTCCCTCATACGGCGTCCTCATCCAAACGCGGCCGGATGCGGCCTCATACGAGCCTGACCGGCATGGCTTCCCGCACGGCCGCGTCCCTAATACAGGTCCAGCGCCTTCTTCGCGGCGTCGATGGCGTCCAGGTAGAAGATCGGGTTGATGCGGGCCAAAAGCTCCTGCGGCACCTGGGCGTATTCCGCCATGGCGCTCTGGGGCAGCATGACGTTTTTCGCCCCGGCGTTGACGCAGATGCGGACGATCTCCTCCAGATCCGTGAGCGGCGCCAGCGTCCCGGAGAGCTTCATCTCCCCGGCGATGACCAGCGACTCCCGCACCGGCCGGTCGAATACCGCCGAGCACAGGCCGATAAATTCGGCGAGAGACACCTCCGCACTGACACCGTTTTCCTGGGGGTCCGCATAGTAGAGCAAATAGTTTTTGTCGCTGAGGACGGTCCCCGGGATGATCTGCTTGGCCGTCTCCCCGAAATACACGAAGGCGGCGTTCATCGACTCCCGGACGCTCCTGGTATAGTAGGCCGGGATGCCCTGGGTGCTCAGCTTGCCGTCGCCGCTCGTCACCTTGTTCTCCAGGCGGTAGATGCCCATCTCGTTGTCGACGATGCTCCGGCCCACGGCGAACACGTGCCCCGCCTTCAGCCTGCCCTCCGGCACCAGGGTATTGCTCGCCTGCTCGGGCACCGGCACGATGAACTCCTCCCCCGTCTCCAGGTCGATGTATCCCAGGTTCGTGTCATAAAACTCCGCGCCGGCCATGATCTTCAGCTGCTCCTTGACGCGGCGGCGGCCCTCGATGGCGTATTCCAAGATCTCCCGCAGGTCCTCCTTCTCGATGTTCTGGTCCGGGTACAGGAGCTTGGCCAGGGCCGACACGGTCTGCCGGACGGCGATATCGTCCCGCTTGTTGAACTGCCCGTTGAGGGCGAAGATGCCGTCGAACACGTGGCTGAAGTCGTAGCGCCGCATCTCATGGCAGAATTCCGACAAAGTATCGGTGATCAGGCCGTATCGCTCGGTCAGCATTTCGCTGCGCAGCTTCGGCGTCTCCCAGCCCGGCAGATAGTAGTGAATCCGGTCGAAGAAGGCGCTGTCGTTGTGAAACTCCGCCGGGAACGGATTGAACAGGTGGGAGACCTTCAGGAGGTTCTGGATCGTATCGTTGATATTCCCCTCGAAGCACAGGGAGGCGTCGGCGTTAATGGTGCCCTGCCCCCGCGCAAAAGAGCCGTTCGCCATGTAATTCTTGAGGATCTGGATGGTCTCCATCTCCCGGAAGTTCATGCCGGCCACCTCGTCGAAGGCGATGCAGTCCCAGTGGCCCACCAGCCCCACGTGGCCGATGCGCATATTGTAGAACAGGTTGGAGACGGTGGTCTGCCCGCCGCTCATCAGGATGGAATAGGGGGAAAGCTCCTGGTAGACATGGGATTTGCCGGTGCCCCTCGGGCCCAGCTCCACCAGGTTGTAGTTCTTCTGGATCAGCGGTGCCAGGCGCATCAGGAAATGCATCCGCTCCTTCGGAGACAGGGCATCCGGTTCATACCCCTCCGAGCGCAAAAGGAGCTGTATCCACTCGTCCTTGGTGAAATTCGCCCTGGCGTCGATGATCTCCTCGATGTCCAGGTTCGGCATCTGGATCGGCCGAAGGGAGAGGATGGCGAAGTGCGACGCGTACCGGTTCTTCTTCGGGCGGCCGCGCTGGAGTCGTTCCGTGTACATCGTATCCCCGTCCGCACCCGTGGCGTTCGGGTCATAGGCCAGCCGCACCAGGCACCAGACGCCGCCGGTGAGGAGCTTCGTGTTTTCCCGCACGATATCCGCGGAGATCTCGAAGGGGGAAATCTCCAGGTTCGTAAAGTAGGCGACGTACTTGTCCACCACCTCGTCCAGCCGCACGGTCACCTTGTCGATGATGGTGTACTCGCCCTTTTCCCGCACGTAGGACTTGATCTTCTCCGACTCATCGGGCCGCACGTAGTTCTCGCTGAGCACCCGCTGAATCTTGGCGACGCCCGCCTCGATGGCCGCCTCATCGTCCGTCGCGCAGTACATACCCAGAAGGTACTCCAGCACGTAGGTCGGCACATTGGCGCCCCGACGCATCATCGCCGTCAGGTCCTTGCGCACGACCTTCCCCGGAAAGGTGTCCAGAATCTTTCTGTCTAACGCATCCATCAAACTCTACATACCTCCTCGCCTCTGGCATCGCCTCCGCCGCCCCGCGCGCAGGCACGGGCGGCGGAAACATCGGTTACAGCTGGTGCAGAAGTTCTATCGCCGCGCGGTCCCTGACCGCGATCCTGGGTACGGCCTCCCCCAGATTGATGGCCAGCAGCAGGGTGTCGCGCAGGGGCTCCCCGATCCGGCCGCTGCTACAAATCGAAGTCCGTCGTGTACGCGATGTTCACCTGAAACGCGGTGCGCTCCAGGACTTTCCCGCTCTCCTTGTCGACGATGGTCAGCTCATAGACCTTCTTCCGGTCGAAGGTCATGTTCTTCATGGTGAAGGGCACCCGGAAGACGCGCGCCTGATCCTCGGCATCGGTCCGGTCCGCCAGCACCTCCTTGGTATCGCTGACCGCCTGCCCCTGCTCGTCCCGCAGGGTGATGGCATAGACCGCCGGCAGGACCTTGCCGGAGACCGGTTCCTTCTGGAAAAAGTCCAGGCTGAACAGGTTGTTGCTGATCCGGCGGCTCTGGCTGAGCAGCGTCAGCGTCGCCTTGCGGACCTCCACATAGTCGCGGGAGGTGGCGCGCAGGTTGCGGTACTCGATGACGGGCACCATCATCTCCTGGAGGCTCAGGCCGCCGTGCACGTAATTGAGGCCGCCGCCCGGGCTCTTTAGCCGTGCGCAGCCGGCCGGCGTCAGACCCGTGAGCGGGCTGTGAAGGGGCGCCATGGATACGGGCAGCAGGCCGCCCAGGGCCGCGGGCGGCAGCCCGCCGTCTGCCACCCGGTTCGCGGAGGCCGCATCCTGTGCCGGCGCGTACGCGGACCCTGCACCCGATGCGGCTGCCCACGCCGTTCCGGCATCATGGGTGGCGGAGGCCCATGTCGATCCACCGCCCGGTTTGGCTGTCCCCCACGCGGCTCCAGCGCCCGGCGCTGCTGCCCACGCCGTCTCGCCATCATGCGCGGCGATCCCATGCCCGGTCCCGCCGGCCTCCCCGCCAGCGCCATGCGGCTCCGCCGGCCGCAGCAGGGCGTACCGGTGCTGCCGCTGCACGACCCGATCCTCCACATACGCCGGCAGCTCGGCCTTCTCCATCTCCCGCAGCGGCTGATAGGTGTAGAGAAAGCCGTGATCGGCGGTGATATAGATTTGGCTGCCGTTCAGTTCGCTGACGATGATGTGCACCAGGTTCCCAAGTTCGGCGATGGCCTCCTCGCAGGCGGCGGACACCTGCCCCTCGGTCAGCGGCTTGTCCCCTTCCGCGTCGATGTGGTTGTGATACAGATAGACGACCTTGGCCTTGCCGATCGCCTCGCGCCTGGCGTCCCGCTTCATGGCCAGCAGCTTCTCAAAGGTGAGCGCCACGGCGCTTGGCTCCGCGCCGCAAAGCACCGCCTGCCGGTTCTCCGTGCCGCCGGTATCCCGTCCGTCGCACCAGACCCGTCCGTCCTCCTGCAACTCCAGGTTCCGATGGGGCAAGAGCGCCGCCATCCCCACCGGCGTCACCGTCGGGAACGAAGCCTGCCGCGCGGACAGCCTGGCATTCCCCCGATTCTGCCGATTGAGACGCTCCGTCAGCTCAGCCGCCGTCTCGTACCTGAGCGCGTCCGAGATGATGACGAACACCCGGCCGCCCGCCATGGCGGGCACGACCACCTCCGGGAAGAAGCGATTTTGCGCCGAAACCCCGCCGAGCTCGCCGGCCCGCCCCATCTCCTCACCGATCAGCAGGCTCCATTTTTTATTCAGCGGGTCCAGAAACCAGTTCTTGTACAGGCCCTCCACGTACTCGGCCGTCCCCTTGTACAGGTCCTCCAGGTTGGTGTTGGAGTGGCGCAGGCTGCGCGAAAAGGCCAGATGGAAGCGCCGGTAGCAGGTGTCCATCTGATATAGGTCTTCCTGATAATCCTTCCAGAGCTTCTCGTAGCGCGCGTAGGAGAACCCGGCGGCGTGCGCCTGATAGAACTGCTGCATCCGCGCCACCTGCAAAATCCCCTCGTAGTAGTCCGCGACCCGCTTGTACCACTTCATGCCGCGCCGCTTCTCCACGGCCCGCAGGATTTCCTCCGGCTGGATGACCTGGTCGTTGATCTGCGCGAAGAACCGCCGCAGCACACATTCGTGGATGCAGGGAAAACCGGTCGCCCCCAGCAGGCTCTCCATGGGCATCTCGTCGAAGAACGCGGGCAGATCCATCTCCTCCTCCACCTGGCGGGCGATGTCGTAGAGGGCGTCGTCATCCTCGCTGTGCATCCACTCGTCCACCATCCCGTAGCAAAATCTCTGGTGCACGCGGCTGAGGCTGCCTTCCAGTCGGCCCATGTCTTCCGCCCGGACGTGCATGGACATGGCGCTGAGCAAAAGATGGGCGGCCAGGGGTAAAAGGCTCTCGTCTCGCGATGCGGTCTGCGGGGGGTTCGCGGCAGGATCGCCGGACTCGGACAGGCCCGGTGCGACCTGCGGTGCCTTCCCCATCGGAGTCTCCGATGTGCCTTGGCTCGATATGGTCTGCGCGGTAGACTGGGAAGCGGTCTGCGGGGTCTGTCCGCTGTGCAGGAAACCGGTGTGCCTGTGGATGAACGCCCAGAGGGTCTCCTCATCGCCGAACTTCCTGATGTTTTGCAGCGCGGCATTTTCCTCCGTCCTAAGGCCCGCCAGAAGCAGACTGCGCAGGATGGCAGCGGGCGTATTGTTTCGGGCCTGGGTCAGGACCGCCAGGATATCCTGCTCCAGCTCCTCCGCCGTCTGATAGGCCGTGCCGTACGAACGCAGCCTGGCCACCCGCTCCTTGCTGTCAAAGAAGCGATGGCGGGCCTGCACGCACTGGCGCAGGGCGGCCGTCTGCGGGATGTCCAGTTCATCCATCCGCATGGACACCAGGTCCGCCCGGAACGTCTCGCTGTACAGGCGGATGTCCAGCAGCCAGTCGTCCGCGATCGGACCGAGCGGCAAGGGATCATAGACCAGATAATCGCTTTCAAGATCGTCCTTAGACAGGCATTTCTTCACAGAAAAGGCGTTGGAACCGGTGAGCTTCAGCAGCTTGACGCCGGGCAGGGAGAGCGCGTCCACCAGGCTCTCAAACTCGCCCGCCGGGTCCTGCCAGAAGATGATGCGCCGCACGGCCGGCTCCGGCAGCGGCGCGGCGAACCTCGCTGAGAGCTTCTCCTCGATGGTCTCCAGGGTCATGTCTTGGCTCATGTGTGCGAACCGTCCTTTACTTCGACGCGAAGAACACACCGGCCGACATGCCGGCATGCACGAATATCAATACGCCGGATATTATATCATATTGTTGGTTTTTTTCAACAAAGTTTTATGCTGCGGGATGTGCAGAAGCGGCGAAAATACGCCTGTAGAAGGTGCCCGTAGGAACTGGAGGTGTCTCCGCGATAATCCGTGGAGAGGTGCCCGCAGGGCAGACAAAAAGCGTGCGAAGGATCGCACGCGAGGAGGATGGCAGATATGCGACTATGCGACGCGGTAGGGGCGCGATGAATTGGAACGGTGTCCGCCGCGTGGAG
>CAZDUM010000065.1:5439-7038 GCA_964508645.1 uncultured Oscillospiraceae bacterium | reverse complement strand
ATCCAGCCGGACACCATCCTGCTGACATCGCCCCATGCCGTCATGTACCGGGACTATTTTCACATCTCGCCGGGGGACGGGGCCGAGGGAAACTTCCGGCAGTTTCACGCCGGAGGGGTGCGGCTCTCGGTCTCCTACGACCGGGAACTCGCGGAGGCGATCGCGGAGGAGGCGGCGGCGCAGGGATTTCCCGCGGGCATGCTGGGAGAGCGGGATCGAGCGCTGGATCACGGCACGATGGTGCCCCTCTATTTCATCGAGAAAGCGTACAGGGACTACCGCCTCGTCCGCATGGGTCTCTCCGGCATGCCGCTGGCGGCGCACTGGGCGTTCGGGCGGCTCATCGCGCAGGCGGTGCAAAAGGTCGGCAGGCGATGCGTTTTCATCGCGAGTGGGGATCTGAGCCACTGTCAGAAGGTTGACGGCCCCTACGGCTACGACCCCGCCGGACCCGCGTACGACCGGCAGATCATGGAGGTCATGGGCAGCGGCGCGTTCGACCGTCTCCTGGACTTCAAGGAAAAACTCCTGCAGGACAGCATGGAATGCGGCCACCGTTCCTTCACCATCCTGGGCGGCGCCTTCGAGGGCAGGGCGGTGGAGAGCCGCGTCCTCTCCCATGAGGCGACCTTCGGGGTGGGCTACGGGTTCTGTCTCTATCATCCGAAGGACGCAGGCGAGGCGCGGAAAGCGCAGGAAGCGCAGGTGAACGGCGATGCGTGAGGCCGTGTGCCCGGTCTGCCCCCATCACTGCGCCCTTTCGGAGGGGGCCTGGGGCCGGTGCGGCGCGCGCCGAAACCGCGGCGGCAGGGTCGTCTGCGAAAGCTATGGCAAACTGACCTCCATCGCCCTCGATCCCATCGAAAAGAAGCCGCTCGCCTACTTTTACCCGGGGCGCAAGATCCTCTCCGTCGGCAGTTTCGGCTGCAATATGGCCTGTCCCTTCTGCCAGAATCACGAGATCGCGGATGTGTGGGAGGACGCCTCGCGCGGCCCCTCGGACGCGCGTCACCTTCCGGAGACATTCGGCGTCTCGCCGGCGCATCTCTGCCGTCTGGCCGCGCGGGAACGGGAACACGGCAACATCGGCGTCGCCTTCACATACAATGAGCCGCTCGTGGGCTATGAGTATGTGCGGGACGCCGCGAAACTGGTCCACGAGGCGGGCATGAAGAATGTCCTGGTGACCAACGGCATGGCGGCGCGCCCGGTCCTGGAGGCGCTGCTGCCGTACATAGATGCCATGAACATCGATCTGAAGGGGTTCCGGCCGGAGATCTATCGCTATCTGGGCGGCGACCTGGAGACGGTGAAGGCGTTCATCGTCCGGGCCGCGGCGGACTGCCATGTGGAGCTGACCACGCTCATCGTGCCGGGCATGAACGACGACCCGCAGGACATGGAGGCGGAGGCGGCCTGGATCGCGGGGATCGAC
Organism: uncultured Oscillospiraceae bacterium; assembly: GCA_964508645.1. Classification (GTDB taxonomy): domain Bacteria; phylum Bacillota; class Clostridia; order Peptostreptococcales; family Anaerovoracaceae; genus RGIG7179. The sequence continues at coordinate 5,603 of CAZDUM010000065.1, read as the reverse complement.
CCGTCCATCCCGCTGCACATCACGCGCTACTTTCCGCGGCACAGGCTGCAAACGCCGGCGACGGACATCGCCGAGATGCGGCAGCTTTCGCAGATCGCCTCGCAAAAGCTCTCCCGCGTGCGCCTGGGGAATGTGTGACGTCCCGCGTTACGGGCATCGTGGGG
>CAZDUM010000065.1:0-5339 GCA_964508645.1 uncultured Oscillospiraceae bacterium | reverse complement strand
TCCTCCTTCCCCTCTACACCTTCGTCAGCGGGGCGACATCCCGCGCCAGCTTCCTCAGGCCGACGCTTTCAAACATGACGCTCACCGTCCTGTCATCCACGTCGATGACCACCCCGAAGCCGAACTTGCCGTGCGTCACCTGGTCCCCGACCGCCAGCTCCATGCCCTGCCCGGCACCGGCCGCGCGGGCCGCGCGCTCCCTGGCATAGGCGAGCGGGTCATAGGCGAAGGGCCGCGCCGGCTTCTTGGCGGCGAACCCGTCAGCGCTGCCCGTGTCCACCCCGATCCGGCCGCCCACCCGGCCGCCGCCCCGGTACACATTCCCGTCCAGCACCCTGGGGTCGATCTCCCGCATGAAGGTGGACTCCCGCGTCGCATCGCCCTTGCCGTAGAGCACGCGATAGGCAGCCCCCGTCATGTACAACTTTTCCCGGGCGCGGGTGATGCCCACGTAGCAGAGCCGCCGCTCCTCCTCCATGCCGTTCTGCTTGTCGAAGGCGCGGTAGCTCGGAAACAGCCCGTCCTCCATACCCGGCATGAACACGACGGGAAACTCCAGCCCCTTGGCGCTGTGCAGCGTCATCATCGTCACCTTGCCGGCCGTCTCGTCATAGCGGTCCGCATCGCTGTCCGTGGCCACCCGCTCCAGGAATCCCTCCAGCGTCGCCTCCTCCCCGCTCTCGGCGCAGCCCTTCTCGTAGTCGTAGATGAAGGATTTGAAGTCCAACAGGTTTTCGAGCCGCCCCTCGGCCTCCACCGTGTGCATCGCCTCCAGCGCCTGCATGTAGCCGGTCTTGACGAGCAGGTTGTCGTAGATGTCCGCGATGCGCAGGTTTTCCCGCTCGTTCCGGCAGAGATCGAGAACGGTCAGCATCTCCCCTACCGCGCGGGCGGCCTTCGGCGGAAAACCGGCGAGCACCTCGTCCATGCTGAGCGCCTCTAAGAGCGAAATGCCGTAGACCTTGGCGATGCCCCTGAGCTTGGCCAGCGTCGTCGGCCCTATGCCGCGCTTCGGCTCGTTGATGACGCGCTCCAGCGCCAGATCGTCGGCCGGATTCACCACGAGACGCATGTAGCAGATCATGTCCTTCGTCTCCTTGCGCTCGTAGAAGCTGAAGCCGGAGAGGATCTGGTAGGGAATGCCGCGCGCCTTGAAGGCGTCCTCGAACAGCCGGGACTGCACGTTCGTGCGGTACAGTACGGCAAAATCGTCATACCCGCCGCCCCGGCGCTTTTGCAAAGCGTAGATCTCCTCGGCGACATACCGCGCCTCCGCCTTGTCGTCGTCCGCCCGATAGTAGGTGATCTTTTCTCCCGCCTCCCTGTCCGTCCAGAGGCGCTTTTCCTTGCGGGCGCGGTTGTGCCGGATGACGGAGTGCGCCGCCGTCAGGATGTTGCCGCAGGAGCGGTAGTTCTGCTCCAGCTTGATGACCCGCGCGTCTGGAAAGTCCTGCTCAAAGCCCAGGATGTTGCTGATGTCGGCGCCGCGCCACTCGTAGATGCACTGATCATCGTCCCCGACGACGCAGAGGTTGCGGTGGGCCTGCGCCAGCAGCCGGACGAGCTCGTACTGGATGTGGTTCGTGTCCTGGTACTCGTCGACCATGATGTAGCGGAAGCGTGCCTGGTAGCTCGCCAGCACCTCTTTATTCTGCTGCAAAAGGTGCAGCGCGTTGACCAGAAGGTCGTCGAAATCCATGGCGTTGTTGGCGCGCAGCTGCCGCTGGTATTCCTCGTAGAGGGAGGCGAGGCGCTTGCCCTTGGGACTGCTGCCGCTCATCTCGGCGTAGGCGGCCGGGTCGATATCGAGCTCCTTTTGCTTGCTGATAATCGACAAAACATAGGGTAGCGGATACTCCTTGCTGTCGATATTTTGCGCCTTCTCGATGTTTTTGATGAGCGTTTTCTGGTCCACGGTGTCGTAGACGACGAAGTTCTTCTCGTAGCCGATGACGTCGCTGTGCTCGCGCAGCATCCGCAGGCTCATGGCGTGGAAGGTCATGATCCACATGTAGCTGACCTGGCCCACCAGCGCCTCGACCCGCTCGCGCATCTCGCCGGCCGCCTTGTTGGTGAAGGTGACGGCCAGGATATTCCACGGGCTGACGCCCTGCTCGATCAGGTGGGCGATGCGGCTGGTCATCGTGCTGGTCTTGCCCGACCCGGCCCCGGCCAGGATCAGCAGGGGTCCCTCGGTGCAGGTCGCCGCCTCGCGCTGCTTGTCGTTGAGTCTGCTTAGATATGCCTGTCCGTCATACATCGGCTTCGCCCTCGTATACCACCGTCGCGGGGCCGCTCAGGTACAGCGCGCTGATGCGGCCGTCGCGGCGCTCCACATCGACCGTCAGCCGGCCGCCCGCCATGTCCACGATCACGTGCGGGTCCGTAACCTGCCCCGTCTCCGTGACCACCGCGGCCACGGAGGCGGTGCCCGTGCCACAGGCGTAGGTGAAATCCTCCACGCCGCGCTCAAAGGTGCGCTCGAATACCGTGCCGTCGGGCTGCACCTCGTAGAAGTTCACGTTGGCGCCCTTGGGCAGGGCGGGATGGGCGCGCAGGGCCGCGCCGAGCGGCCGGAGAGCTGCCGGCGCGGTCTCCTGAAGGCCCGCGTACGGCACCGCCAGGTGCGGCAGGGGCGGATCGCCGAGCTCGACGTAGGACGCGTGCCAGATCTTCCCGTCAATGGGCAGGCACATGTCCGTCTCGAGCCGTGTCACGTCGTTCAGCCGCACCTTGTAGAGGTCATCCGCCAGGCGCCAGGCTCTGACCGGCCCGGCCGTCGTCTCGATGACCATCTCGGGTCCGGCCGCGCCGCGCATGTAGCCGAATCGTGCGATGCAGCGGGCACCGTTGCCGCACATCTCGCCGATGGAGCCGTCGGAATTGAAGAAGCGCATGCGAAAATCGCCGCCCGCCTCCGCCGTCTCGACGGCCATGAGCCCGTCCGCGCCGACGGCAAAACGCCGCGGGCAGAGCTGCCGCGCCAGGGCGGACAGCGTCTCCTCGGGGAGGCGCATGTCGCGGTTGTCGAGCACGATGAAATCGTTGGCCGCGCCTTGCATCTTGGTGAATCGTATCTTCATGTCTATATGCCTTTCCTGTCTCGCGGGTCGCGGAATGCCGTGTGACACTGCCGGAGCCGCGTCGTGGTAGGCAGTCGCCGCCGCACGCCCGCCCTCCTAAGCTGCGCGTCAGACCAGACGCCGCGTGCAGCGAAGCACGGGGCGGCGCTGGAGTGCTGAGCGGTGCCGGACACCGTGCCGCACCCGCGCTGTGTCGGGCGGGGGTCGCGAGGTTGCTGCCCAGCCCCACATCCCTTGCGCCCGCCGCCCTACCGAATCTCGTTTCGGATCAGGTCGGCATATGTCTGCGGTCGCACGACCATCCGGTCCTCCCCGTCCTTCACGAACACCACGCCCGGCAGCAGATTCTTGTTGTAGTTGCTGGCCATGGCATAGCCGTAGGCCCCGGTGCTGAAGACGGCGAAGATGTCCCCCGGCTCCGGTTCGGCCACGGCGAGGTCTTTTATGAGGATATCGCCCGACTCGCAGCACTTGCCGCAGACGGTGACGAGCGCGGTCCTCGGCTCATCGGCCTTGTTCGCGATCACGCCCGTATAGACGGCCTGGTACAGAGCCGGCCGGATGTTGTCCGTCATCCCCCCGTCCACCGCCATATAGGTGCGCAGCCCCGGGATCTCCTTGATGCTGCCGACGGTGTAGAGCGTGGTCCCGGCCTCCGCGACCAGGCTTCTGCCCGGCTCGATGACGACCTGCGGCATGGGCAGACCGGTCGCCCCGAAGTACGCCGCGATGCGCGCCATCATCGGCTCCACGAAATGCGAGAAAGGCGGGCGTGCCTCGTCGACATACCTGACCCCGAAACCACCGCCGAGATTCAGCTCTTTTACCACGAACCCGAGCCGCTCCCGGATCTTCGTCACCAAATCCAGGATGACATCGAGCGCCTGCAGATGCGACTCGTTGTCCAGAAGCTGCGAGCCCACATGAAAATGCAGGCCGTACAGGTCGAGATACGGCGAGTCGAGGGCGGCCTGTATCTGCGGCAGGAGGATGTCGTCGTCCAGCGGAATGCCGAATTTGGAGTCCTTCCGGCCCGTGACGATGTAGTCGTGCGTGCTGCTGCGCACCCCCGGCGTGACGCGAAAGAGAACCTTCATGGTCTTGCCCTTCTCCCGGCAGATCTCCTCCAGCATCGCGACCTCCTGCAGGCCGTCGATGATGATGCGTCCGACGCCGTAGTCCACCGCCATCGCCAGCTCCGAAGGCTGCTTGTTGTTGCCGTTGAACTCGATGCGCTCCGCCGGGAAGCCCGCGTGGATCGCCGTATACAGCTCCCCGCCCGACACCACATCCACGCACAGCCCCTGCGTCAAAAGGAGCCTGGCCATGGCCACCGGGAAAAAGGCTTTCGCCGCATAGGCGACGCGGGTGCCGGGATACCGGTCGACGAAATCCTTCCGCAGTTCCTCAATTCTTGCCGTGATTTCATTTTCCTCGTACACGTACAGCGGCGTGCCGTATTTCTCCGCCAATTTCACCGTATTGCAGCCGTCCAGGTACAATACGCTCCCCCTGACCTCCTTCATGGATTCACCCTCACTGTGATTCACCCTCACTGTTTCTCCGCCGCGCCCCGGAGCATGGATACGGGCCGGGCGGGAGGCTCTGGGGCGGCCGCGCGAACCGGTTTTCTCCGGTGTCATGCCGTGGCGCCCGTCCGAGACCTTTGTACGCGGTGGCCGTCTGTGTCGCCGACCGCTCGCGCGGAGGTGACCGTCTGTGCCGCCTACCGTTCGCGCGCGGTGCCTGTTTGCGTCGCCGATCGCAGGCCGGATGTCCGCTCTCCTCGGTCATGCCACCCCGTTTTAGAGAGAGCAAGGAGTATGCCAAGGAAAAGATTTCTTCGCAAAAGGACGGCTCGCACGCTTTGTGCAGGATGCCGGACGCCGTCATGTGCCCGTCAGATGCCGCGCTGCCATGGCCCCCTGGCCACATCCTTCGTCCGTAATCCCGTACACTTTTTCCGCCATTTCGGACGTCGGCGGGGACGGGCGGCGGAGGGATGTCCCGCATGTCCGGCTGTGCGCATCTCTGGGGCCAGCGCCCCCTGCCGGTGCCTCGGATGCATGTCCTCATGCGTGCGGCTGCGCGGCGAGAGAGTGTCCAAAAGGTGCTTCGCGGTCGCCCTGCACCTCCACTTTTGATTTCAAGGGCGTGCTGACGATATGTTTTGCCTCCACTTTGGGCCAAAACCAGAGACTCTCTTGAGGTTGCCGCCCACCTGTCGGCAGCGCGCCCAGGTTTTCAGACGCTCTC
>CAZDUM010000064.1:1610-7059 GCA_964508645.1 uncultured Oscillospiraceae bacterium | reverse complement strand
CCATCGCGCGGCCTCGTGTGGTATAGTGTTCCTATAGGCATTGTAGGCTTATAGCCAGAGCCAGGCGTGCCGCGACGGGCGGACGAGAGAACTTTTGCGGGAAGCCCCATGTGAGAAGGGCGATTCGCCTGTATGGGAAATAGCCCTTGCGGGAAATCTTTTGCGAAGAAAATCCCTGCGGAGGCGACCTTTTGCGGGAAGCCGTTTGAAAAATATTTTGTCGGAGGCAAGTGAGAGATGGATGCGAAGATGGATGCGCTGCTGCAAAAGCAGGAAAAACTACAGGGAATCCTTCGGGAGCTGGGGAGCGTGGCCGTTGCGTTCTCCTCCGGCGTGGATTCCACCTACCTGTTGAAGGTCGCCCACGACACGCTGGGTGAGAAGGCGATCGCGGTGACAGCCCGTTCCTGCTCCTTCCCGCAGCGTGAGTTGGAGGAGGCGCGCGCGTTCTGCGCATCGGAGGGCATCGAGCAGGTGATCGTGGACTCGGAGGAGCTCGAGATCGATGGATTCCGCCAAAATCCGAAGAACCGCTGTTACCTCTGCAAGCACGAGCTGTTCACGAAGATACGGGAGGTCGCGGCGGCGCGGGGCCTCGCCTATGTGGTGGAGGGTTCCAACCTGGACGACAACGGCGATTACAGACCGGGGCTGGCGGCCATCGCGGAGCTGGGGATCAGGAGCCCGCTGCGGGAGGCCGGACTGGCGAAGGCGGATATCCGGGCGCTGTCGCAGGCGCTGGGCCTGCCGACGTGGAACAAGCAGTCCTTCGCCTGCCTCGCCTCGCGGTTCGTGTACGGGGAGACCATCACGGAGGAAAAGCTCGCCATGGTGGACAAGGCGGAGCAGCTGCTGCTGGACCTCGGCTTTCACCAGGTGCGGGTGCGCATCCACGAGGACCTGGCGCGCATCGAGATCGACAGGGATGAGTTCGACAAGTTCATCCCCTGCATAGACGACGTCGCCGCGAAGCTCCACGAGATCGGTTTCCTGTATGTGACGCTGGACCTGGACGGCTACAAGATGGGCAGCATGAACAGGACGCTCTGAAATGCGCCCCTGCTGAAGCGCGCCCCTGCTGAAGCGCGCCGATGGAATCTGATACGACGGGGCGCCGGCGTATCATATGAGCCTCATGCGAAATCCGCAATCCGAGCATACGGGACATCCTTCATGCCGTCAAAAAATCATTTTCGATGGGCTGAACTTGCTTTTTCGTGCAGATTTCGCTGTTTGGAACCTGCTTTTTCGTGCAAAAATTGCGTCTTGCTACCTGCTTTTTCGTGCACGCTCCGTCTCGTAGCCGCTCAGTCCTCATAATGTCCCCGGCACGACAAGACGATGATGCTGTCATTCTCAACGGTATAGACGAGCCGGTTCTTATCATCAATACGCTTGCTCATACCTTTGATCTTCCGCAGCAGCTCCGCCTTTCCCGTACCTGGCACCGCTCCGTCTCGCTGCAGCTCCTGGAGCAGCCTATTGATCTTCTTCAGGGTTTTCTTATCCTCTGACTGCCAATACAGGTAATCCGCCCAGGCGTCAGGCGAAAAGGTAATATTATGCGCCATCGCCCGCCATTGCCTCCAGCTCCTCCATCGTTTTCATAACCCCAAAGCCGGCGTGCACCTGCTCCAGACCTCTTTCCAACTTTTCGAGGTAGGCAGCATTCCGCTCCGCCTTCTCCAGCTCATTAAACCGCTCCTCGCTGATGATCACCACATTTTTTTCGGCTTTCCTGGTTACAATCACCGTTTCTCCCCCGTCCGTCACTCTGTCGCAGAAATCCTTCAGGTGACTACGGGCAGTCGAAAAGTTGACTGCGGTCATAGCACACACCTCCATTTCACATTATGTACCATATCTTGTACTATATATAGCGCTGCATATTGTACCATATCGAGCCGATGAAAGCAATTACCACCTTCGTGAATTTTGCGGCTGCGGCGTGCAGAGTACGATCTTGCGCTGGAGCTGATGGATGGGAGCGCCGCGCCGCCGCCCGGCGTCAAAGTCCCAGTTCCTCGCCGATCAGGATGACGTGGATGCGGCCGGGCGGGTTGCAGCGCCGCGTGATGAGGAACTGGTTGCAGATGCAGCCCGCGCTGTTGCAGTCGTCGCAGGCGCCGGTGGCCGCGCACGGGGTCTGCAGGCCGAAGCGCATCATGTTGGCCGGCGCGGCTATGTACCTGGCCCGGTCATAGGCATCGCCGAGTGTCTTGACCACCTTGTTCATGCCGGCCACGACCAGCACATGCCCCGGCCCGAATGCCAGCGCCGCCACGCGGTTGCCGGCGCCGTCGATGTTGACCAGCTGCCCGTCCTCCGTGATGGCGTTGCTGCCCATGAGGAACCAGTCGCTGGCAAGCGCCTGATGGTCGATGGCCGCCCGCGCCGCGGGGTCCGCAGCACCGTCCCGATGCAGCACGCGGTTGCCGCGCGCGCTGAGCGCCGCCTTGATACCCGTATCGTCCTGCGTCAGCGAACCGCCATACCCGATGACGGCGTCCGCCGGGATGAGCGACAGCGCCTTTTCCAAAGCCGCCTCCCTGTCAGCGCAGTAATACGCCGCAAAATTTCTCTTTTCCAGCGCCTTCACGACGACCGGCCCCAGCTTGTCATAGCGCTGCTTCATGAATTCGTTCATCGTTTTCCGCTCCTTTTGCGATCTTTATGCGCGCCTTCCGCGCCACATCCCCGCCACGTCTCCGCGGCGCACTCTCTTTTTTGCTTCTCGCGCCCCTACACCTCCGTGAACTGCGCGTTGTAGAGTTCTGCGTAAAAGCCGTTTCGCCGCAGCAGTTCCTCGTGCGTACCCTGTTCGACGATATCGCCGTCACGGATGACCAGGATCAGGTCCGCATTCCGTATCGTAGATAGCCGATGGGCGATGACGAAGGATGTGCGCCCCTTGAGCAGGGTATCCATGGCCGCCTGAATCAGCTGCTCCGTCCTCGTGTCCACCGAGGAGGTGGCCTCATCCAGGATTAAGATGGGATTGTCGGCCAGGATGGCCCGGGCGATGGTCAGAAGCTGCTTCTGCCCCTGCGAGATGTTGTTCGCTTCCTCGTTGATCTCCATCTGGTAGCCGCCGGGCAGTCCGCGGATGAACTTGTCCGCGCGGGCCAGCTTGGCTGCCTCCACGACCTCCTCGTCCGTGGCGTCGAGCCTGCCGTAGCGGATGTTCTCCATGATGGTCCCCTTGAAGAGCCATGTGTCCTGCAGGACCATGCCGAAGCCCTGCCGCAGGGCGTTCCGGTCGAACGACTTCACCGAGCGGCCGTCCAGGCGGATGTCGCCGCTGTCCACATCGTAAAACCGCATGAGCAGCTTGACGATGGTGGTCTTGCCGGCGCCCGTCGGACCCACCAGCGCGACCATCTGCCCCGGCTCGATTTCGCAGGTGAAGTCGTGGATGACGGTCTTCTGCGGGGTGTAGCCGAACCGCACATGGTCGAAGGAGACCGCCCCCCGGATGCTCGCCGGATCCGACGGCGTGAAGGGAGCGGCCGTCTGGCCCGCCGCCACGTTCGATACCTGATTCTCCGCGGACTGCACCGCGCCGCCTGCCGACGTGGGATTTTGCGCCGCCTGATCCTCCTCCTCGGCCTCCAGAAACGCGAAGATGCGCTCCGCCGCCGCAGCCATGGACTGCAACATGTTGGAGACCTGCGCGATCTGCGTCACCGGCTGCGTAAAGTTCTTGACATACTGGACGAACGCCACAATATCGCCGATTTCGATAGCCCCGCGCGCGGCCAGCATGGCGCCGAAAATCGCGATGGCCACATACCCCAGGTTGCTCACCAGGCTCATCACCGGCATCATCAGGCCGGACAGGAACTGGCTCTTCCACGCCGACTCGTACAGCACATCGTTGGTGCGGCAAAAGGCGGCCTGCTCGGCTTTTTCCTGATGAAAGGCCTTGACGATGTCGTGGCCGGCGAACGTCTCCTCGATCTGCCCGTCGATCTTGCCCAGCGCTTCCTGCTGCGTCACGAAGTATTTCTGCGAGTGCTTGACGATGATCATCATCAGTAACGCCGATATCGGCAGAATCAGCACCGTCAGCAGGGCCATCAGCGGTGAGATGGTCAGCATCATCACGAGCACGCCCACCAGGGTGCAGAGGGCCGTGATGAACTGGTTGATCGACTGGTTCAGGGACTGGCCCAGCGTGTCGACATCGTTGGTGATTCGGGAAAGGACGTCGCCCACGGGGTGCCCCTCAAAATACGCCAGCGGCATGCGGTTGATCTTCTCGCTGATGTCGCGGCGCAGGCGATAGCAGAGCTTCTGCGTGATCTGCGTCATCAGGAGGCCCTGGATGGAGCTGAAGGCGGCGCAGAGGATGTAGATGCCGAGCAGGGTCAGCAGGATGCCGCCGATCCGGGAAAAGTCGATGGCCCCGGTGCCCGACAGTTTGGCCATGAGGCCGCTGAACAGTTCGGTGGTCGCGTTGCCGAGGATTTTGGGGCCGATGACGCTGAAGATGGTGGAGAGGATGGCGAAAATCGCCTCCGCCAGCAGCGCGATCTTGTAGCTGCCCATGTAGTGCAAAAGGTTGCGAATGGCGCCTTTGAAGTCTTTGGCGCGCTCGCGGGGCATCGGGCCGCGGTGCGGTCCGTGCGGGCCGTGTGGTCTGCGCTGTGCTGCCATCAGGCCTCACCTCCTTCCTTGGCCGCGTCCGGTGCATCGCAGGTTGCCGAGCGGGCGGCCGGCCTGCCATCTTTCCGCGCGGCGGCCGGGTCGATGCCTGCGCGGGCCGGGGCGCCGGTCGGGTCGACGCCTGCATGGGCCGGGCCGTCGGATGTACTATCATCATCTGACTTGTCGTTCATTGCGCAACCGGCCGTGCTGGCAGATATGCCGCCGGCCGCGTCCCCCTCCAGGGCACGCTGCATCTCAGCCTCCGACATCTGCCCGCTGGCGATCTCCCGATAGGTCTGACAGGTGCGCAGGAGTTCGGTGTGCGTGCCGATGCCGACGATCTGCCCTTCCTCCATGACCAGGATCTGATCCGCATGCAGGATGGTCGAGATGCGCTGCGCCACGATGAGGATCGTAACACCCGCCGCGCGCTGGCTCAGCGCACGGCGGAGCGCGGCATCCGTGCTGGCGTCCAGCGCGGAGAACGCATCGTCAAACAGCAATATACGAGGTTTCTTGGCCAGGGCCCTGGCGATGGACAGGCGCTGGCGCTGGCCGCCCGACACGTTGGAGCCGCCCTGCGCGATGGGCGCCTGGAAGCCCTCCTCCTTCGCCAGGATGAAGGAGGTCGCCTGCGCGATGTCCGCCGCCTCCTTCATATCCGCATCGGAGATGTCGGCGCCGCCGTACTGCAGATTGCTGGCGATGGTGCCGGAGAACAGGGTGCTCTTCTGGGGGACATAGCCGATGGCATCCCGCAGCGTCTCCTGCCGCAGCTCGCGGATGTCGACGCCGTCCA
>CAZDUM010000064.1:0-1510 GCA_964508645.1 uncultured Oscillospiraceae bacterium | reverse complement strand
TCCGCGCGCCCGCCCAGCTCCGCATCCCGCGGCGCCTCCGGGTCCGTCAGAGACAACGGCGTGTCCAGCACCTCCTGAATCCGGCTCGCCGCGATCGCCGCCCGCGGCAGGACGATCGAGATCGCCGATAGCATCAGGAACGACGTGATGATGACCATGGAGTATGTGATGAACGCGGTCAGGTCCCCGACCTGCACCGACCCCTCGTCCACGCCATGCCCGCCGACCCAGACGATGAGGACGGACACACCGTTCATGATCAGCATCATCACCGGCATCATGAAGTTCATGGTCCGGTTCGTGAACATCTGCGTCCGCATCAGGTCCTTGTTCGCCCGGTCGAACCGCGCCGCTTCATGCGCCTGCCGCCCGAAGGCACGAATGGGAATGACGCCGGTGAGCAGCTCCCGCGCCACCAGGTTCAGCCTGTCCACCAGGCCCTGCATCCGCTTGAACTTCGGATACGCCACCACCAGCAGCACCGCGATGCAGACAGCCAGCGCCAGGATGGCGACCACGATGGTCCAGCTCATCTGCGACCCCGTCTGGATCACCTTGATGACGCCCGCCACGGCCAGAATCGGCGCGTAGGCCACCATCCGCAGCAGCATGACGATCAGCGTCTGCACCTGCTGCACATCGTTGGTACACCGGGTGATGAGGGAGGCGGTGGAAAATCTCTCGATTTCGGCGCTGGAAAAGCTCATCACTTTCTCATACAGCTGGGAACGCAGATCACGCCCCACGCCGGCCGACACGCGCGAGGCCAGATAGCCGACCACGGCTGCGATGAGGCTCATCAAAAGGGTCACGGCCAGCATTTTGCCGCCGATGCGAAAGAGATAGTGGTTGCGGAGGGCGTTCATATCCAGCCCCTGCGCCTCATACTCGATGGACACATAGCCCACGGCCATCTGCTGCAGGAAGGTATCCGTCAGGTTCTCCATCTGGGAGATGACAGGCGCCAGCTGCCCCTCTATGTCCTGCCGCGTCAGGGCGCCGGCCGCGGCGGCGGTCTCAAGTTGCCCGTAGGCGGCGCGGCCCTCCTCGCTCTGCTGCATCTGATAGAGGATGCTCTCCGGCACCAGCAAAATGGAGGAGAGAGTCTCCCGGTCGGCGTCCTCCCGCAGGGTCAGCACCGCATCGGCTGCAGCGGCACCGCCGGCATCCCCGCCCCCAGACACGTCCGCCGGACGATAGGACTTTTGCAGGGTATCGGCATCCGCCTCGTCGACGAAAAGCGTCAGAACCTGCAAACTTTTCTCCCGTAAACTGGAGGGCACCGGATCCTCGATGCCGCCCTGCTGCAGCCCCACGTCCAGCAGGTCGCTGGTGTAGGCCGGCAGCGCCAGATCACAGTACGCCTGCGCGACGAGAAGCAACAAGATAACGACGACCGTGCCCTTGGCCCGGCCGAGAAAATGCACGATTGCCTTCAAGGATGGTCCCTCCTCCTTTCATAGATGGAATCCCTTCACCATGAAATATTGTAAGCCGCGCGGGTCGATTT
>CAZDUM010000063.1:2635-7336 GCA_964508645.1 uncultured Oscillospiraceae bacterium | reverse complement strand
AGGGCTTTCGTCACGTGCTCGCACCTCCTGACAATTTTTTATTTTATCACATCGCGCAGGGGGATGCAACCACAAATCTCCGCGCGAGCGACGGTGCGCCCGGCGCGTGCTCCGGCGGCTGCGACACGCACGAGGCGCGGTGCGGCACAGCCTCGGCATACTCCGTCACATCACGTCGGCGCTGCCTCCCGGCACTCCGGCACATCACGCCTACGCGCCTTCCCCGTATCCATACAGGCTCAGGGACATGGAGCCGTACTTGCGCTCCTTCGACTTCTCGAACCCGCCGAGCGCATCCGGCATCGCGATGGCGGTGGCATGCTCGCAGAGGATGACGCCGTCCGGTGCCAGAAGCTGATGTTCCCTGATGCGGCAGAGGCAATCCTCATAGAGGCCCTCCTGGTACGGGGGGTCGAGGAAAAAGATATCGACCGGCGCCGGGATGCGAGGCAGCACGAGTCGGTAGTCACCCGCCAAAACGACCGACTTGTCGCCGGCCCGGCACAGCTCGATGTTCTTTCGGACCAGAGCCAGGGCGGCTGCAGCGTTATCGGCGAAATAGCAACGCCTGGCGCCGCGGGAGAGCGCCTCCAGACCCAGACTGCCGCTGCCGGCAAAGAGGTCCACGCAGACCGCGCCTTCCACCCTGTAGCCGAGGATGCTGAACATGGCCTCCCGCACCTTGCCGTAGGTGGGCCGGATCGCCTCCCCCTCCGGCGACAGGAGCCGCCGTCCCTTGTACTCCCCCGTGATGATGCGCATGGCTTTCTCCCTCGCTTTCCATTATATAGTCTATATAGTCGTCCTGTAGAATCATCTTTAGACGCGGCTGTGCGGCGCCGCGGCAGATGCCGCGCGTGCAGTCCGATGAGCCAGCCGCATTGCAGGCCGCCGCCCGCGCTGCCGGTCACCGCACCGCATTCCTGCCAGCCGGGCGCCACATTCCGTCAACCGCCGCGTGCCCGCAGCCGCAGGATGGCATCGGCCGCACCAGGGCGTCACACGGCGCCACAGAACGTCGCACAGCCCCTACCGCATCGCACGGCGCGGCACGGCGGCCGTCACCTACAGCCGCAATGTGATATTGTCCCGTGGCAGAGCTTTTGATGTCGCCCGCCGGCACAGCGGCCGCCACCTACAGCCGCAGCGTGATATTGTCCCCGAACATGGCCTGGACCCGCTCCCTGAGGATGCGGTTCTCCGGGTCCGTCAGCTCCGGGTCCGCCGCGAGGATCTCCCTGGCCACCACGCGCACATCATCCAGCACATCCACATGCCGGATGAGGTCGCCGATGTGCAGCTCCGGCAGGCCATGCTGCCTCGTACCCAGGATCTCGCCGGGCCCGCGCAGCTTCAAATCCTCCTCGGCGATGACGAAACCGTCCGTCGTATTGACCATAATTTCGTTACGTTTACCTGCGGTTTCCCCATCCTTTCCGCACAGGAGGATGCAGTAGGACTGCCTGTCACCGCGCCCCACCCGGCCGCGCAGCTGGTGCAGCTGCGCCAGCCCGAAGCGCTCGCAGTTCTCGATGACCATGACCGTGGCGTTGGGCACGTCGATTCCCACCTCGATCACGACGGTGGAGACCAGGATGTCGATATCGCCCGCCGCGAAGGACTCCATGACCGCATCCTTTTCCTCCTGCCTGCACCCGCCGTGCACCAGGCCGATGCGAAGACGCGGATATTTTCTCGTCAGTTCTTCGTAAAGCATCTCCGCCGAGCGGCATGTCACCGTCTCGGACGGTTCGATGAGCGGGGCCACCACATAGCACTGCGACCCGGCCTCCACCTGCCCGGCCACGAAGTCGTAGACCTTCTCCCGCGCATCCTCGTAGCGCAGGAATGTGCGGATCGGCCGCCGCCCCGCCGGCATGGTATCTATGATGGAGATATCGAGATCGCCGAACAGGATGACAGCCAGCGTGCGGGGTATGGGCGTCGCCGTCATCACCAGCACGTTCGGGTTCTCCCCTTTTTCGGTGAGGAGCGCTCGCTGGTTGACGCCGAAGCGGTGCTGCTCATCCGTCACCGCCAGCCCCAGGTGCTGAAACCGCACATCCGGCTGGATGAGCGCGTGCGTACCCACCAGCACGTCGATCTCCCCGCTCGCAAGATCGCGCAGAATCTCCTTCCTTTCCTTCGGCTTCGTGCTGCCGCAGAGGAGCGCCACATGCACGCCGAGCGGCGCCAGATCGCGGGTCAGCGTCGCCAGATGCTGCTTCGCCAGTAGCTCCGTAGGCGCCATCATCACGGCCTGGTAGCCGCCCCGCACCACCTTGTACATGGCCAGCTCCGCCACGACGGTCTTGCCGGAGCCCACATCCCCCTGCACCAGCCGGTTCATCGGCGCGGGCCTCGCCAGGTCCCGCTCGATCTCGCCCCAGACCTTCTCCTGGCCCGGCGTCAGGCGGAATGGAAGCGCCTCGAGGAACGGCGCCACGGATACGGACATCGGGATCGCCTGCCCGGAGGCGTCGCTGCCGCTACGTCCCCGCTTGATATAGAAGAGGCCGGTCTGCAGGACCAAAAGCTCCTCGAACACCAGACGGTACCGGCTCTCCCCCACCTTGCGGCCGTCCGCAGGGAAGTGGATGTTTTCCATCGCGTAGGCCGGGTCGCACAGATGATAGCGCTCCACGATATAGGGGGGGAGCCATTCCTCCATCTCGCCGGCCTCCGCCAGCGCCGCCCGCTCCCAGGTGCGCATCTGCGCCTGCGACAGTCCCTCCGTCAGCGGGTAGACGGGCAGGATGCCGCGCACATCGTCCTCCGCACCCAGGATGTGAAATTCCGGGTGCACCATCTGGCGCCTCCCGTTGTTCAGCGTCACGCGCCCATAGAACGTATAGGTTCCGCCGACCTGAAAGTACCCGTTCAGATACGGCGCATGAAAAAAGACGACCTCCAGCGCGGCCGTATTGTCCGCCACCTCGATGCGCAGCGGGACCTTCCGGCTTCGATACCCCGCCTGTGCCTGCTTTTTCGCGGTGACGCGCCCGCTGACCAGCACATCCCGGTCCTCCGGTGCCTGCATGATGGGACATATCTGCCGGCGGTCCTCATATTTTCTCGGGAAAAGATGTAAGAGGTCGTCCACCGTTCGGATATGCAGGCGTTCCAGGATTGCCGCCTTTTTCGCCCCGACACCCTTCAGGCTTGTGACCGGATCACGCAATCCCATTCCCGTTTTACCTCGATATCGCGCTCTGCGATCTGCCGCGATTTAACGCCCACCACATGCAGCGTGATGCGACCGCTCTGGTCAGGAAACAGCGCCTGCATGTCCCGCTGCATCTCGTCGAGGAGTCCGTCCGTCGTCCGCTTCACGCCCGCTCCGAAGGAAAGGATGATGTAGCATGTCAGGCACACGCGGCCCTCCTCCTCGCGAATCCAGAGATTGTCCCCCACCTCCCCGGCGGTGGGTCTGCCTGCCAGTCCCGTCAGGAGTTTTCCGCGCTCCGACGCCGCAAAAGCCCGTCCCTCCGAGGTTTGCAACGCGCGCAGCACCAGGTGGCCCAGCACATTTTCATGCACGCGCACGGTGCCGATCTTGTTTTTTCTCTCCATATCCGCACTCACCCTTTCCCTTTGCCCCCCTATTCTACCACATCGGACGGGCCTTGGCCAGATGTTTCGTCCTGCGTGAGCGAAGGCGTGAGCGAAGGGTCCCAGCAGGATTTGGACGCGGTGTTGGGCGCAGCAAACTCGCGCGGTTGGTCGCGACCCCGCGATTTGCGCTGCGCTGTGCCTGTTGCTGGCCATAGTGGATGCTGACCGCGTAACGCTTTTTTGTTTTTGCATCACAATCTTTGTTTTCTTTTTTTATAGCAAAAAAACCAAATTTAACCCGAAATACGCAAATTTCCTGTTGAAAGCCCTCCCGCCGCGTGATAGAATGGCAGTACGAGTGAAAACCCGCGAAAAACAGCGAAAAATAGCGAAAACCGCGAAACAGCCGGCCGAAACGAAATCCGGCACCCGGTCTGCAAATATGATATATGGATGTATAGTACATATAGTACAGTAGAAGGAGGAAGTGCGTCGTGCGCTTTGTGCCACTGACCGAGCCGAACGGCTCGAAACCCGAAGATGCCCTCGAAACGGAGTACGGCAGCGCCTACGAGGTCGGCAAGCTGCGGCTGGGCGACAGCTGCCTGTATTTCAGACAGGGCCTGAAGGTCTTTTACATCGCATACACCGATATTCACCGCTACTTTCGGCGCGTGATGCAGGTGCCCGCCAAGCTCTGCTGCGGGCGCGGCAATTTTGACGTAGAATCCCTGGTCATCTGCGACGAGACCAAGGAACTGGCGGAGATTCAGATGCCCGGCACGCGAGCCGCCAAGGTGGTCATCGAGCGCCTGAAGGAGCTGGCGCCTAACGCCATCGTCGGGAAACTTCCGGCTGCCGCCGCAGCGGAACAGGAGGCGGCGCTGTGAGGCAGGCGATCTGGACGAGGAAAAAGGTGCAGGCACCGGACGGGCAGACGGCGGACGCTCCCGCGCCGGCAGAGGATATGCCCCGCCCGGCGACATCGGCGGCGCAGCAGGCTTTCGGCCGGTCAGGAGCCGTATCCGATGTAGCGCCCGCGGCGGGCTCCGAGACGGCGGATGGCGCGCCGAGGGAAAAGGCGAACACCGTTCCCTCCCCCGAGGCTCCTACCGAGCCCCAGACGGCGGCACAGTCCGAGTCCGA
>CAZDUM010000063.1:0-2535 GCA_964508645.1 uncultured Oscillospiraceae bacterium | reverse complement strand
GAATCCGGCAGGACCGCAGATGGTGCGGCGCAGCCCGTGCCAGAATCTGCGCCTGAACCCGCGCCCCCGGCAGGCACCGCAGAGCAGGCTGCCGGCCCGTCCGCGCCAGCGCCGGATGTAGACCCTGCGGCCCCGGCCGTCCTCACGCCCGCCGAAGCCCTGCGCCAGCTCCTCCTCACCTACCGGCACTACTACAATGTCAAGACCGAAGATGTGGAGGCGCCCTTCACCGCCGAGGCCGAGTTCCACTCGCACGACGAGCAGTACTTCCTCGTGAAGCGCGCCAAACTCGCCGAAGCCGAATCGAACGAGTACGTATTCTTCGTGGTGACCGACACCCTGACGCCGGAGCGCATACGCGCGCTCGATGCATGCGCCTGGGAGCGGGGCCTTTCCCGTGTCAGGCCGCACGACAGCCACCGAAACTCCGATGTCGGCCTCGTCATCCTCGCAGACCGAATAGACCCCGACGCGGTGGATTTTATCACGCACAACAGCCACTACAAGAGTTACAGCCTCACCCTGCGCGGGTGGAGCCACTACCAACTGATAGCGCTGGAGACTTCCACGGGCATCCTCACCTACAACAGGCAGGGAAAAGCCCTGACGAAGCTCTTTCGCCATATACATCTCTGATGCATGAGAGCGGTGCAAGAAGGGAGGAATATTCATGACACCTATACTCATCATTTTAGCCGCCATCGTTTTGCTGGTGCTGGGCTACGTCTTCTATGGCTCCTGGCTGGCGAAACAATGGGGCATCGACCCGAAGCGCAAGACGCCGGCCGTTGAAATGGAAGACGGCGTGGACTACGTTCCCGCCAAGCCGGCCGTCCTGATGGGTCACCATTTTTCATCCATCGCAGGCGCGGGCCCCATCAACGGCCCCATCCAGGCCTCCGTATTCGGCTGGCTGCCCGTCTTCCTGTGGTGCGTCATCGGCGGTATCTTCTTCGGCGGTCTGCAGGACTTCGGTTCCCTGTTCGCCTCCATCCGCCACGGCGGCAAGTCTGTCGGTGAGATCATCTCCGACTCCATGGGCCCCAGAGCCAAGAAGCTGTTCATCATCTTCGCGCTGCTGGTGCTCATTCTGGTCATCGCGTCCTTCGTCAACGTCGTCGCCGGCACCTTTGCCTCTGACACGGCCACAAGGGGCCTCGGCTTCACGACAGACCCGACAGGCAACGAAACCACCGCAATCATTTCCCTGGGCTTCATCGCCCTGGCTATCGTCTACGGCATCCTGACCAACCGCGTCGGCATGAAGACGGTCCCGGCCACCATCATCGGTATCGCCGGCATCGTCGGGCTCGTCATCCTCGGTCTGAATGTCGGTTTTGCCCTCGGCCGCACCGCTTGGATCATTATTATCGGCCTGTACATCACCATCGCTTCGCTGGTACCGGTCTGGATTCTGCTGCAGCCGCGTGACTACCTGTCCAGCTACCTGCTGTACGGTATGATGATCGTGGCCCTGTTCGGCATCATCTACTCCGGCATCACCGGCGTCGCCAAGTTCGAGCTGCCCGCCTTCACCGGTTGGAGCAACAGCCTGGGAACCCTTTTCCCGACCCTGTTCATCACCGTGGCCTGCGGCGCCTGCTCCGGCTTCCACAGCCTGATCGCCACCGGCACCAGTTCCAAGCAACTGGCCAATGAGAAGGATGCCAAGGCCATCGGCTACGGCTCCATGCTCATCGAGTCCGCTCTGGGTATCATCTCCCTGATCGCGGTCGGCATGGTATTTACCGCCTACACCAATGGCGAATTTGGTTCCCCGGCCGTGGCCTTCGCTACCGGTATCGCCACCATGTTCGGCACGGATTCCCCTGCGTTCGGTTCCCTGTACGCGCTGCTGACCCTGGCCGTCTCGGTATTCGCCCTGACCAGCCTGGACACCGGCACGCGCCTCAGCCGTTTCATGTTCGCCGAGCTCTTCCTCAAGGAAGGTGAAGCGACCTGGAAGGATGCCAAGGGTATCCGCCGCATCCTGGCCTACCCGCTGACCGGCACACTGTTCATGGTCATCGTCGGCTGCGTCATCGGTTACCTGAGCCTGTCCCAGATTTGGGGCCTGTTCGGCGCCGCCAACCAGCTGCTGGCCGGTATCGCCCTCATGGCCGTGGCCGCCTGGCTCGGCAATGTCGGCAAGAACAACCGTATGTTCTACATCCCCATGGTCTTCATGCTGGTTGCCACGATCTGCAGCCTGTGCCTGACCGTCAAGGCCAAGATCGCCATGATCGGCGCCGGCTCCGCTCTCTGGGGCGACTGGTTCCAGCTGATCTTCGCAGCGGCCATGGTCATTCTGGCGCTCATCCTGGTCGTAGAAGGCATCCAGACCTTCCGTCGCATCGGCAGGGAAAAGAAGCAGGCCAAGGCGACCGCCTGATCTGTAGACTTCCTTCCGATTTCGATGTCGGGGATTTCTTCGGAGGCCGCGTTGGTTACGGCGCAAAAGATTTCGCGTCGGAGGCTGCGGCAACTCGGAAGTCATGATAAGTTCGAGGGCCGCGTGCATACCGCGCAAAAGAT
>CAZDUM010000062.1:5242-7387 GCA_964508645.1 uncultured Oscillospiraceae bacterium | reverse complement strand
CGGATGCTGCGCTCCTTGCGCGGGAGGAGGAACGGATCAGTAAAAAGAAGGCGGCAGAGTTGTTTGGGAGCGGCTATCTGGATACCTTACCCCCTGGCACGTTCGCTACGCTCGCGGCCATTCATAAATTCCTGTTCGAGGATATCTACCCGTTCGCCGGGCAGAGACGCACCGTCAATCTGGCAAAAGGCAATTTCCGCTTCGTACCGGTGATGTATCTGGATGCGGCGCTGGAAACCATCGAGAGAATGCCGCAGGGCACTTTCGATGAGATCATTGAAAAATATGTGGAGATGAACGTCGCGCACCCGTTCCGCGAGGGGAACGGGCGCAGCGCGCGCATCTGGCTCGACCTCCTCCTGAAACGGGAAATCGGCCTCGTGGTCGATTGGAGCAAGGTCGACAAGGAGGACTATCTGCTGGCTATGGAGCGCAGTCCCATCAGGGATGTCGAAATCAAGCACTTGCTGCAGCAGGCGCTGACCGACAGGGTAGACGACCGCGAGGTCTATATGAAGGGCATAGACAACAGCTTCTGGTACGAGGGGTATGCCGCGTACAAAACGGAGGATCTGTAAGCGCTGCCCTCACAGAAGGCCTGCCATGTAGAGCGGCAGGTGGATGATGCCGTCCCTTACCATCACGTCCTTCGGGTAGAGGATGTAGGCGTCGCCCAGGACGGAGGAAAAGTGCCTGCGAAATTTGTCGAGGGAGGAATGCGAACGGTAATCACCCGATTTCACCTCGACGG
The DNA here is from genome assembly GCA_964508645.1 of uncultured Oscillospiraceae bacterium. Taxonomy (GTDB): domain Bacteria; phylum Bacillota; class Clostridia; order Peptostreptococcales; family Anaerovoracaceae; genus RGIG7179. The sequence goes on along the minus strand of CAZDUM010000062.1, from coordinate 6,636 downwards.
GAGAGATCTTTTGCTCCGTGGCGATCAGAAAGTCGATCTCCATCTGATTCTCCCGATGCAGGTTGTCCGCGCGGGAGTAGAAATACAGCCGCTCCCGGCCGGGCCGAAGCATCTGGGCCACGACGTTTTCGGCGAGCATCCCCTCATTGATGTTCAGCTTATCGAAGAGTATCGCCTTGTAGAGGTCGTTGTCGGTGAATTTCTTATCGCGAAAGGTGTGCGTGACGAGCAGTCCCGTATCTGCCATGTAGCATTTCTGCGTCGTGTTGTCTGCGCTCAGGGCGAGTCCGATATGCGGATCGGTCGCGTTGAAGCAGGTGTTGACCACCATGGCCTCGTGCAGCCATACGAAGGAGTCCTCATACGTCCTGAAGCGGGCCTGCTTGCCGAGGGAGGAAAGGCGATACTTCTTTTCCCGCTTGGAGAGCTGCCCGGGGATGTTGTCAAAGATGGCGAACACCTTGTCCTCGTAGCCGGCCGCAAACTTGGCGACATCGTCGCGGTACAGCTTCAGAATCCTGCGCTTGGCGATGTCGGAGGCCTCGAAATCCTTCCCGTCCCTGTAGGCGAGCACGGACTGTGGCATGCCGCCCACCAAAAGATATTGGCGAAAATCGTTCATGACCTTGCGGTGCAGGGGGGCGCCCAGGGGTTTTTTCGCCTCGAAGCAGCACCGGATCAGGGGGTAGGTCGCCTCGTCGCCCATCGCCCAGAGAAATTCCTCGAAGTCGAGAGGGAACATCTCCAGGTGCTCCTCCTCGGAGGGGATGATGATGTCCTGCACGTTCTTTTTCAGGCGGATCAGGGACCCCGTCTCCAGGTAGTCGTATCTGCCGTCCGCGACGAGGTATTTGATGAGCTGGCGCGCTCTCGGATACTGCTGCACCTCGTCGAAGATGATGAGGGATTCCCGCCGGTGGAGGGGGGTGGCGTAAAAGGCCGCCAGCTTCGCGAAGAAGAGGTCGAGGTCGGCGCTGTCATTGTCGAACAGGTCCAGGACATCCTTCGGCGCATTCCCGAAGTCGATCAGGATGTAACTTCTGTACTCCGCCTTGGCGAACGCCTTCGCGATGTAGCTCTTGCCGACGCGCCGCGCACCGTCGATCACGATGGCGGACCGGCCTTGACTGTTATTTTTCCAGGCGACGAGGTCGTCGTAGATTTTTCTCCTCAGCATGAGACCCTCCATTCTGCTCTTCTCTGCCCCGCAGCTGGCGGTGCAGAGAGCCGTGAGGATACGGCGCCTTCCATCCGGCGCCGGGCCGCACCGCGAATGCGTTGCCATTGCAACGATCACAGCCCCTCACCACACACCAATCATACAACAAAAAGCACGAAAAAGCAAGTTGAAAATATCGAATATTGCACGAAAAAGCAAGTTGAGAGTGCCGGAT
>CAZDUM010000062.1:3718-5142 GCA_964508645.1 uncultured Oscillospiraceae bacterium | reverse complement strand
CGCATGTTACAGAAAATCCCATGGAATCTGATGCGCGAATATTGAAAATGCGGCCCGCATATGATACTATGGTGGCGTCGTTCGGCGGTCGGCATGCATGCCGCGGGGCGTGGAAACTATTTCGGAAAGGCGGCACGGGAACATGAATGAGGTAGACAGGGCGGCGTACACATCCAAGCTGGTATCTGCAGAGGAGGCGGCCTCCGTCGTGCAGTCCGGGGACCGGGTCTTCATCGGCGTCTGCACCAGCACCCCCTACGCCATAGACAGAGCCCTGGGGACGCGCATGGACGAGCTGCAGGACATCACCCTCTGCTGCTCCAATATAGGCAAGCCGCTCGCCATCATGCGCGGCGACAACCCGCAGTTCCAGATCAATTCCTGTTTCATGGGGCCGATGGAGCGACGGGGCATCGCGAAGGGTGTCACGGATTACAGCAGCTTCAATCTGAGCCAGGTGGACCGCTGGGTGCGCGATATCGCCAGACCCGATGTGGTCTTTCTCGAGGTGTCGGTGCCGGACGAAGACGGGTACATGAGCCTGGGCGCCTCCGGCGTGTGTTTGGGCACCTATCTGTTGGAGTACGGCGCAAAAGTTGTTTTGCAGGTGAATCGTCATGCGCCTTACGTTTTGGGTGAGCAGAACGTGGTGCACGTATCGCAGGCGGACATGATCGTGGAGGCCGACGAGCCTCTTTTCACCATCGAGGAGGCGCCGGCATCCCCGGAGGTCGAGACGATCTCCTCCTTCATCATCGACCAGATCCGGGACGGCGACTGCATTCAGCTGGGCATAGGCGACATGGCCAATGCGGTCGGCTACGGGCTGCAGGCGCGAAACGACCTGGGCTGCCACTCGGAGCTGATCACGGACTCGATCATGTTCCTCATGGAGAATGGCAACATCACGAACCGGCGGAAGGGATTCATTCCGGGCAAGACGACCGCCTCCTTTGCGCTCGGCAGCGAGGAGCTGTACCGTTTTCTCGATCACAACGAGAATGTCTACTTCATGCCCATGCCGGTGGCCAACAACCCGACGAATATCGCCAAGAACGATAACATGGTCTCCATCAACGGTGCGCTGTCCGTCGATCTGCTGGGGCAGGTGGTGGCGGATAACATCGACGGCCGCCAGTACAGCGGCGTCGGCGGGCAGGTCGATTTCGTCAGGGGCGCGCAGATGTCGCGCGGAGGACGTTCCTATATCGCGTTTACATCGACATTCGAAAGCCGGAAGGCGGGGCGCTGCAGCCGCATCGTGCCGTACTTCGCGCCGGGCACGGCCGTGACGACACCTCGGTGCGAGGTGGAGTATGTGGTGACGGAATACGGGTGCGTGAACCTCAAGGCTCTCTCCATGAAGGATCGGGTGCGGGCGATGATCAGCCTCGCGCATCCCGATTTCCGGGCGGAGCTGACGG
>CAZDUM010000062.1:0-3618 GCA_964508645.1 uncultured Oscillospiraceae bacterium | reverse complement strand
CTGGGCCTCATGGGCCTGCAGGAGGTCATCGGCCATCTGCCCGACGGGGCAGGTGGCGCTGTTGCAGTGTCCGCAGGACCCGCCGCAGGCGTTGCCGCAGGTGCCGCACGGGTCGCCGTTCTTCGCGCTGCGTATGAGACTGCGCACGATCAGCGCGACGGCGCAGCCCAGAATGAGGAGCACGATCCAGCTCGATGCATTCATCTCTCATCACCTCCCGCGCATATTCCCGGCGGCGCCCCGGGCCGGCCGGGGGGTCACCTTCTCTCGTCCGTCTCGCCCGCCTCGCCCGTCTCGCCCGTCGCTTTTGCTCGGCGTGATGTGGCTGGCGCCGGCGGCGTCTGCTCCATGCTGCAATCGGCATCGGCCGGCGCCGACACGCCCGGCCATATGCCCTCTATCAAACCCTCGCGGGCCGCAAGCTGCCGACACGTCGCGCAGCCGCGGCGCCGATCTTTTACGCCGTATGTCCGGTCTCCGCGCGTCTTACGCGTGTCTCGATACCGGCATGTACAGCATGTGCAGCGACGCCGCGCTTTCAGGCCGCCGCGCGTGCTCTTTTATCCCGCCTGTCGTCCAGTCTGTCGCTCTCCGGGGCGCGCCGCACGAGCAGGTATACGATGGCAATCACGATGGCGATGGCCACCACCGTGCCGATGCCGAAGCCGCCGCCGGTAAAGAGTGTCCAGAACTGGTAGATGCAGAGGCTGATCGCATAGGCGAAGGTGCATTGGTAGCCGATGGCGAACCAGAACCATTTGGTGCTGTTCATCTCGCGCTTGATGGCGCCCATGGCCGCGAAACACGGAGCGCAGAGCAGGTTGAATACCAGGTAGGAAAAGCCCGCCGCGGGTGTCATCGCGGCTGCCAGCATCGGCCAAAATTCGGCGCCGTTCTCCGCGACCTCGGCGAATCCGTAGAGGATGCCGTAGGTGCTGACGAGATTTTCCTTGGCGATGAGGCCGGTGAGGGAGGCCACGGTGGCCTGCCAGTTGCCGAAGCCCAGGGGTACGAAGATCCAGGCCAGCATGTTGCCCAGCGCCGCGAGGATGGACGTATCCTGCTCCAGCACATCGTCCAGCATGTGGAAGCCGCCCTGGAAGCTGAAGCTCGACAGGAACCAGACGAGAATGGTGGAGAGCAGGATGATGGTACCCGCCTTCTTGATGAAGGACCAGCCGCGCTCCCACATGCTCCTGAGCACATAGCCCGGTGTCGGCAGGTGGTAGGCTGGCAGCTCCATGACGAAGGGAGCCGGGTCGCCGGCGAACATCCTGGTCTTCTTGAGGATGATGCCGGATATGACGACGGCTGCCACGCCGATGAAGTAGGCGCAGGTGGATACCCAGGCCGCGTCGTTGAAGAAGGTGCCGGCGATGAGGGCGATGATGGGGATCTTAGCGCCGCACGGAATAAAAGTTGTCGTCATGATGGTCATCTTGCGGTCGCGGTCTGCTTCGATGGTCCGGGATGCCATGATGGCCGGTACGCCGCAGCCGGTGCCGATGAGCATCGGGATGAAGGATTTACCGGAGAGACCGAACTTCCGGAAGATGCGGTCCATGATGAAGGCGACGCGGGCCATGTAGCCGCAGCCCTCCAGAATCGCCAGGCAGAAGAACAGCACGAGCATCTGGGGTACGAAGCCCAGCACCGCACCGACGCCGGAGACGATCCCGTCGACGATGAGGCCGCTGAGCCAGGATGCGACGCCGAGGGTATCGAGCAGGGTTGCCAGGGACGGCAGGATGAGCTCGCCGAACAGCACGTCGTTGACCCAGTCGGTCAGAAAGCTGCCGAGGGTGCTGATGGAGATGTAGTAGACGAGGAACATGACGCCCACGAAGATGGGCAGGCCCAGGATGCGGTTGGTCACGATCCGGTCGATGCGGTCGGATAGGGAAAGCGGCGCATCCTGTTTCTTCTTGCAGCAGGTCTTGACGATGGCCTCTATGCAGGTGTAGCGGGCGCCGGTGATGATGCTCTCGGCGTCGTCGTCGAGTTCGGTTTCGACGGCGCTGATCAGGTCCTCTACGTCGGGCGGCTGCTGCATGCCGGCGGTGATCTTTTCGTCGCGCTCGAAGAGTTTGATGGCGTAAAATCTCTTCTGCCCGGGTTCGATCTCATCGCCGAGGCGGCCTTCGATGGCCGTGAGGGCCTGCTCGATCTGCGGGCTGAATGTGAGCGCGGCCGGGCGGCGCGGGGCGGCGGCGACTGCGGTCTGGGATGCCTGCGAGGCGGCCGCCCGTGAAATCTGGGCGGCCGTCGCGATCTGCACGGCCAGATCGGCGGCCTCCCGGACGCCGGTTCCCTTCAAGGCGGAGATATTGACCACCTTGCAATCCAGGGCAGCGCCGAGCTTCGCCGTATCGATGGTGATGCCGTTCTTTTCCAGCAAATCCGTCATATTGACGGCCACCACGACGGGGATATCCAGTTCCAATATCTGCGTGGTCAGGTACAGGTTCCTCTCCAGGTTGGTGCCGTCCACGATGTCGATGATGGCGTCCGGCCGCTCTCCCAGCAGGACGTTTCGCGCCACGACCTCCTCCAGGGTGTAGGGGGACAGGGAGTAGATGCCCGGCAAATCCACCAGGCGCACCTCCTTGTTCCACTTCAGTTTTCCTTCCTTCTTCTCTACCGTCACACCCGGCCAGTTCCCTACGTACTGGTTAGAGCCCGTGAGGGCGTTAAACAGCGTCGTCTTGCCGCTGTTCGGGTTGCCAGCCAGAGCGATTTTGATTGCCATACTCTCTCCTTTCCATCTGGATGTATATCTTCGCCGCACCCGTTGGTTAGACTATACTAACCCAGGCTCAAAAAATAAAAGCTGTCCGGCAGGTGCGGTCACATCACCACTTCGATCAGATCCGCATCCGCCTTGCGGATGGACAGCTCATATCCCCTGACCGTCAGCTCGATGGGGTCGCCCAGCGGCGCCACCTTGCGCACGAACACCGAAGTGCCCTTGGTCAGGCCCATATCCATGATCCGCCGCTTGACAGCCCCCTCGCCGCGTATCTTGCTGATCACGGCGGTTTTGCCGCAGGCGACATCACGCAATGTTCCCATCTTCGTTTTCTCCCTCTCTCTTTCTCTTTTTTCCGCCGGTTGACATGCCCTCCCGCCGGTGGTCTACGCGCCGCTATCCTTCGCGCAGGGCGCTCAGACGAGAATCTTGCCGGCCATCTCCCGGCTGATGGCGACGCGCGCATCCCTGACGCTGACGATCATATTGCCGTTCATCTGGGAGAGCACCGTCACATCGCTGCCCGCCACGAAGCCCATATCCTCCAGGTGCTGCCTGACGGCAGGGCTGCCGCCGATCTTCCGAATGCGAGCCGTCTCGCCCGCTGCTGTCATGGTCAAAGGCATCTCGCTACCTCCTGCGCCTTCGCGCTTCTCTGTCTTACGGCCGTCGGTGCTGCCTGTACCCCGCCGCGTCCGCTGCGGCTGCCGCCCGAAGGCGGTGTCGCCTTCAGTACGACGGGTCGCTGCCAGCATCACCTTGGTACTCCGCTCCCGCGGATCTCACCCGGCGGTTAGCCTTTACTAACCGCCTCTGGAGTATAAGTTAGTCCTATCTAACCCATTTGTCAAGAGAAAATTTCAAAAAAA
>CAZDUM010000061.1:4303-7535 GCA_964508645.1 uncultured Oscillospiraceae bacterium | reverse complement strand
AGTATATTAGACCAGAACAGCCGTCTCTTGATTGTCATGCGCGCCGCCTCCATCTCCCTTCATTATATACTATATACTGTGCATGCGGCGGATGTATAAACAGCGGATAAAATTTTGAAAGAAGTTCCGACGCGCCCAAATCGGCTCCATGCATCCGCCCGCGAGGCCTGCGCCGCCGGGCACGCATCCTGCCTTGCGGTCCGCCAGCGCGTGATGCCTTCTGCGTGGGTGCGGTAGGCGCGGCCAACAGCCCTGCAGCTTCGGTATCATGGCTTTTTCTGACTTTTTTGGCTGAAAAAAACATGTTGACATTCTCCCCGCCAGGTGTTAACATGAGGTTTGCGTGAGAAACATATATATGCATCCTTAGCTCAGCTGGCAGAGCACCTGACTCTTAATCAGGGTGTCCAGGGTTCGAACCCCTGAGGATGCACCAGCGTGAAGACAGACACTGTGAGGTGTCTGTTTTCTTTCAGGAGAACCGACAGCTGCCAGGCGGACCGACAAGCTGCAGGGCAGGCGCGACAGACATGAGGAGGCGGAGACGATGGACATAGCAAAGTCAGCAGAGGCGTACCGTGAGAGGGTGTTTTCCGGCGGCGAGCCGGATCTTTTGCGAACCGATCCGGAGTTTATCGAGCTTTTTGAGAATTTCGCCTTCGACGAGGTGGCGGGCGCAGGCGATCTGGATGACAGGACCCGCTTCCTGGCGATCCTCGCCACGCTGCTCGGCTGTCAGGGCGTGGATGCCTTTCGTGCCATGCTTCCCGCCGCCCTGCATGCCGGCGTGACGCCGGTGGAGGTCAAGGAGACCGTCTACCAGGCGACCGCCTATCTCGGCATGGGACGTGTCTATCCTTTCCTGCGGGCGACCAACGAGGTCCTGGCATCGGAAGGCGTCGCGCTGCCGCTCCCCGGACAGGCGACCACGACCGCGAAAGACCGGCGCGAGGCCGGCACGCAGGCGCAGGTCGACATCTTCGGTGAGGGGATGCGGGATTTCTGGCGCTCCGGTCCCGAGGAGAGCCGTCATATCAACACCTGGCTGGCGGCCAACTGCTTTGGTGACTATTACACCCGCACCGGGCTTGACTACGGGCAGCGTGAGATGATCACCTTTTGCTTCCTCGCCGCACAGGGCGGCTGTGAACCGCAGCTGACCTCCCATGCGGCGGCGAACATGAGGCTCGGAAACGACAAGGGGTTCCTGATCCAGGTCATCTCGCAGTGCCTGCCCTATATCGGCTACCCGAGAAGTCTGAATGCCCTGCGGTGCGTCGACGAGGCTGCAAGGCAGCGGGCAGCAGGGAAATAGCGGCGGGGCAACAGCGCACCGCCGGACCGGGCCGGCGCACGAAGCCGCGCCCATGCACATACATCATACATGAACGCACGAACGCTTAAACGCACGAACACTTGGATGCTCGAACGCTTTTGGACGCTTGAACGCGTGAAGAAGGAGGCACTATGGGAATGGAGTACAGGAAGCTGCCACACGGCGAGGAGCGCATCGGCGTCCTCGGCATCGGTGCGGGCGGGATACAGAACAACACGGACGCCGAGCTCGAGCGGATCTTCCGCACGGCGATAGAGCACGGCATCAACTTCTTCGACCTCTGCGGCGGTGCGCAGAATGTCTACGCGCCCTTCGGCCGCGCCATCGCCGGGCAGCGCGAGAAGGTCATGTTCCAACTGCATTTCGGCGCGACCTACAACGAAAAGGGCGAATACGGCTGGTCGCGGGATTTGGAGAAGATCAAAGGCACCCTCGCGTGGGAGCTGGAAACCCTCGGCACGGACTACATCGACTTCGGTTTTCTGCACTGCGTCGACGAGGAAGCGGACTTCGAGGCGATTCGTACCGCCGGCATCCTCGACTTCGTGCTGGAGCAGAAGAGAACCGGAACGGTCCGACACATCGGCTTTTCCTCCCACACCCCGGCCGTCGCGAGCCGCATGCTGGACGAGGTCCCCGGCATAGACCTGATGATGTTCTCGATCAACCCCGCCTACGACCTGGAGCAGGGCGATGAACTCGGCATCGGCACGAATGCGGAGCGCGCGAAACTCTTCCGGAAATGCGAAAGCATGGGCGTCGGCATCTCCGTGATGAAACCTTTTCACGGCGGAAAACTGCTGGATGCCAAGACTTCCCCCTTCGGCGTCGGCATGACATATGCCCAGTGCATTTCCTACGCGCTGGATCGCCCCGGCGTATTGACCGTGCTGCCGGGCGTGCGGAATATGGACGACCTGCAGGCGCTCCTCCCCTGCCTCGATGCGACGGAGGCGGAGCGGGACTATTCCGTCATCGGGCAGTTCACACCCGCCGCGGCCATGGGAAACTGCGTATACTGCAACCACTGTCAGCCCTGTCCGGCCGGCATCGACGTGGGACTGGTCAACAAGTACTACGACCTCGCCCGCATCGGCGACGAAATGGCGGCCAGCCACTACGAGAAGCTGTCGATCAAGGCGGACGCCTGCACCGGCTGCGGCCACTGCGACAGGAGATGTCCGTTCCAGGTCGAGCAGAGCGCGCGCATGCGGGAGATCGCGGCGTACTTTCAGGCGAGGTAGAGCTGCCTGGTGAGGATCATGCCCAGGCTGCAGCCCAGAGGCCCGGAAGCGGAGAAACACAGATCGTTGTCGGTGTCGGGTGAAAAGGGTGCGCAGTACGAGTACGCGGCGAACGTGAGAGAAACACAGATCGTCGTTAGCGCGAGTGAAAAGGGTCGGTGTCGGCGTGCCACGTAGGAAGTACAAGCGGGGATGCAAGACGGCCACAGGACGCTTTCCGGGCACTCTCGCGCGGAAGAGCGTCTGAAAACCTGGGTGCGCTGCCGACAGGTGGGCGGCAACCCCAAGAAAATGCCTGATTATGGACCCGAAGTGGAGGGAAGACATATCGTCAGCGCACCCCTTGAAAGCAAAAGTGGAGACGCGGGGAGACCGCAAAGCACCATTTGGGCACTCTCGCGGAAGAGGCGCGAGCGGTGAGAGCAGCGGAAGCAGGCGCGGAGAAAGCGCGTGCAGTGAGAGCGGCGAAAACGGGCGGCAGAAAATGGGTGCGGCGGGGCGAACGTACGCGATGAAACCGGCGGATGCGAGAAAACTGAGGGATGCGATGGGAGCGGCGGATGCGGCCGAGACAGGCGGAACCCGCGATGCGGCGGGGCGGGTTATGGACGGCGCAAAAGACATAGCAGCGGAGGCTGCCGGTTCGCGGTAT
>CAZDUM010000061.1:2616-4203 GCA_964508645.1 uncultured Oscillospiraceae bacterium | reverse complement strand
GCGGGTTATGGACGGCGCAAAAGACATAGCAGCGGAGGCTGCCGGTTCGCGGTATGTACCGGAGCTACTGGCACCTGCCGGCGGTCCGACGCAATACATCGCCGCCGTGGAGAGCGGTGCGGACGCCATATACCTGGGCGGCACGCGCTTTAACGCGCGCATGGGTGCCGAGAATTTCGATGAGAAGACGCTGGAAAAGGCGGTGGATTTCGGGCACCTCAGGGGCGTGCGCTCCTACGTGACGCTGAACACGCTGCTCACGGATGCGGAATTGCCGCAGGCGCTTTCCTATGCCCGCTTTCTGTATGCGATCGGGGTGGACGCGCTCATCATCCAGGATCTGGGACTCGGCGCGGCGCTGCGGCAGACCCTCCCGGACCTGCCGCTGCACCTGTCGACGCAGGCGACGATATACGATCGCAGCGGCGTCGAGGCCGCCGCTGCCCTAGGATACAAGCGAGTCGTGCTGGCCCGTGAGATGACGCTGCGGGAGATTCAGAGCGTGACAGCGGGCGGCGCGCCGGCTGAAACGGAGGTCTTCGCGCACGGCGCCCTCTGCCTGTGCTACAGCGGGCAGTGCCAGCTGAGCCGATTCATCGGCGGACGCTCCGGCAACCGCGGGACCTGCGCACAGCCCTGCCGCCTGCCCTACCGGTATCAATCCGAAGATGAGATAGCCGAAAGGTCCGATGCGAACGCCGCTGCTGCCGCCTGTCCCCCGTATCCGCTCAGCCCCAGAGACCTGTGCCTGCTGCCGGACCTCGCGGCTCTCGCAGAGGCCGGCGTGACCGCCCTGAAGATCGAGGGCCGGATGAAATCCCCCGCCTATGTGGCGGTCGTCACCGGCCTGTACAGGAAATACCTGGACCTCTACCGCCGCGATGGCACCTACACCGTCGATCCCCGGGACATGCGGGACCTGCTCCAGATCTACAATCGGGGCGGGTTTACCGCGGGGTATCTGCGCGGCGATCCGGGGGAAGGGCTCATGTGCCCGGGGCTCCCCAAGCACCAGGGCATCCCCGTCGGCACGGTCCTCGGCAGCACCGCTCGGGAACTGGTGGATGTGCGCCTCGATGCGGGGCAGGAACTTGCGATGGGCGATGGCATCGAAATACAGGGTAGACGCCTGAAAAGCTGCGTTGTCACCTACCGCAAGCCCTTGGGTCCGGCTCGCCTGCGGATCGGCGACTGCAAGGGCGGCGCCTTCGCGGGGGACAGGGTATATCGTCTCACATCTCGCGCCCAGATGGAGCGGGTGCAGGATCTGTTTCTTCACAAGGACTTTGAGAGGGGACACTGGCAGCGCCGGCTGCCGGTGACGGCCGTGTGCCGGCTCGCCGCAGGGAAACCTGGCATCCTGACGCTACGGGCCGCGCTGCCGCGGCCCGTAGCGGTGACGGTCACGGACGCGGCGGCGACCGCACAGGTACCCGTGAAGAGGCCCCTTCGAGAGGAGGAGATCGCCGCACAGCTGCGGAGGATGGGGGATACGCCGTTCGTGCTGACGGATGTATGCGTGGAGGCGGATGCGCCTCTGTTCGTGCCCGTATCGGGTCTGAACGCCCTGCGCCGCCTGGCGGCGGC
>CAZDUM010000061.1:0-2516 GCA_964508645.1 uncultured Oscillospiraceae bacterium | reverse complement strand
CGGAAAAGACCGCCCGCCTCTTGGGGGCGGCCGCTGCCATTCTGTCCGACAGGAGAGCCGTGGCGCTCGTGGACGCGCGCCGCGTCCTACAAATCCCCGATTCCTTTCTGGGAAAGGAGCGGGAGAGCGGCATTCCCTTTCACCTGTATCTGCCCGCGATCGTCAGGGACGATGTCAGTCCCACCGCGCAGGCGGACGCCATGCGGGAGATTCTCCTCCAGCCGACGCCAGGCGGTCGCAGGCGGCTGTACGTGGGAAATCTCGGCCAACTCTGGCGCCTGCGGGCGCTGCTGCCGCCCGGCAGCCTGTACGGGGAGCCGGAGATGAACCTGTACAATGAATCGGCCCGGGAACTGGGCCAGGCCCTGGGCCTCGTGGACGCGATGCCGCCGCTGGAGGCGGGAACGGATGTCGCCGGATGGCTTCCCCTCATGGTCACGGCGCACGCCATGGCACCGGGTCGCCTCATCGACCGCAAGGGCGAGGAATTCCTCGTGCGCCCGCTCGGATCGGGAGAAGAAACCCGCATCCTCGGCAGCGTACCGCCCGCCGCCCTTTTGCGAAGTGACGGGGAGGGACCCATCCGCCTCTATATCGCATAGGACATCGCATGCACCTTTCGCCCCGCCGTCCCCTTCTATCTAACGCATCTAAGGCCTTCTAAACTGCCTTCTCAGCGGTGCATTTTCAACGCTTTCGCGTATCCAGCATGCCGTACCTGCGCAGCGCCGCATGGAAGGAGGTGTGCCTGGGAAACGTCATCCTGTACGTCAGCAGGGTCCTGTCCTTCGCGTGAAAATCTCCTCTCGATTCCCGCACCTCCCCCAGGGCTGCGGCCAACGCCGCGACCTCATCATAGTGGGTCCTGTGCTGCCCGAATACGATGTCGCTTATGCGCATATCGATGAGCTGTTCCACGCGCAGGAGATAGTCCTGCGCCTGTGCATCTAGCAGCGGGTGCAGATGTTTCCAGCGGAAAAAGACCCGGCGAAACATCTCCAAATCTGCCTGCTCTGCCTGCTCGCCGGCATTCTCTTCCTGACGCTTCTGCGCAGCAAGTCCCTCTCCGTACTCCTGCGTGAAGGAAGGACGGTATGTGTGCATGGCGCGCATGGCCACGCGCAGCTGTGCTTTGCAGCCGGCTCCCAGCGTCTCGCCCTGCAAGAGTAGGAGCAGAAACAGCGGGACCGCTACCTCTACGAACTGGCCCGTCCAGCCAACGCCTACCTTTATAGATCTGCAGGCGGCCATCGCCGCATCGAAATCGCCGTGCAGAAATCGCAGGATCATCCTTGTCACATCTCCCAGAGAGCGAACCTGCAATTCCCGGGCGGTATGGCGCATGGACATGTCCGCGTGCGCGTTCGCACCGATGCATGAACGCGCCTCGTACCCTTCACATCTCTTTTCCAGCTCCGCCAGGCGCTCCGCGGGGTTCTCGCACTCTACGGCCACTCTGAGATAGTTGACCGGCGTCGGATTGGACACGAATGCCTCCACCCAGTCACGCTCAGCTAAGCGCCTGTCACCGGATTCCATGGCAATCTCCGCTGCAGCCAGGGCAATCTCCCCTCGCATCACATATCTCTCGTCGACATCCGTCAGGGCCGCCTCCGCCGCTCGCCGGGCGAGAGGCAGATTCGTCCCGCGCAACCTCCGTATGACCGCCAGGTACAGAGCGGGATGCGAGGCGGAGGCCCTATGCGCCGTTTCTACCATTTCCTCCTCCGTGCATTGATGGAGGACGGTTTCTTCCAGATATCGTTCTTCCTCGTCTCCGGTTCTCTGGAGGAGAAGTTCGATCCAGGATGCCCAGAACGCAGGCAGGCCGTCCAGTTCTTCCGGCCCCACATGCGGCATCTCCTCCAGGCTCACGCGCCCGATGAAGGGATTGGATGTCGCATACGTATATACTCTCTGCGCCCTCTGCGGCGCCTCCGTAACCTGATATACCGCATATATGCCGTGATCGAACAGGGTCTGACAATTGACGGATACCAACCTCTCACCCTGCATTTCGAGGAGTCCCATCTCTGTGTCCTGAATCTCTCCGTCCTCCTCGACCTGCACGTTTGTCCAGACGATCAGGTCGAAGAGCTCGACGGCCTCCTCGTATAGCCCCGCATTCACACAGTAAAGGAGCAGGTCGTATGCCTCTTCGTAGATGTCGCCGATTCCCTCCGTATCCTCGTATTCGTATGTCCAATCCGGATCCCAGAAGCCAAAGGAGAAATCCTCATACTCTGTCGCGTGCACCGTCGCGACACCCTCGCTGATCTTCTCAAATTGCTCTCGCAGGACGGTGAGCTCCCAGCGGATATATGACACTTCCCTCTCTCCGATGGCAGGCTGGGCGGGGAGGCTCTTTTTAGTCGAATCCCCCGCGAATGCGCCTGCCCGTGCGTAGTCCACCATCCGTATGAATTCCTCCCACTCATCCTCCGGGGTTTTTCGCGCGAGACTGCGAAGCAGCAGGCAAAGGTGCTCCCTGTCAAACGCCTCGATATTCCGGTCGA
>CAZDUM010000060.1:0-7542 GCA_964508645.1 uncultured Oscillospiraceae bacterium | reverse complement strand
GGGCGATGGCGCGGCATCCCGGTAAACTACTTCTCAGCATTTCTGGTAGGGGAGGCGAACTCCATGAACATCATTCGCAATCTGCCCGGTCTGTGGGTCATCGCGCGCAACCTCTTGAAGTCTCACCCCTGCGTCAAGGTCCTCGCGGAGTACCGCGCGGAGGGAGATGTGGCCATGGAGCAGGAGACGCTGCATACCTCCTGCACCTGGTTTGCGCGGGAGATCGCCCGCGGGCTCGATGTGCACTTCCACATCGTGCACCCTGAGAACCTGCCCACCAGGGGCCCGGTCGTCTTCATCAGCAACCATCAGTCCTATGCAGACATCCTCACCTACCTGTACATCTCCCATCATCAGGTGGGTTTCATCGCCAAAGAGGAGCTGAGGAAGGTCCCCGTCATCAGCGACTGGAACACCCGGCTCCGCGGGCTCTTCATGCAGCGGGGCGATGTGCGGGCCTCGCTGGCGACCATCAACGAGGGGGTTTCCTATCTGAAACAGGGATTTTCGCTCGTCATCTTTCCGGAGGGAACGCGCAGCCACGGGCCGGATATGGCGCCCTTCAAGCCGGGCAGCCTCAAGCTCGCCATCAAGGCGCGGGTGCCCATCGTCCCGATCACGCTCGACGGGACATACCGGATATTCGAGGAGCGGAATGTGATCACCAAGGGTTGCACGGTAGATGTCCTGGTGCACCCGCCCATCGACACGGCGCCCATGAATCGCCAGGCCCTGGTGGAACTGCCGGCGCAGGTGGAGGAGATGGTGCGCGGCGGTCTCGACATCCTGCGCAGCGGCGCGGCGGACACGGCCGACAGCATGAACCTGGCGGATGGCAGCGCGCATGCGGCGGCGAAGCGGGATGGCGCGCCAGATGGTGACGATGTGCGCATCGAGGCCAGCGCAGGCGCCCCAACCGGCACCGGCGAGGCGGCCGGGGGCATGGACACGGGCGACGGCGGCGCGCCCGGTGCGGGCAGTGCGGCGGGCCCTGCCGGGCAGGACGCCGCGCGGTAATACGACGGGCGCCCCCTTACGAACCGGGGCCCGCCGCAGGCTGTGTGTCCACACACGGGGCGCTGATGCCGCTGGCTGCGGCACATAACCCTCAGGGAAAGGCAGGTGGATGCGGGTATGCAGATATCCGAGGAACTTCAGCTCATATTCGATGCGCTGCGCGAGGGCGTGCTCCTCATCGACGAACACACGCGGATCGTGTTCGCCAACCGCCGCTACCTCGATTTCCTGGGGACCACGGCGGCGGCCATCACAGGCAAGCCGCTGCGCGAGGTGCGACCCGGCGCCAGGCTGCCTGAGGTGCTGCGCACCGGGCAGCCCATCCTACATGCGCCCCGGCAGGAGGGCGAGGACATCTACTTCGTCAACATGTATCCCCTGTACCGCGGGGAGAGGTTGATAGGCGGCCTGTCCATGGTCACATTCAAGGAGGACGCCTTCGACTTCCGCGTCGAACTGGAACGATACGAACGCCACGACAGACAGATTTTGCACCGTGTCAACAAGGCGAACTCCATCCGCTACACCTTCGACTCCATCATCGCGGTGGAGGAAAATGCGAAGGCCACGAAGCGCATGGCGCAAAAGGCGGCGGCCACGGATGCGCCGGTTCTCCTCGCCTCGGAGAGCGGCACCGGCAAGGAGTTATACGCGCAGGCCATTCACAATGCCAGCCCCCGGCAGAACGAGCTGTTCGTCGACCTGAACTGTGCGAATTTCAACGCCAACACGCTGGAATCCGAGCTGTTCGGCTACGTGGAGGGAGCCTTTACCGGGGCGCGGCGCGGCGGGAAGATCGGGCTTTTGGAGGCGGCGAACGGGGGCACGCTGTTCCTGGACGAGGTCTCGGAGATGGATATGGGCCTGCAGGCCAAGCTGCTTCGGGTCATCCAGGAGGGCAGGTTCCGGCCGGTGGGTGGCGTGGAGGAGCAGGAAACGGACGTGCGCATCGTCGCCGCGACCAACGCGGACCTGGATGCCTATATCCAGGCGGGGCGCTTTCGGCGGGACCTGTACTACCGGCTGTCGACGTTTCGGATCTGCATCCCGCCCCTGCGGGAGCGCGTGGGTGATATCCCGGCGCTGGTGGAGGTCACGCTGAACGACCTGTCGAAGAAGCTGAAGCGGACGACGGAGATCACGCCGGAGGCGGTTTCCTGCCTGCTGGCCTACGACTGGCCGGGAAATGTGCGGGAGCTGCGCAACGTGCTGGAGTCCTCCGTCTATCTCTCGGAGAACAGCGTCATCACGCCGGACTCCCTGCCGGAGTACATCCGCTGGCATGCCGCGGAGGACCATGTCTCCCTGCGGCAGCGGGTCAAGGCCTTCGAGCAGGAGGAGATACGCAGGACGCTGCAGCGCTGCGGCACGGACCTTGCGGGCAAGAAGAAGGCCGCGGCGGAACTCGGCATCTCGTTGGCTACATTGTATAATAAGCTGTAGCGGCGCGGGACCGGATAGCGGGCCAGGAGCGACGGCGCGGCGAGGTCTGGGCGATGGCGCAGTGGGACTCGAACCGGCGGTGTGCCGGCTGCGAATCGGCAGGATGCAGACCTGGGCCGGCGGCCTGCTTTCCATATTCCTCGAATATTAATTCTAAAATTCGAGAATACCTGTT
Source organism: uncultured Oscillospiraceae bacterium (assembly GCA_964508645.1). Lineage (GTDB taxonomy): Bacteria > Bacillota > Clostridia > Peptostreptococcales > Anaerovoracaceae > RGIG7179. The sequence goes on along the minus strand of CAZDUM010000060.1, from coordinate 4,907 downwards.
ATCCTTGGATGTTTCAACTTTTATTCAGTGCGACGGTCGATGCGGCTGCCATGCTATTTCTACTTTATTAGAATCACGATTTCCCTGCTGACGAGCCTCTGCGGGCCGTGAATGGCTGCAAGCGGGAGATTTGCAACGGTTTGCTATTTTTTTCACAGAGACCGCCCCGCCCTGCCGGAGTTGGCACGCTGCTTGCGAAAATCTTTTGCGCAGTTGCGATTTGTGTCGTTTGTGTCGTGCGGACCGATCGCATGCAGACCATATGAGAAGGAGGTTTTCTATGTTAGCGTTTTTGGGTTTTCTGACCGTCGCCGTCATGCTGGTCCTCATCATGACGAAGAAGGTCACCCCCCTGGTCGCACTCATCATCGTACCCGTGATCACCGGCATCATCGCCTGCGGGTTCATCGTGACCGACCCGGAGAATGCACCGGGTGTGGTGGACTTCGTCGCCAATTTCAAGTCCCTGGGGGGTATGATTTCCGGCAGTGACGGCATCGGTTCCGTCGCCGCGACCGGCGTCATGTTCATCTTTTCCATCCTGTTCTTCGGTGTCCTCACGGATGCGGGCACATTCCGCCCCATCATACGAAAGATCATTCATCTGGTCGGCACCGACCCCGTCAAGATCACCATCGGTACGGCGATCCTGGCTGCCATCGTCCATCTGGACGGTTCCGGCGCTGTCACCTTCCTCATCTGCATCCCGGCTCTGCTGCCGCTGTATGATGCGCTCGGCATGCGTCGCACCACCCTGGCCACCATCGTCGCCCTGTCCGCCGGCGTGATGAATGTGCTGCCCTGGGGCGGCCCCACCATTCGTGCCGCCACGGCCCTGGGGATGGGCGATAACGTCGTCGACTTCTTCATGCCCGTGCTGCCCGCCGTCATCGCCGGCCTGGTCTGCGTGTTGATCGTGGCTGTTTTCCTGGGCAAGAAGGAAAAATCCCGTCTCGGCAGCGTGCAGCTGGCCAGCCGCGAGTATGTGGAGCCTGAACTCACCGATGAGGAAAAGGCGCTGCTGCGGCCCAAGCTGTTCCCCGTGAACATCATCCTGATCATCGCGGCCATCCTGACGCTGCTGTTCTCCGGTTTCGCGCCGGCCGTCGTGTTCATGGTGTTCTATGTGCTGGCCACCATCATCAACTATCCGAAGGTGGCCGATTCGAAGGCGCGTGTGGACGCGCATGCGAAGAGCTGCCTGATGATGTGCTCCGTGCTGTTCGCAGCCGGCTGCTTCACCGGCATTATGAAGGGTACCGGCATGATCACCGAGATGGCCAGTGCGCTGGTCTCCATCATCCCGGAATCGCTGGGACGCTTCTTCCCTATCATCGTCGGTATCATCGGTGTGCCTGCCTCCCTGCTGTTTGACCCGGATTCCTTCTACTACGGCGTCCTGCCCGTGCTGGCGCAGACCGCGGAGGGCTTCGGCATCGCCGCCGCGGAGGTCGGCCGTGCAGCTATCCTGGGCCAGATGACCGTCGGCTTCCCGATCTCCCCGCTGACCGCCTCGACATTCCTGCTGGTCGGTCTGTCCGGCGTAGACCTGGGCGAGCATCAGAGGAAGACCATCCCCGTGGCATGGCTGGTGAGCCTCGTCATGCTGGTGGTGGCCGTCATCACCGGCGGTGTAGACGTTTTCTAAATCCAATTCTCCGCGATCCGTCAGGTCGGGGCCGGCTTCGGTCCCGGCCTGCCCTATGAGTGCGGATGGCCGCGGGCCTGGCGTTTGCGATAGGCAGAGGCGCGTCCGCGGACCGAGGACGCCTGCGTACCGGATATTCGCAACGTGGATGCCAGCGTGCCTGCAGGCCGGGGGCTTGCGGGACGGATATTCGCAACGCGGGCGGCTGCGTGCCGGGCGACTGCGAGGTAAGCATCCGCGGTAGATGCACACGCTGGCCGGATGCCCGCAAGCTGGGGATCCGCGATAATATGGGCATCCCGCGGGCCGGGCGTTTGCGATAGGCAGCGTGCCTGCAGGCCGGGGGCTTGCAGGCCGGATATTCGCAACGTGGATGCCAGCGTGCCTGCAGGCCGAGGGCTTGCGGGCCTGGCCTCCGCATGAGGGGCAGGATCGGCAGAGATCTGACAGAAAGGAAGTCTTGTCAATGAAAAAAATCCGTATCGGCAGCGGCGCCGGATACGCCGGCGACCGCCTGGAGCCATCTCTGGAGCTGATCGAAAAGGGCAACCTGGACTACATCAGCTATGAATGTCTGGCCGAGCGCACCATCGCCATCGGCCAGCAGGCCAAGCTCAAGGACCCCACCAAGGGCTACAACAGCCTGCTGGAGCATCGCATGGAGAAGGCCCTACCGCTGTGCTGGGCGCACAAGGTGAAGCTCATCACCAACATGGGCTCCGCCAATCCCGAGGCCGGTGCCGCCAAATGCGTGGAGATCGCCAGAAAGCACGGCCTGACAGGCATGAAGATCGCATGCGTGACGGGCGATGATCTTTTGCCGGTTATCGATAGATACATGGACACCGAGGTGTGGGAGACCGGTGAGCCCCTCTCCAAGCTCCCCGGCGAAATCGTCTCCGCCAACGCCTACATGGGCGTGGAGGGCATCCTCAAGGCCCTCAAGATGGGCGCCGATGTGGTCATCACCGGCCGCGTCTCCGACCCCGCCATCTTCCTGGCCCCCATCATCTACGAGCTGGGCTGGGCGCTGGACGACTGGGATAAACTGGGCAAAGGCACCATGATCGGTCATCTGCTGGAGTGCGGCGGGCAGGTCACCGGCGGCTACTTCGCAGAACCCGGCAAGAAGGATGTGCCGGGCGTGGGCCATCTGGGCTTCCCCATCGTCGAGGTGGACGAGGACGCCAACTTCATCGTGACCAAGGTGCCTGAGGCGGGCGGCATGGTCACGCCCGATACCTGCGCCGAGCAGATCTGCTACGAGATTCACGATCCGACCAACTATCTGACGCCCGATGTCGTGGCCGACTTCCAGCAGGTCAAGTTCACCCAGATCGCCAAGGATGTGGTCAAGGTGGAGGGTGCCACAGGCCGTCCCAAGACCGATACCCTGAAGTGCTCCATCGGCTACCGCGACTGCTACATCGGCGACGGCGAGATCAGCTACGGCGGTCCCGGCTGTCTGGAACGGGCCAAGCTGGCGCTGGACATCATGAAGGAGCGGCTGGAACTGGTAGCGCCCGATGCCTTCGATGAGCTGAAATTCGATCTGATCGGCTGCAACAGCCTGTATTGGAACCCGGATTATCAGTACAACCAGGAGCCCTCCGAGGTCCGCGTCCGGGTGGCAGGCCGTGCCAAGACCAAGGAGGTGGCCGACATCGTCCCCAACGAGGTGGAGGCCCTGTACACCAACGGTCCTGCCGGCGGCTGCGGCGCGGTCAAGCGCACCCGCGACATCGTCTCCGTGGCCTCGATCCTCGTGGACCGCAACGATGTCAAGCCGGAGGTTCAGGTATTTGAGGTCTGAGAACGGCCGGAACGGAAAGGAAGGTTATCGATATGAAACTCTGGGAAATCGCACATTCCCGCACCGGAGACAAGGGCAATATCTCCAATATATCTCTCATCGCATATGACCCCAAGGATTATGAGCTGCTCAAGGAGAAGGTCACGGCCGAGCGGGTAAAGGAGCATTTCAAGGGCATGGTCAAGGGCGATGTGGTCCGCTACGAACTGCCCAATATCCACGCGCTGAACTTCGTCATGTACGCTGCCCTCGGCGGCGGCGTCACGCGTTCCCTGTCCGTGGATATGCACGGCAAGGGGCTGTCTTCCTACCTGCTCGATATGGAAATCTAACGGAATCTAACGAAAATCAGACGGAAACCAAAGGAGGTATATCGTTCAATGAAGAAAATCGGCGTTTTAGGTACGGGAACCATGGGGGCTGGCATCGTGCAGACGCTGGCGCAGAACGGCTATGAAGTCGTCATGCGCGCCAGACACGACACATCCGTCGAGAAGGGCATGGCCACCGTCAGCAAGAACCTGGACAGACTGGTTACGAAGGAAAAGATCACCGCTGAGGAAAAGTCGGCTATCATGGCGCGCATCTCCGGCTCCACGGATATCAATATCGTCGCGGATGCGGACCTCATCATAGAGGCCTCCACGGAAGACCTCGAGGCGAAGGAGGCCCTCTTCGCCGAGCTAGATAAGCTGTGCCGGCCTGAGGCCATTCTGGCGACCAACACCTCTTCCCTCTCCATCACCGCCATCGCTGCCGTGACGGAGCGCCCGGACAAGGTCGTGGGCATGCACTTCTTCAACCCCGTGCCGGCCATGAAGCTGGTGGAGATCATCAAGGGGCTGAAGACCTCCGAGGAGACGAGGAACACCGTCGTCGCGCTGGCCGAGGCGCTGGGCAAGACCCCGGTCGATGTGGAGGAGGCGCCCGGCTTCGTCGTCAACCGCATTCTGGTTCCGATGATCAACGAGGCGGTCGGCATCCTGGCCGACGGCGTGGCGGATGCCAAGAGCATCGACACGGCCATGAAGCTCGGCGCCAATCATCCTATGGGGCCGCTGGAACTGGGCGATCTGATCGGCCTGGATGTCGTGCTGGCGATCATGGATGTCCTGTACAAGGAGTACGGGGACCCGAAGTACAGAGCGCACGTCCTGCTCCGCAAGATGGTGCGGGCGGGCAAGCTGGGCCGCAAGACCGGCGTCGGCTTCTACGATTACAGCAAGAAGTAGGGCCGGGCACGTCTACATACGCGGACGCGCAGCTGGCGAGCGGACGGCAACCTCAGAACATGTCGGGCCGAAGCGCGACAGTGGAGACCGAAGTGATGGTCAGCGCGCCGCCGGTTTTAGCAGACGGCAACAGATGGTAGCTAACATATATAGGTTACAACATATATAGGATGTACGGGACGCCGCAGGCAGGCATGCTTGCGGCGTCTTTCTG
>CAZDUM010000059.1:3215-7760 GCA_964508645.1 uncultured Oscillospiraceae bacterium | reverse complement strand
CCGGCCGCCTACGCGTCCATGCTCGAAAGGCTGCCCGTCACCGGCTACGGCATCTTCGCCAGGTACGAGGCATTCACCGTCAAGGACGGTCAGCTCGTCCCCATCCGCAGGCCCGACGCCCAGCCGCTCTCCTCCCTCTACGGCTATGAGCGGGAGCGGCAGCTGGTGCTCGAAAATACCCGCGCCCTGGCCGAGGGCAAGCAGGCCCTCAACGTCCTCCTGTACGGCGACGCGGGCACCGGCAAGAGCTCCACCATCAAGGCCGCCGCGCATCATTTCGCCGGGCAGGGCGTGCGGCTCATCGAGTTCCAGAAGCAGCAGATGCGGGACATCCTGCCGCTGATGGAGGCGCTGGCCGATGTGTCGCTGAAGTTCATCTTCTACATAGACGATCTCAGCTTCGCGGCGGGAGATGACACCTTCTGCGAGCTCAAGGGCATCCTGGAAGGCAGCGCCGCCTCGCAGGCGCGCAACATCGCCATCTATGCCACCAGCAATCGGCGTCATCTGGTCAAGGAGTCGATGGCGGACCGCATCGGCGACGAGCTGCACACCAACGACACGCTGCAGGAGACGATGAGCCTGGCGGCGCGGTTCGGTCTGACCATCACCTTTTCCAAGCCGGAAAAGGATCTGTATCTGGAGATCGTCAAGGGGTTGGCGGCGGAGTACGGGCTGGACATGCCGGAGGACGAGCTTTTCCGCCGCGCGGAGACGTTCGCCATCCGCCAGAACGGCCGCAGCCCGCGCACGGCCAAACAGTTCGTGCAGCTGGCGAAGTTAGGACTGTAGAAGGCCGCGCGGCCCCCTATCGCCCGTATTGGAGGCCGCATCCTCCATATAGGAAGCACGCAAACTGCGGGTCGCAAGCGCTGCGGCCCGCTTTTGTATATCCTCGCCCGCGCGTCGCTCGCATCGCTGCATCTGCCGTATTGCCCGTTTCACCGGCAGGGCGGGCGGTCTCGCGGCGGGCCTGATGCGCGGCCAGGCAGCTTGCGCGTAAGCGTCTGAGTGGAACGGCCCATGCCAACGCGGTCCACAGGATGCAGCGCAGGCAGTTCGCGTGTAAACGTCTGATTGGAAGGTGCCCGCCGCGTCCCGGCCGCCACGCGCACGGGTGCGCATGAAAAAACCGGGGTGGTGTGCCCCGGCTCTCGTTGTTCGTTTCTTTTATGCGTTTCTTTTATGCCATCTATGGCGTCTGCTCGCTCGCCCGGCCTTGCGTCGACTGGCAGGCAGGTCTCACATGACCACGCTCACCAGCTGGGGTTCGTAGCCCGCGCGGCGCAGGGCGTCCATGATGCGCTGCTTGTGCTCCGTACCGAATGCCTCCAGCGTGATCTTCAGCTCGACCGCCGCCGAGCGGTTCGTGCTGACGAACTGGTTGTGCTCCAGCTTGATGACATTCCCCTGCTCCGCCGCGATGACGCCGGCCACCCGCACCAGCTCGCCGGGCTTGTCCGGGAGCAGGACGGACAGCGTGAAAATCCGGTCGCGCTGGATGAGGCCGTGCTGCACCACCGAGGACATGGTGATGATATCCATGTTGCCGCCGCTCAGGATGGCCACGACCTTCTTGCCCGCCGCCGGCAGATGCTTGAGCGCCGCCACCGTCAGCAAGCCCGAATTTTCCACGATCATCTTGTGATTTTCCACCATATCGAGGAAGGCCACGATGAGCTCGTCGTCGGGCACGGTCATCACATCATCCAGGTTCTTTTGGAGGTAGGGAAAGATGGTCTTGCCGGGGGTCTTGACCGCCGTGCCATCCGCGATGGTGCTCACGTGCCCGAGGCTGACCACATGGCCCGCCTCCAGCGACGCCGAGAGGCAGGCCGCGCCCTCGGGTTCGACGCCGATGACCTGAATCTTGGGATTGAGGAGTTTGGCCAGCGTGGAGACGCCGGTCGCCAGGCCGCCGCCGCCCACCGGGACCAGGATGATGTCCACCAGTGGCAGCTCCTTGAATATCTCCATGGCGATGGTGCCCTGGCCGGTGGCGATCGCCGGGTCGTCGAAGGGATGGATGAATGTGTACCCTTCCTTCTCGGCCAGCTCCGCCGCGTACTCCGCGGCCTCGTCGTATACATCGCCGTGCAGTGCCACCTCCGCGCCGTAGCTCTTCGTGCGGTTGACCTTCATCAGGGGCGTGGTCGTGGGCATGACGATGACGGCCTTGCAGCCGTAGGATTTCGCCGCAAAAGCCACCCCTTGCGCGTGGTTTCCTGCCGAGGCCGTGATCAGCCCTCTGGCGCGTTCCTCCTCGCTGAGCGTGCTGATCTTGTAGTAGGCGCCCCGAATCTTGTAGGCGCCCGTGCGCTGCATGTTCTCCGGTTTGAGCCAGACCCTGTTGCCCGTCTGCTCGCTGAGGGCGTCGCTGAGGACCAGATTGGTCGGGGTCGTGACCCGCTGCACCAGCTCCGCGGCCTCCTCAAAAGCCTCCAGGCTCAGCATCTCCTTCTTATCTCTATCCGCCATCTCCGTCGTTATCCTCGCTGATCACTCTGCCGCGGCTGCCGCAGCCTGTGCCTCCTCCACGGCCACCGCCACGGCCACCGTGGCGCCGACCATGGGGTTGTTGCCCATGCCGATATAGCCCATCATCTCCACGTGCGCGGGCACGGAGGATGATCCGGCGAACTGCGCATCGGAGTGCATGCGACCCATGGTGTCCGTCATGCCGTAGGATGCCGGGCCGGCCGCCATATTGTCCGGGTGGAGCGTCCGGCCCGTCCCGCCGCCGCTCGCCACCGAGAAGTATTTCCTGCCGAGCTCGTTACATTCCTTCTTGTAGGTGCCGGCCACGGGGTGCTGGAAGCGCGTGGGGTTGGTGGAATTGCCCGTGATGGAGACATCCACGCCCTCGTGGTGCATGATGGCCACGCCCTCCCGCACATCGTCTGCGCCGTAGCAGCGGACCTCGGCGCGCTCGCCCTTGGAGTAGGGAATCTCCTCCACCACGTGGAGCTCGCCCGTGTAGTAATCGAACTGCGTGCGCACATAGGTGAAGCCGTTGATGCGGGAGATGATCTGGGCGGCATCCTTGCCGAGGCCGTTGAGGATGACGCGCAGCGGCTCCTTGCGGACCTTGTTGGCCGAACGGGCGATGCCGATGGCGCCCTCCGCCGCCGCGAAGGATTCATGCCCGGCGAGGAATGCGAAGCACTTCGTCTCCTCGCTGAGGAGCATGGCCGCCAGATTGCCGTGACCCAGGCCCACCTTGCGGTCCTCGGCCACCGAACCGGGGAGACAGAAAGCCTGCAAACCCTCACCGATCGCCCGGGCCGCATCGCTCGCCTTCGTACACCTTTTCTTCAGCGCGATCGCTGCGCCGGCTACATACGCCCACCCTGCATCCTCGAAACAGATGGGCTGGATGCCTTTTGCGATGTCGTAGGGGTCGAAGCCCTTTTCCTGGCAGAGCGCCCTGGCGGCTTCCAGACTCTCGATCCCGTAGGCGCCGAGGACGCCGTTGATCTTCTCTATCTTTCTCTCGTAATTCTCGAACAATGCCATGCGATCACCCCCTACGCCTGCCGCGGGTCGATGACCCGGACAGCTTCGTCGAACCGTCCGTACCTGCCGCTGGCCTTGCGGACGGCCTCTGCCGCCTCGTCGCCGGCCTTCAGCGCGTCCATCAGCTTGCCCAGATTCACGTATTCGTAACCGATGATGTTGTTTTCCTCGTCCAGCGCCATGCGGGTGATGTATCCCTCCGCCAGCTCCAGGTAGCGGGGGCCCTTGGCCTTGGTCGAGTAGATGGTGCCGATCTGGCTGCGCGTGCCCTTGCCGAGATCCTCCAGGCCGGCGCCGATGGCCAGGCCGCCTTCGGAAAATGCCGACTGGCTTCGGCCGTAGGCGATTTGGAGGAAAAGTTCTCGCATCGCGGTGTTGATGGCGTCGCATACGAGGTCGGTGTTCAGGGCTTCGAGGATGGTCTTGCCGACGAGGATCTCGCCTGCCATGGCCGCCGAGTGGGTCATGCCGGAGCAGCCTATCGTCTCTATCAGCGCCTCCTCGATGATGCCGTTCTTGATGTTGAGTGTCAGCTTGCAGGCGCCCTGCTGCGGGGCGCACCAGCCCACGCCGTGCGTCAGGCCGGAAATGTCGGAGACTTCCTTGACCTGGACCCATTTCCCTTCCTGTGGAATGGGCGCTGGCCCGTGGTCGGCGCCTTTGTGCACGGGGCACATCATCTCCACTTCCGTCGTGTATATCATATCGTTTCCTCCCATCCCTGCGATTGTCGGCGGGCGCGTCCGGCCCGGATGCAGTCCGGTGCGACCCTGTGCGACGGTCCGCCGGCCGTGATGCACGCGACGCCGCCCGTCAGTGTAACCCGGCGTGGCCGGATGTGCTGGCCGCGACCTGGTGTGACCGGACATGGCCGGATGCGGCCCGCCCTGCCCGTCGAATCCGCCTGATTGCCGGCCGCCTCGCCGCACGCCGGCGGCATGTTTCGCCGTGCCGGCCGGACCTCGCGCCGGTCAGCATGTTCACTATATCATTTTACGGCGCAAAATACAACCCCGCTAGCGCGGCTGC
>CAZDUM010000059.1:1582-3115 GCA_964508645.1 uncultured Oscillospiraceae bacterium | reverse complement strand
CTGGCCTGGTGGGACGGCATCGTGATTGTTGGCGGCACGCTCGGCTGCATCACCCTGGCCGGGCGTGGTGAGGCTTGGTACGGCCTGACGGGGGCGGGACACTTCATCATCTTTCTGCAATATTTGGTCATCCCGGCCGGACGCCTCATCGCCCTCCCGCCGCGCCGTTTCCTCTCGCTGGTGTGCCATCCCGCCACGGTATTCAGTACCGATAGAATCGCTGGCCGGACGGTCGGCGGCGGTCTCGGTGGCGGCGCAGTTGGCGGAAGTGCGGTCGGCGCAGGCGGGTCGGTCCTGGCCGGCGGCTTCGTCCCACAGGCGCGCGGTCTCGTCCAGCACCAGCATCGTGTGGATCCAGACATCGCCTTCCGGATGGAACGATGGGTTCTGTGGCACGCCGATCAGCGCGCGCAGCTCCGGAAACCACTCGCCGAGCCTGTCCATCTCGCGCAGGGTCTCGAAGAACAGCGAGGGGCGCGGTGCCTGCCGGAGCGCCTTTTCCATCTCCGCCTGCACCCTCTCCGCCGCCAGGGGCCGCACATCCATCTCCCGGCACAGGGCGAGCGTCTCCGGCGCGACCCGATACGAGAAGCGCGCCGCAAACTGGGCCACTCTGAACACGCGCAGCGGGTCCTCGACGAAGGTTTCGCTGTCTATGTGCCGGAGGACGCCGTCTTGCAGGTCAGCCAGTCCGCCGAAGAAGTCCAGCACTTCGCCGCTCAGCACATCCTCCATGAGCGCGTTGATCGTCAAATCACGCCGGCGGGCCGCCTTTTGCGGAGAAAGATCGGGGTCCACATATACCGCAAAATCGCGGTGCCCCCGGCCGGTCGCCTTTTCCCGGCGCGGCATGGCGACATCCAGATGTCCGGGCAGGCTGTAGATGCCGAAGGCGAGGCCCACCTTGCGATAGGGGCTGATGCCGTTCAGAATGGCCTCCAGCGCGGCAGGCGTGATCCCGTACACCTCGATATCCACATCGTCGATATCGTCGGCTCCGAGGCCGCGCAGCCGGTCCCGAACGCAGCCGCCCACATAGTAGGTCCGTCCCCCGACTGCCGCGACCTCCTCTGCGATTCTCCTGGCGGTATGCCGTGCCAGGCTGTAGTCTGTTTCCATGGGCAGTCTCCCCCTCCGCGGCCGCCTGGTATCGTCCCGGCCGCCGCTTCCACGCACGGCCGCCTGTTAAAAAATCCGAACCTCTCTTTCGCAAAGGTCCGGATTCTCTCGTGTGGTGGTCTGTGACGGGCTCGAACCGCCGGCATTCTGGTTGTGACCCAGACGCTCTCCCAGCTGAGCTAACAGACCATGCCTCACCGCGCCTATCAGTATAGCACATCCCCGGCGGCGTGGCAACATGGTTTTTCGCATTGGGAAAAATTTCCGCCACGCGGTGCCGGGACGCGGGGCGCACAGGGGCGAGAGACGCACATGGGCGAAAGGCGCAGACTGAAAGGGAGGGGCCGCGGCTTGCTGGTCTCTCCCTTTCAGCATGTATTGAAGGTGTGATGATAAATTCATGCGGTCTTGGGG
>CAZDUM010000059.1:0-1482 GCA_964508645.1 uncultured Oscillospiraceae bacterium | reverse complement strand
CTTTCCTACTTCACGACCACGGACCGCCACTTCGACCAGTTGCCGTAGTATTTAAGCGTGCTGCCGGTATCGGAGGTCACCTCGACGATGGCCCGCACCTTCACATAGTACCTGGCCCCGCGCGTCACATTGCTGATCAGCGTGGACTGCGTGCTGTACAGCTCGGAGGCGCTCACGGTCTTCGTCTTATATGTGCCGGACCTGAACGAGGAGTTGCGGCAGTACATGACCTGATACTTGTCGACATCCGGCTGCACATCCCAGCGCACCCGGAACACGCCCTTCTGTCCGGACGGCGTCCAAGGCTTGCGGCTGAGGACCGCCCTGTTCGGATATACCTTCACATAGACGTCATCGACAGCCGGCTCCGAGAACTTGTTGCCGACCGTAGTGAAGGTCAGCTTCGCCCGGCCGCGCCGATGGATATCGACACGCACCGTCAGCGATTTGGCCGTGGAGCTGAGCGTCGTCACGGTCGCCACGCTCGTGTTGCCCGATGTCACGTTGATGCCCGTCCCGTCACCGTCCACGTTCACGGTTATGGTAAAAGGATCGGACGTCACATACTTTTTGTAGGCGGTCTGGTTGTTCGAGAATGTCATGGACTGCTTCGTGCCCTCGATGGTGAAGGTCGCGTAGGCGGAGCCCATGTAGCCGTTCTTACCGGTGACCACCACGCGGTAGGTGCCCGCATCGACCATACTCGTCACGGTCTTGCCGCTGGCGTCCTGGTAGGTCACGACGTAATCGCTGCTCAGCAGGGTCGTGGTCCCGTTCGTAACCGACAAAACGGTGACGGTCTTGGGTTTGCCGTCCGCCTGCGCTTTCGTCTGGCTCAGGTGAACGGTGTAGCCGCTGATGTCCGTGCCGTTGATGGTATAGGTCAGCGTCAGCTCACCGCTGTAGCTGCCGATGCCGGTGATGATGACCGTATAGGTGCCGGCATCCTTGATGGAGGTCGTGACCTGTCCCAGCGAATTGCGGTAGGTGATGGTGTAGTCGCTGCCCTCCTTCAGCGTGGTGTAGCCGTCGCGCACGGTCACCTTCGGCGCGATGGCGTTCCCGGTATAGGCGGAGGAGCTGCGGCCGTCGGTAAAGCTCGCCGTGAGGCCGGCAAGCGATTTGCCCGCGATGGAGAACTCCGTGTAGACGCTGCCGGTGTAGCCGCCCATGCCGGTGATGGTGATCTTCGCCTTGTAGTAGGCGGTGGAGTGGTTGGTGTTATTCGAGTAGGTCAAGGTGTAATCCGTGTCCTTCACCAGCTGCCTGCCGTTCACCGTGACCGTGGGGAGCGGTGTGATGGGCAGCCCCGTGTACGGATAGGAGGCGTTGAGGCCGGAGAGCGTGGTGTTGAACTGGGTCAGCACGCAGGGCATGATCATGAAGGTTCCGACGAGCGAGCCCGCGTAGCCGTTCTGGCCCGTCACCACCACGGTCGCCTGGCCGGGCTTGGTGTTGTTCGTCCATGTCAGCCTGTAATAG
>CAZDUM010000058.1:3580-7864 GCA_964508645.1 uncultured Oscillospiraceae bacterium | reverse complement strand
GAAAAAGTGCCCGACTGCGGCCCGGAGGTGGAGATACGCAGGTTGCCAGCGCGCCACATAGAAGTACAGTGGGGGCGCAAGACGACCGCAGGGCACTTCTTGGGCACTCCCCCTTACAGCCGCGCGCGGTATTCGAACAGCTGATCTCGCAGCATCGCGGCGCGCTCGAACTGCAGGTCCGCCGCCGCCTGCTTCATATCCTTTTCCAGCTGCTTGACGTACTCCTTCAGCTCCTTGCGCGTCAGCTCCAGCGGGCGCTTTCCCTGGTAGGCGGCCGTATCTTCCGCCACCTTGGTGGCCTCGATGACGGCGCGGACCGACTTGTGAACGGAGGCGGGGGTGATGCCGTGCGCCCGGTTGTAGGCGTCCTGGATGCCGCGCCGCCGCTCTGTCTCCGTGATGGCCACCTGCATGGCCTGGCTCACGGTATCGGCATACATGATGACGCGGCCGTCGACGTTGCGCGCCGCCCGTCCGATGGTCTGGATCAGGGAGGTCTCCGTGCGGAGGAATCCCTCCTTATCCGCATCCAGGATGGCCACCAGCGCTACCTCCGGGATATCCAGCCCCTCGCGCAGGAGGTTGATGCCGACCAGGACATCGAACACATCCATGCGCAGGTCGCGGATGATCTCCATCCGCTCGAGGGTGTCCACATCGGAATGCAGGTAGCGCACGCGAATGTTGACACCCTTCAGATAGTCCGTCAGGCTCTCCGCCATTTTCTTGGTCAGGGTGGTCACCAGCACCTTCTCTCCGCGGGCCGTCACCTTGTGAATCTCGCCGATGAGGTGGTCGATCTGGCCTTCGGTGGGCTGGACCTCGATGGGCGGATCGAGAAGCCCCGTGGGCCGGATGATCTGCTCTGCGTCGATGCCCCCGGACATCTCCTTTTCATAAGCGGCCGGGGTCGCGCTGAAAAAGACGGCCTGGTTGACCAGGTCTGTGAACTCGTCGAACTTCAGGGGCCGATTATCCAGGGCCGACGGCAGTCGGAATCCATAGTCCACCAGAGATGTTTTGCGGGATCGGTCGCCGGCGTACATGGCGCGCAGCTGGGGCAGCATGGCGTGGGATTCGTCGATAATCAGCAAAAAATCATCGGGGAAGTAGTCGATGAGGGTGTAGGGTCTCGTGCCCGGCGGCAGGCCGTTCAGGTGGCGGGAATAGTTCTCGATGCCCTTGCAGGTGCCGATCTCTCGCAGCATTTCGAGGTCGTAGCGGGTCCTCTGCTCGATGCGCTGTGCCTCCAGCAGTTTGCCGCGGTCCTTGAACCAGACGATGCGTTCCTCCAGCTCCTCTTCAATGGTCCGCAGGGCCTGTTCGAGCTTCTCCGGGGAGGTCACATAGTGGGAGGCGGGGTAGATGGCCACGTGGTTGCGGAGGCCGAGGATCTCGCCGGTCACCGGGTTGATCTCCTTGATGGATTCCACCTCGTCGCCGAACAGCTCCACGCGCACCGCCGCCTCGGACCCTGCCGGGAAAATGTCGAGCACGTCACCGCGCACCCGGAAGCAGCCGCGCTCGAAGGCCAGGTCGTTGCGGGTGTACTGGATGTCGACCAGTTTGCGGAGGATGTCCTGGCGGTTCTTCACCATGCCCGGACGCAGGGAGATGACCTGGTTCTCGTAGTCGATCGGGCTGCCCAGGCCGTAGATGCAGGAGACGCTCGCCACGATGATGACATCTCGCCTCTCGGCCAGCGCTGCCGTGGCCGAGTGGCGCAGTTTGTCGATCTCCGCGTTGATGTCGGAATCCTTCTCGATGTAGGTGTCCGTGGAGGGCACATAGGCCTCGGGCTGGTAGTAGTCGTAGTAGCTGACGAAATACTCGACCGCGTTGTGGGGGAAGAACTCCTTGAACTCGCCGTGCAGCTGGGCGGCCAGTGTTTTGTTGTGGGAGATGACCAAGGTGGGGCGGTTGACGCGCTGGATGAGGTTGGCCATGGTAAAGGTCTTGCCGGAGCCGGTGACGCCCATCAGGGTCTGATATTTCTTTCCACGCCAAAAGCCGGCTGCCAGTCGTTCCACGGCCTCCGGCTGATCTCCCGTCATTCCGAAATCCGAAACCAGTTCAAAGTGATCCATCGCTGCCTAACTCCGCTCACCAGGGGCAGTATATCATATCGACGGAAAAATGTCGAAAGGATTTTCGGTTTCACGGGAAAAGGATGGGGGTATACTTTTTTTATACGATGGTGCGCGGTAAAATGTCCCGTCGCCGTATCGTGTCGGTGTCGGGCGTCGCTGCCGGGAAAACCGACGAAGTGCGCGCGGAGAAATCGAAAAAACGCAGAGATGCAGGGCTGCGGAACCCCTGCGGAGGAAGCAGTACCGAGCAAGCAGAGCCGAAAATGCGGCAGAACGGAGCTCCCCATGGAAGAAAAGAAAAACAATCACAAACCGCTGATATTCTACTATATCATCGTGGTCGTCCTGCTCCTCCTGTTCAACCTGCTGGCCATGCCCTACTTCAGCCAGCGGCAGATTCAGGAGGTAGATTACGGCACTTTCCTGAAAATGATCGACAACCAGGAGATCGGACAGGTTGAGATCCAGGAGAACCAGATTTTGTTCACAGAGAAGCGCGATGGTGCGGAGACGGGTGTCATCTACAAGACGGGCATCGTCTACGACCCCGATCTGACCAACAGGCTCTACGCGGCCGGCATCCCCTTCTCCGGCGAGATCGTGCAGACCGCCTCTCCTTTCCTGAGCCTGCTCATCTACTGGATCCTGCCCATGCTCGTTTTCATCGGCATCGGACACTTCGTGTCCAAGCGCATGAGCGAACAGATGGGCGGCGGCGGCGACTTTCTTTCCTTCGGCAAGGGCAAGAGCGGCGCGAAGGTCTATGTGAAGTCCGCCGACGGCATCCGGTTCAGCGATGTGGCCGGTGAGGACGAAGCCAAGGAAAA
This sequence comes from uncultured Oscillospiraceae bacterium, assembly GCA_964508645.1. GTDB lineage: Bacteria > Bacillota > Clostridia > Peptostreptococcales > Anaerovoracaceae > RGIG7179. The sequence goes on along the minus strand of CAZDUM010000058.1, from coordinate 4,947 downwards.
TCTGGCGGAGATCGTGGAGTATCTGCACGACCCGAGCAAGTACAGGGACATCGGCGCCTCCATGCCGAAGGGCATCCTGCTGGTGGGGCCTCCGGGCACCGGTAAAACCATGCTGGCCAAGGCGGTGGCTGGCGAGTCGAACGTTCCCTTCTTCTCTATCTCGGGTTCCGAGTTCGTAGAGATGTTCGTGGGCATGGGTGCCTCCAAGGTGCGGGACCTGTTCAACCAGGCCAAGGAAAAGGCTCCCTGCATCGTGTTTATCGACGAGATCGACACCATCGGCAAGAAGCGGGATGGGCAGTACGGCGGCAACGACGAGAGAGAGCAGACGCTGAATCAGCTGCTGACGGAGATGGACGGCTTCGAGGAAAATGCGGGCGTCGTGATCCTAGCCGCCACGAACCGGCCGGAGGCGCTGGACCCCGCCCTCACCAGGCCGGGGCGTTTTGACCGCCGGGTACCCGTGGAACTGCCGGATCTGAAGGGCCGGGAGGAAATCCTGAAGGTCCACGCGAAGAAGATTCGGGTCGCCAAAAATGTGGACTTTTCCAAGATCGCCCGCATGGCGTCCGGCGCGTCCGGCGCGGAACTGGCGAACATCATCAACGAGGCCGCCCTGCGCGCCGTCCGCAGCGGCCGCGACTGCGTGGAGCAGGCGGACCTGGAGGAGAGCATCGAGGTCGTCATCGCCGGCTATCAGAAGAAGAACGCCATCCTCACCGACCAGGAAAAGAGGATCGTCGCCTACCACGAGATCGGCCATGCCGTCGTCGCGGCGGCCCAAACCCATTCGGCGCCGGTCCAGAAGATCACCATCGTTCCCAGGACCTCCGGCGCCCTGGGCTACACCATGCAGGTGGAGGAGGGGAACCATTACCTGATGAGCCAGGAGGAGATCGAGAATAAGATCGCCACCTACACCGGCGGCCGCGCCGCCGAGGCCATCGTGTTCGGCTCCATCACCACCGGCGCATCCAACGACATCGAGCAGGCGACCAAGCTGGCGCGGGCCATGATCACCCAGTACGGCATGAGCGATGCATTCGGCATGGTGGCGCTGGAGAACGTCACGAACCAGTATCTGGGCGGCGACGCCTCCCTGGCCTGCTCGCAGGAGACCCAGACGGAGATCGATAAGCAGGTGGTGGCACTGGTGCGAGAGCAGTACGAGAAGGCCGTCTCCATCCTAACCGCCAGGAGGAGCGCCCTGGACCAGCTGGCCCAGGTCCTGTACGAGAAGGAAACCATCACCGGCGAGGAGTTCATGGCCATCTTCAACCGCCTGGCTCCGGGCGAACCGCAGGCAGTCGAATCGGGCGAGCAGTAACCGTCAATCGTACGCGCCAAGCGCCGGATGAGCCGGAGGA
>CAZDUM010000058.1:0-3480 GCA_964508645.1 uncultured Oscillospiraceae bacterium | reverse complement strand
CCGGGTAAACGCCAAAAACCGGCCGCTCAACATCCGCCGGATGCACCGAAGGGCCCCAGCCGGCGCCCTTCGGGTGCGCACGGAGCCAATGGCCAGCAGGTAGCCGATGCACAGTCATCCGCTTCCTGCTGGCCGTTCTTGTCTGCGGCAGGCGCGCAGCGGACCGGTGCGCAGTGAACCGCCCACCGGATAAACCGCCGCGCGCTTTTTTTTGCTGCATTATGCCTTTTGCTACTCTACGCTTTTTCCCTGCCTTACGACTGCCTGCTACCCTATGCCAGGAAATCTTTTATCGCGTCCGCGAAGGCCTGCGGGCTCTCCAGGTGGCAACCGTGACCGCCGGTGATGACGACCTCCTGATACCGCCCGCCCTGCGCCGCATACCGATCCAGCACGTGCCTCGTTTGGGCCACCATGGGCTGGGGCGGCGCCACTTCCTCGCCCGGCCAGCCGGGGACTGCCCCCAGTTTTCCCAGATACGCCAGGTCGCAGATGGATGTATCGCTGACCATCGTGTCGCTGTCGCCCCGAATCCACAGGATCGGCGGCTTAGGGTCGACCTCCGCCAGGACGGACAGGTCCGCGTTGACGATGGACATGGTATTGCACACGCCCCGCGCGCCGGCAGCCACGAAGGGCCACTGCGGGACCTGCCGCACATCGCCGGGATACAGGCCCTCTCCCACCTTCGTCTTCGCGATGGCCTCCACCAGCCGGTCCTCCCACGCGGGTTCCAGCTTGAAATCGGGTTTAAAGAAGACGGTCTTGGTGAGCGTGGTGCGCAGGTAATCGGTCTGTCCCTCGGCCAGCGCCTGCACCAGCTGCGGATTCGCGGCCCCCGCACCGGAAGCCAGTCCCGGCGGATCGTAGGGTTTGCCGTCTATGTCCTTGGTGCCGCCGAAGCCGTAGGGCGAACCGGGATTGAGCAAAATCAGTGCAGCGAGCTGCTGCGGGCGGTCGATGGCGTACTGCATCGCCGCGCAGCCGCCCATGGACCAGCCGAGGAGTGCGAACTTTTCCCAGCCCAGCGCGGCCGCAAACTCCGCCACATCGTCGGTCCAGTCGCGAAAGCCCCTGGTCGCATCGATCGGCAGCGTGCTGGAGTCGCCGAAGCAGCGCAGGTCGGGCGCCACGACATCGAAATCCTTTTCCAGGAGCGGGAATACCGGCAGGAAAAACACGGACGACGTTACATTGCCGTGGAGCAGGAGCAGCTTTTTTTCATGGCCCTCCCCCGCCCGGTAATAGGCGGTGGTCAGGCGGTCAGTCGTGAGAAACTGTTGTTGATACATGGTGGGATACCTCCTTTACCAAATATGATTCTTCTCCGCCTCGTCCCGCAGCCAGTCCCGAAAATCGGGATGGGCGATAGCGATGAGCGCCTCCACCCGGTGCTTCACGTCCAGCCCCCGCAGCCATGCGATACCGTACTCCGTGACCACATAGTCCACATCATTCCGTGAGGTGGAGACCACCGCGCCACGGGCCAGAAACGGGACGATCTTGGAATGTCGCTCGCCATCCCCCGACAGATAACTCGAATGCATGGCGAGAATGGATTTTCCTCCGGGCGACAGCTGCGCGCCCTGCACGGTCTCCGCCTGCCCGCCGGTGCCGGAAAACTGCGTGTGCCCCACGGTCTCCGATGCGCACTGGCCGGTCAGGTCCACCTCCAGAGTGGCATTGATGGACACGAACCTGTTGTTCCGCCCGATGGTATAGGGATCGTTGGTGAAACGGCAGGATTTGAATAGCACCGAGGGATTCTCATGCAGAAAATCGTACAGCTTCCGGGTGCCCATGGTGAAGGAGCAGACCGAATAGCCGTCGTAGAACCCCTTCTGGCTGTTGTCCACCGCGCCGCACTCGATCAGGTCCACCATGCTCTCCGTGAACATCTCCGTATGGATGCCCAGATGGCGCCTGGACCTGAGCTCCGCCGCCACCGCATTGGGGATATTGCCGATCCCCAGCTGGATGGTAGACCCGTCCTCCACCAGCGAGGCCACATAGCTGCCGATCTGCGCATCGACCTCCGTATAGGGGGCCGGCGGCACCTGCGGGATGGGTCTGTCGGATTCCACCAGTCCGGCCACCTGCGAGATGTGAATCATGGTATCGCCGAACGTGCGGGGAAAATTGGGGTTCACCTCCAGCAGGACCAGCGCCCCCTCCTGGACCAGATCCATCTCATAGATGGCGCTGACAGAGAGCGACAGATAGCCGTGCGCATCCATCGGTGCCACCGTCGCGATCACCACCGGCCGGCGACCCTCATAGCGTGCCCGGCAAAGCGCCTTTTTCAGGGCGGTTGTGGAACTCTGCGGCACATCGCTGACCAGACCTTCCTCCTGTGCGCGACGCAGCGCGGCGTTGAAGAACCAGCCGCGATGGGATAAAATCCCTCTCATCTGGGGGTCGTGGAATACGGGGTAATCCTTGATGGGCAGGCAGGTCTGCAGGCAGACATCCTCGACGCCGGTCTCCTTCAGATGCTGCATGTGAGACAGGATGGCCTCCGGTTCGCCGGCGGCCTGCGCGCAGAAAATGTAGTCGTGGCTCTGAATCTTTTCCAGAAGCCGGTCCGCGGTCATACATTTCTCCCGGTATAGCGCTTGTATGGAATCTCGTGTGGAAACTGTCATATCTTCGCCCTCCTTCTGCTTCATCTTCTTTGGGGCCAGTCTGCGGGGCCGTATGGCTGTATGTCAGTATATCACAAATCCGTAGGGAGAGCACACCGTAAATCCGGCGCGGCGCGCTGCGAATCCTGAGAGTGCGGCAACCGAGCTTGAGCGGTGTGTTGCGAATCCGAAGAAAGACACACCACCAACTCGCAGAGGCATGTGCTGCGAATCCGGAACTAAGGGAACCGCTCGCGCACCGGGTCTGGGGCTGGATAGTGCGCACGAAAACGTCAGCTTGCGCTACCGCCGCGCCTGCTTCATGTCCCGCACGCATCCCGCGTTACTGGGCTTCTTCACGCACCAACTCCATCAGGGCGCGATTGTACTTGGCCTGCCGTTCTACATCTTCCATGCCGACAGTCTGCAAACGGGATAAATTGCTGTTATCGATCAGGTCGCTGACCTTCACCGCTCGGGCAACCGGGTTCCCCTTTAGGCGCTGAATATAGTCGTCGTACGCTTCCCCTCGCCGGGTCATCAGCTGCACCGTTCTCGCTGTCTCCTCCCCGAACAGAACCTCCAACTCGTCGAATGTCACATTTTGGTCTTCCATCGTATCGTGCAGCCATGCGACCACCTGACACGCCGGGTCCTGCAAACGGGAAGCCACCCTGCACAAATGCCCGATGTACGGCGCCCCGGCTTTATCGAGCTGGCCCTTATGCTTCTCTGCGGCAAACTCCTGTGCCCTTTTCACATCCACGCTATATGCCATATTTTACCCCTCCAGCAGTTTCACCAGGTCATCGTGGAACATATTTTTAATATCTGCAGACTTTAACAACTCTACAAT
>CAZDUM010000057.1:3424-7899 GCA_964508645.1 uncultured Oscillospiraceae bacterium | reverse complement strand
GAATCCGGTTTCCAGAAGGCGCGCGTGAACGGCAGGAGGATGGCATATATCTCCAGGCGCCCGATCAGCATGAGCAGGCTCAGGATGAACTGGGAGAATCCGTTGAACATCCCGAAGTAGCCGGTCGCCCCGACCTGTCCGAGCGCGATGCCCGCATTCGAGAGCGCGCCCATCGCCGCCGTCAGCGTCGTCTCCATGTCGAGATTGTTGAAGGAGAGGAGCAGCGCGCCGCCCATGAAAATCCCGAGAAACAGCAGGATGTGGATCGTGATGGAGGAGGCCATGGAGGCGGAGACGGTGTGCCCGCCGAGCTGCACGGGCTTCACCGCCTGCGGGTGGATGCGGCGGAAGATGCCGCGCCGGACCAGTTTGACCATGACGAGCACGCGCAGCACCTTCAGCGAGCCGGCCGTGGAGATCGAGCAGCCGCCGATGCAGATCAGCACGAACAGGAGCGTCTGGCAGATGGCGGGCCAGCGCGTGTAATCGCACACGTAGTAGCCGGAGGTGGATATGAGGGAGACCACCTGGCAGAGGCCGTCCTTCAGGGCCTGAAAGAGGCTGCCGTATGTACCGCTCCCGTACAGGAAGACGGCGATGAGCACGGTCGCGATCGCGATGATGCGCAGGTACCACTTCGCCTCGAGCGCGGCGAAGGGGGCCCGTCCTCTGCCCCGGACCAGGCCGAAGTACAGGAGGTAGCTGATCGAGGAGAGCACCGTGAACACGAGGATGACGAGGCGCACATAGAGGTTGCTGAAGATGGACACGTTCGCGCTCGTGATGATCAGGCCCGATGTGCTGATGCTGCTGAAGGTGGAGATCAGCGCGGTGAACCAGTCCATGGGCCCCAGCCACAGGAGGAGAAATTCGAGGCCCGTCAGGGAAAGGTAGATGGTGAAAAGGTATTTCGCCGTCTCGCGGGTCGCGGCACCCGCCTTCTGCAGGCCGGTTCCGGACATCTCGGCGAGCGGGGTGGACTGTCCGAAGGTGCCGATGTACGGCAGGAGGAAGGTGATGAGGAGCAGGATCCCCATCCCGCCGATCCAGTAGCTCAGCGCGCGCCAGAGGAGCAGGGACAGGGGCATCAGGTCCGTGTTCAGGACCGTGCAGCCCGTCGTCGTAAAGCCCGCGACCGCCTCGAACCAGCAGCTCATCAGGGACAGATGCAGGCCCGTCCGCCGGCCCCAGATGTACAGCGGCAGCATGCCGATCAGGCATATCCAGACCCAGCCCATCCCGGCGGCGAGGAGGCTCTCGCGCCCCCGCAGCCTGTGGGTGCAGCGGCGCAGCGCGAGGATCAGGCATCCGCCTGCGGCCAGGCAGAGGAGGGAGACGAGGAGCAGCGCCCAAACCGCGTCACGCTCACCGAAATACAGGGCGGCCGGCACGCAGGGCAGCAGGAAGGCGCCCTCCACGCATGTCAGTATGCCCAGGACCCTGATGATGGCTGCGAAATTGAGCCGCATACAGCCCGTAACCCCCTTTCAAACATTCGCCGGCCGTGATGCCGGACGTTCCCATCTTTTGCGCCGTACGCACCTCGCGCCCGTCGCCCTTTCCCCGCCTTCCCTAAGCGAGCACGCGATTCTGATCCCAGTAGGCCCTCGTCAGCAGCACGAGCATGGTGAACAGTTCCAGGCGCCCGCACAGCATCAAAAGCGCGCAGACGGTCTTGGAGAAGCCGGAGAGGAGGGCGTAGTTCATGGTCGGTCCGAAGGCGCCGAAACCGGGGCCGATATTGCCGAGGCAGGAGGCCGACGCGGAGAGGCTGGAGATGAAGTCGAAGCCGTCCATGGCCACCACCACCGTGCCGATGACGATCAGAAGCAGGTAGGTAAAGAGGAAGGACACGATGTGCATGATCACATCGTTTGACATCTCCCGCCCGTTCAGGGAGACATGGACGATCCGCCTGGGGTGGAGTTTCACGGAGATGCCGCGGCGCACCAGCCGGACCGCCACCAGGATGCGCACGCACTTGTTGCCGCCCGCCGTGGAGGAGGAGCAGCCGCCGATGAAGAACAGGAGCAAAAGCAGCATCTTCGCGAGGGTCGGCCAGAGGTCGTAGTCGTCCGTCATGTAGCCGGTCGTCGTGATGATGCTGGCCACCTGAAACGCGCTGTCTCGAAATATTTTGCCGGGTCCGCCGATGCCGGGCTGCGGGGCGATGAAGGCGCGGTCGATGAAGATGCACAGCGTGACGACGACGATCACCTTCAGATAAAAGGCCAGCTCCTCGTCGGCGAGGGTCTTGCGCAGGCCCACCCGCGGCAGGAGGTAGAGCAGGTTGAAGTTCATGCCGGCCAGGATCATGAAGATGGTGATGACCCACTCCACGTAGGGGCTGTTGAAATGCCCGACGCTGTCGGCGTAGTTGGAGAATCCGCCGGTTCCGACCGTGCCGAAGGTGTGGAGCAGGGAATCGTACAGGGAGAGGCCGCCCAGCATCAAAAGGATCGTCTGCACGACCGTCATGCCCAGGTAGAGCAGGTACAGGTTGCGGGCCGTGTCGGAGAAGTGGGCGGTGAGCTTGCTCTTGGTGGGGCCGGTCGTCTCGGCGTTGGCGATCAGCTGACCGCGGATGCCCAGGGTCGGCAGGAGGGCCGTCAGGAAGACCAGAATGCCCATACCGCCGAGCCAGTGCGTGAAGGAGCGCCAGAAGAGGACGGAGCGGGGGAGCGACTCGACGTCCGTCAGGATGGAGGCGCCGGTCGTGCTGAAGCCGGAGCAGGCCTCGAAGAAACCGTCCGCCATGGTGGGGACGGCGCCGCAGAGGACCATGGGGAGGGCGCCGACGAGGGAGGCGATGAGCCAGGCGCAGAAGGCGGTCAGGAATCCGTCCGTGACATGGAGTTTCAGGTTCGTGGGGCGTATGCGCAGCAGGAGGGCGCCGAGGAGAAGGCAGCCCAAAATCACCGCGCCGAACGATTTCGCCGCGGCTGTCTCTCGGTCATAGAGGGCGATGCCGAAGGGAATGGCCTGCGCGCCGGCCAGAATGAGGAGCAGAAAGCCCTGGATGCGCACTATATCTTTCCACCTGCGCTTCATCTCGCATGCTCCTTTACAGGAAGCGACGCTGCTTGGCCCGCAGCAGCTTCTCCAGTTCGCCCAGGTCGCTCAGGAGGCAGAAGATGGTCACGCGGTCGTCCTCCTGGATGCGCGTCTGGCCGTCGGGGATGATGACCTGGCTGCCTCTGTGGATGGCGGCGATGATGACGCCGTCGGGGAGTTTCATATCCTTGAGGGGCATGCCGATGAGGGACATACCGCTCTGCGCGATGATCTCCATGATCTCCGCCTGTCCCTGGATGAGGAGGGAGGAGATGACGCGCTTGTTGCCCTGCATGTAGCGCAGGATCGTGCCGGCGGTGATGTCGAGCGGGTTCAGCGCCATGTCGATCCCCATCTGCTCCACGAGCTCCGCGTAGCCGGGGCGGCTGATCTTGGAGATGACATCCTCCACGCCGTGCTGCTTGGCCAGAAGGGCGAGCATGAGGTTCTCCTCATCGAATCCCGTGGCCGTGACGAAGGCGTCCATCTCGTCGATATTTTCCTCCTCCAGGAGGTTGACGTCTGTCGCGTCGCCGTGCAGCACCATGACGTTTTCGAGGTGGGTCGACAGGTAGTAGCAGCGGTCCTTGTTGATCTCGATCACCTTGACGGCAGCGCCAAATTCGGACAGCTTGTCCGCGAGATAAAAGCCGGTCTTGCCGCCGCCCACGATCATCACCTTTTGCAGGTTGGTGTTGCGGCCGCCCTGCTCGTGGACCTTTCGGTGCAGCTCGTGAATCTCCGATTTCTCCCCGATCATATACAGCGTATCGCCGGCCTCGATCACCGTGCTGCCGTGGGGGATGATGATCTTGCCGTTGCGGGAGAGGGCGACCACCAGCATGGTGGGGAAGATGCCTTTGATTTCGACCATCGACAGGCCGATCAGCTGTTTCTGGCGCTTGACGGGGAACTGGATGATGGAGACCTTGTCGCTGGTGAAAATGCCGCCGGCCAGGGTGTATTTCTCGGCGAGGTATTTGTAGATTTCGAGGGTGATGGCGAGGTCCGGATTGACGACATAGTCGATGTCCATCGTATCCTTGATGAAGTCGACCTGGTTCATGTGCTCCGGGTCCCGCACTCTGGCGATGACGTGATTGCAGCCGAGGCGCTTGGCGAAGGAGGCGATGATGATGTTCTTCTCGTCGCTGTCCGTGGCGGCCAGGAGAAAATCGAAGGTAGCGATGTCGAGGTCCTGCAGCAGGCTGATCTGCTTGGCATTGCCGGTGACGGTCATCACATCGAGCTGCTGGGAGATGCGGTTGAGGGTTTCCTCGTTCTTATCTATGATGGTGATAGCGTGGTCGCCGCCGAGGAGGGCTGTCGCGATCTTGACGCCCAGCTTGCCGGCACCCGCGATGGCGATCTTCATGTGGGATTCCTTTCTGGTTCTGGTTCGGCCGTGGGGCCGGTTTTAG
>CAZDUM010000057.1:0-3324 GCA_964508645.1 uncultured Oscillospiraceae bacterium | reverse complement strand
GGTGCGCGACGGCGAACTGACGGAGCACACCGGGCACGGCGTACGGTGCGGATTGCCAAAGCACCCCGCCATATACGTGCCACATGCGGGCGCCTATGCGTGCCGTATGGAATGGCAGCATGGCGGCCCCGCAGCAGTTTAGGGACATATGCGTGCCTATCTGTGTCGCATGGAAGCGAATACCCTTTTATTCTATCCCCTTACATCACACGCGATGGACGCAGAGGAGGTGACCAGATGGGAAGATATAGAGAGTCCGAGACCATGGAGCTGAAGACGAGGTTTACCGATGCCGTCTGCAGAGATATCGTCGCCTTCCTGAACACAAACGGTGGCGATATCGTCATCGGCGTCGACGATCAGGGACAGGTCATCGGCGTCCATGACATAGATATGATCTCCAGAAAAATCTCAGACATGGTCACCGACCAGATCGAGCCGAGTCCGCAGTCGATCGTGCGATCCGAAATCCGTTATGAGGAAGGGCGGGAGCTGCTCGTCATCCATGTGCAGAAGGGCCTGCGCCCCCTCTACTGCCAGAAAAAGTACGGCTTTTCCTCGACGGGCTGTCTGGAGCGGATCGGGACGACATGCAAGAACATGACGTCAGAGCAGATACGTGTCCGCTATGAGATGGGCCTGACGACAACGGATCTCATGCTGATGACACCCGCAAAATACGGCACGGTCACCTTCAAGACGCTGAAAATCTTTTACGCGGAGAAGGGCTACCATCTCGATGAGGCCACCTTCGAGGAGAATTTGAACCTGCGGACGCCGGATGGCAAGTACAATCTGCTGGCGGAACTGCTGTCGGACAGGAACACGGTCCCACTGATCGTCGTCAAATTCCGCGGGAGAGATAAGACGGCTGTTTCCGAACGCAACGACTACGGTTCCCAGTGCCTGCTCTTTTGCTACGAACGGATTAAAAATCGTCTGACGGCCGAAAATATCTGCCTGTCGGATACGACGGTGCGCCCCCGCCGGGACAGATTCCTCTTCGATTTCGACTGCGTGAACGAGGCACTCATCAACGCCCTGGTCCACAACGACTGGAACATCTCACAGCCGCTGATCTCCCTGTTTAGCGACAGGCTGGAGATTCTCTCCCATGGAGGACTGCCGAAGGACCAGACGAAGGAGGACTTCTTCCGGGGAATCAGCAGGCCCCGAAACGACATGCTCATGCGGATCTTTTTGAACATGGAACTGACGGAGCACACCGGGCACGGCGTGCCGATCATCCTTTCCAAATACGGGGAGGCGGCGTTCGATATTCACGACACCTATATCAATGTGACGATTCCCTACGACCCGGCGGTGCTGCGTGAAATCGGCGAAAACAGGCGCATCGGCGCGAGCGGCAGATCGGATGAAGAAATAAATGAAGAAATAAATGAAGAAATAAATGAGGGAATAAATGAAGAAATAAAACCTACGGAGCGGGACGTCCTCTACCACCTGGCGCAGGACCCGTCCGTCACGATCGCCTCCCTCACGAGGGAAATCGGCGTATCGAAAAGCAGTATTGAACGCGCCCTGCATCATCTGCAGGAAAAGGGGCAGATCGTCAGAGAAGGCTCGCGCAAGACCGGCTGCTGGACCGTCGTCAAGCAGCCCGCACACCGGCCTGAGTACTGATTCTGCATGCGAGAGGGAGGAGAGCGATGCTGGTAAAACGGTTTGTCGGCGGCAGTCTGGAGAGCAACGGCTATGTGCTGTACCATCACAGCGGCGGCGCCTGCTATATCATCGACCCGGGCTATGAACCCCGGCGTTTCGTCGCGTTCGTTACGGAGCAAAATCTGACGCTTCTGGGGGTTCTTCTCACGCACATGCATCGCGACCACACGGGCGGGGCTGAACGGGTGGCCGAGGCGCTTTCCGCGCCCATCTACATGCATGAGGCCGACGCCGCGCTCTACCGCGGACGGGTGGACCGGACGCTGCGGGAGGGTGACACGCTGGACCTTGAGGGGGAGATTCTGACGGTCCGCCACACGCCGGGACACACGCCCGGCTCCATCCTCATCGTCTCGGAAAAGAGCCGGATGATCTTCAGCGGGGATACCATCTTCGATACCGATCTGGGGCGGACGGACCTCGCCGGGGGCAGCGCGGCGGACATGCGCCGGTCGTGCCGGGACGTCGTGAACGGATACGGTAATGATTTTACCGTATACCCAGGGCATGACGGCAGCGCCACGATGAAGGAGATTCGCCGCTGGAACGCGGAGTTTCTCTCGATGCTGTCGGATGCGTCGGACGAGAAAGACGGCGATGCGCAGGCTGACCTGAGACCTTTTCCCGCGGAGGAGGATCGCCCATGACGCCCGCCGCGCCCATCCGCCTCATCGCCTTGGACCTCGATGGAACGACGCTGGTGCGGGGCCGGATCAGTCGCCGTACCCGCCGCACCCTGGAAAAGGCCGCCGCACGAGGTATCGAGATCGTCATCGCCACCGGCCGTGTCTTCTCCTCCCTGCCGAAAAGCGTCTTCGAGGTGCGGGGGCTTTCCTACGTGCTGACGTCCAACGGCGCCATCCTGACGGACCTTCGGAGCGGTGAGATCGTGTATCGAAACTGCATGGACCCGGCCACGGTGCTGGCCGCCGCCTCCCTGCTGGCGGCCTATCCGCAGTATCCTGTCGAGGTCTTCACGGCGGGGCACGCCTATATCGACGAGGCGGTTTACCATGCGATCGAGGCGGGCGGGTATCCGCAGATGAGCCGCACCTATGTCCTCACCACGCGCGAGCCGATCCCCGCGATCCTGTCATTCCTCACGGCGCATCGGGATGCCGTGGAGAACATCAATGTCCATGTTTCCAACCAGCAGGAAAAGCGCGAGATGAGGGCGCGCCTTCTGACCCTGCCGCATGCGACCATCACCTCCTCGACCTCCCTCAATCTGGAGATCGGCGGGGAGACCACCAGCAAGGCGGACGGGCTGGCCTTTCTGTGCCGCCTGCTGGGTCTCTCGATGGAGGCTGTCATGGCCTGCGGGGACAGCCCGAACGACATCGCCATGCTGCAGGAGGCGGGCTGGGGCGTGGCCGTGGCCAGCGGGGAGGCGGAAGTGCGGGCTGCGGCGGATGCCGTCACGGGCCCCTGCCGGGAGGAGGGCGTGGCCGAGGCGGTGGCCCGGTTCGCGCTGCAAAAGCCCTGGAGCGGGGCGGCGACCGCTCTCATCCGCGCCGAGAACAGGGCGCTGAATGCGGCGGCGCGCATCGTGCGCCGCCTGCGCAGGTGAGGCGTGGATGGGCCGGAGGATGGCGCGCCGGCGGGATGCAGGACAGCGGGAGGCGCGCCGCCGTTTTT
>CAZDUM010000056.1:0-8001 GCA_964508645.1 uncultured Oscillospiraceae bacterium | reverse complement strand
AAGTGCACGTCGGGCGTCCCCGACGCGCGGTGTGCATCCTGTGCGCCTGTCGCGCATCTATCTCTACGATCGCTACTTTCTCTACTTTTTGCTCAGCTTTTCGGCCAGGGCATCCGGCAGCTTCTCATAGTGGTCCATCTGCATGACGTACACGCCGCGTCCCTGCGTCTTGGAGCGCAGGTCGGTGGCATAGCCGAACATCTCCGCGAGGGGTACCATGGCCCGCACGGCGACGGAACCCATGTTCATGTCCGAGCCCTCGATGCGGCCGCGCCTCGCGGACAGGTCGCCGATGACATCCCCCATGTACTCCTCGGGCACCGTGACCTCCACCTTGAAGATCGGTTCGAGCAGCACAGGTTTGGCCTTCTTGGCCGCCTCCCGAAACGCCATGGAGGCCGCGATCTTGAAGGCTATATCGGAGGAGTCCACCTCGTGATAGGAACCGTCGTACAGCTCCACGCCCACATCGACCATCTGATAGCCGGCCAGCGGCCCGCTCTGCATGGCCTCGCGCACGCCCTCCTCGATCTTGGGAATGTACTCCTTGGGGATGGCGCCGCCGATGACGGAATTCTTAAACTCGAAGCCCGCACCGGCCTCCCGCGGATAGACGCGGATCTTGACATGGCCGTACTGGCCGTGTCCGCCGGTCTGCCGGGCATACTTGTTGTCCACATCCGCCGTGCCGGTGAGCGTCTCCTTGTAGGAAACCTGCGGCTTGCCGACGTTGGCCTCCACCTTGAACTCACGCAGCAGGCGATCCACGATGATCTCCAGGTGCAGCTCGCCCATGCCGGCGATGATGGTCTGCCCCGTCTCCTCGTTCGTGTATGTCTTAAATGTCGGGTCCTCCTCGGCCAGCTTCGCCAGCGCGATGCCCATCTTTTCCTGGCCGGCCTTCGTCTTCGGCTCGATGGCGATCTCGATGACCGGGTCCGGGAATTCCATGGACTCCAGGATGATCTCGTGTTTTTCGTCGCAAAGGGTATCTCCGGTGGTGGTATCTCTAAGCCCCACGGCCGCGGCGATGTCGCCGGCGAACACCTCCTGGATCTCCTCCCGCTTATTGGCGTGCATCTGCAGGATCCGGCCCAGGCGCTCCTTCTTGTCCTTCGTGGAGTTGAGCACGTAGGAACCGGCCGTCAGATGCCCGGAATACACGCGGAAGAATGCCAGTTTCCCGACGAACGGGTCGGACAGGATCTTAAAGGCCAGCGCCGAAAACGGCTCCGTATCGCTGGTGTGCCGCACATCCTCCGCCCCGGTCTCCGGGTTGATTCCCTTGATGGGGGGGATGTCGAGCGGCGAGGGCATGTAGTCGACCACCGCATCCAGCAGCATCTGCACGCCCTTGTTCCGATAGGCGGACCCGCAGAGCATGGGCACCATGCGGCAGGCGATGGTCTCGCGACGGATGGTGCTCTTGATCTCCTCGACCGTCAGGGGTTCCCCCTCCAGGAACTTCATCATCAGCTCCTCGTCGGTCTCGGCGACGGATTCGAGCATCTTCTCCCGCCAGGTCTGGGCCTCCTCGAGCATGTCGGCCGGAATGTCCGTGACCTCGAACACCTTCCCGAGGTCATCCTTGTATATCTCCGCCTTCATCGTGATCAGGTCGATGATCCCGACGAAGCTGTCCTCAGCGCCGATCGGCAGCTGCACCGGCACGGCGTTGGCCTTCAGCCTCTCCTTGACCATGTCGATGACGCGGAAGTAGTCGGCCCCCATGATGTCCATCTTGTTGACGAAGATCATGCGGGGCACGCCGTACCGCTCGGCCTGCCGCCATACGGTCTCGGACTGCGGCTCCACGCCGCCCTTGGCGCAGAGCACGGTGACGGCCCCGTCGAGCACGCGCAGGGAGCGCTCCACCTCCACGGTGAAGTCCACATGGCCCGGCGTGTCGATGATGTTGATGCGGGTATCCTTCCATTGGGCTGTAGTAGCAGCAGAGGTAATGGTGATACCGCGTTCCCTCTCCTGGTCCATGTAGTCCATGGTCGCCGCCCCGTCGTGGGTCTCGCCGATCTTGTGGGTCTTGCCCGTATAGAACAGAATCCTTTCCGTCGTGGTCGTCTTACCCGCGTCGATGTGGGCCATGATACCGATATTTCTGACTCTTTCTAAAGGAAAACTCCTCGGCATCGTTATTCCTCCCTTCTACCGAAATTTTCTTCGATGCCTCTTTTCGCGCGAGCGTCTCGCGCCGGTCCCCCGCGCATCCGCCCTCAGAGAGCCCGGATGCGCGAAACGAGCGGGCATCCTACCATCTGAAGTGCGCGAAGGCCTTGTTGGCCTCTGCCATCTTATGCGTATCTTCCTTCCTCTTGACGGAGGCGCCGGTGTTGTTGGACGCATCCAGGATCTCCTTCGCCAGGCGTTCGACCATGGTCTTCTCGCCGCGGGCGCGGGTGAACTTGATGAGCCATCTGAGACCTAAGGTCTGCCGCCGCTCCGGTCTGACCTCCACGGGGACCTGGTAGTTGGCGCCGCCGATACGCTTCGCCTTGACCTCCAGCACGGGCATGATGTTGTTCATGGCCTTCTCGAACACCTCCAGGGGGTCCTGGTCGGTATGCTCCCTGATATAGTCAAAGGCGCCGTAGACGATGCCCTGGGCCGTGCCCTTCTTGCCGTCCAGCATGATGCCGTTGATCAGCTTGGCGACGAGCACGCTGCCGTATACCGGGTCCGGAAGCACTTCCCTCTTGGGTATATTACCTTTCCTTGACACTTCTCTTCCCTCCTCGCGGGTTCCGCCGATTCTGTCTTATCTAGTACGGCGGAGCCTGCACAATCTCGATAGTATTGCGCGGTCTTCGTCCGGCCTGCCTCGTATGACAGGCTGGATTACTCTGCCGGAGCAGTAACCTCTCCGGCCAGTCTCGCTGACGGGGTACTCGATCTTTTGCCGTGTACGTAGCAAAAGACCGCGAGCGCCGGCTATCCATGATAAAAAGGCGCTACTATTCTCCCGAAAACGTTCCCGTTCCCCGGCCTATTTCTTCACCTTCGCGGCCTTCGGCCGTTTGGCGCCGTACTTGGAACGGGCCTGCAGTCTGCCGTTGACGCCGGCGGTGTCCAGCGTGCCGCGGATGATGTGATACCGCACACCGGGCAGATCCTTGACCCTGCCGCCGCGGATGAGGACGACGCTGTGCTCCTGCAGATTGTGTCCGATCCCCGGGATGTAGGCGGTCACCTCGATCCCGTTGGTCAGCTTCACCCTGGCGACCTTGCGCAGTGCGGAGTTCGGCTTCTTCGGCGTGACGGTCTTCACGGAGGTGCATACGCCCCTCTTCTGCGGGGAGTCCGTCTCCGTCGCCACGCGGCGCAGGGAGTTCATCCCCTTGTTCAGTGCCGGCGCGGTGGATTTCTTCTCGGCGCTCACTCTGCCCTGACGTACCAACTGGTTAATAGTAGGCATCTTTTTCTCCTTTCATCGAAATATATATCTCAAGCAAACCGACCGGCATCCACCGATGCGGCCGGAAAGCTCAAAGACGGCGTGTATTCTACCACAAAATGTGGCTGACTGTCAAGCGTTTCATGCCTCCGGGTCCGAGTTGTCCAGGGTATCCAGGGCGAGATCGTCCATGAGGGCGTCGAGCCGGTCCACGAAGGCGGCATCCTCCTCGCCGAGAGCCAGCTCGGAGAGGGCAGCCTCGTCGGGACCTTCCCCGTCAAACGCCGCATCCGAGGCCATCGCGGGGTCGAAATCCTCCTCCGCGAAGTCGTCCTCCGCAGCGTCCGCGTCATCGAAGACCGCATCGCCCGCCGGCGTCCTGCCGAGGGCCTCCGCATCGAAGGACTCGTCGTCGAAACCGCCCGCCGCGGCATCCTCCTCCTGCAGGCTCGCATCATCCGGCTCCGCCGCAGCCTCCTCGGCCTCCCGCCGCATGGCCTCCTCCTGCCGGCGCTGGGCTTCCAACTGCTGCTGCCGCACATAGTCCTCCATGATCTCGGCGTTGACGCCGTAGTCGATCTTGATGTTCTTGTAGCGCTTCATGCCGGTGCCGGCCGGGATGAGCTTGCCGATGATGACATTCTCCTTCAGACCGGTCAGCTTGTCGGTCTTGCCCTTGATGGCGGCATCGGTCAGGACGCGCGTCGTCTCCTGGAAGGAGGCCGCCGACAGGAACGAGTTCGTGGCCAGGGAAGCCTTGGTGATGCCGAGCAGCACCCGCTTGGACTCGCAGGGCTGGCCGCCGTTCTTGACGGTCTCCTCGTTGGCCTCCTCGATCTCGTACTTGCCGTACAGCCCGCCGGGCAGAAGGCGCGTATCGCCCGAATCCTCGATGCGGTACTTGGAGAGCATCTGGCTGACGATGACCTCGATGTGCTTGTCGTTGATGTCCACGCCCTGTTGCTTGTAGACGCGCTGGACCTCCTTGAGCAGGTACTGGTAGACGCCCTCCTCGCCGTTCAGGCGCAGGATGTCGTGCGGATTCAGCGGCCCGCGGGTGATCTGCCCGCCGGCGTAGACCTGGTCGCCCTCCTTGACATTCAGGCGCGCCCCGTAGGGGATGACGTACTCGTGATCGCTGCCGTCGTCCCCGCGGACGATGACCTGCGTCTTGTTATCCTTGCGCGGCTCGATGGAGACGACCACGCCGTCCTCCTCGCAGATCTCCGCGAGACCCTTGGGTTTGCGGGCCTCGAACAGCTCCTCGACCCTCGGAAGACCCTGGGTGATGTCGCCGCCCGCCACGCCGCCGGTGTGGAAGGTGCGCATGGTCAGCTGCGTGCCCGGTTCGCCGATGGACTGGGCCGCCGTGATGCCCACGGCCTCGCCGATGTTGACCTCCTCGCCGGTCGCCAGGTTGCGCCCGTAGCATTTGGCGCATATGCCGGTGCGGCTGTGGCACGTCATGACGGAGCGGATGGCGACGCCCTCGATGCCGGCCTCCTCGATCAGGTCGGCCGCCGCCTCGCTGATCTCCTCGTTCTGCTCGACGATGACCTGGCCGTTCCGTGGATCGATGACATCCAGCAGCGCGACGCGGCCGATGATGCGCTGCTTCAGCGGCTCGATGACCTCCTTGCCGTCCGTGAAGGCTCTGACCTCCACGCCCTCATCGGTGCCGCAGTCGAACTCGCGCACGATGACATTGTGGGAGACATCCACCAGGCGGCGGGTCAGGTAGCCGGAGTCCGCCGTCCGCAGTGCCGTGTCCGCCAGGCCCTTGCGGGCGCCGTTGGAGGATATGAAGTACTCCAGGATGGACAGGCCCTCCCGGAAGTTGGATTTGATCGGGATCTCCACGGTGTGTCCGGTGGCATTGGCCATCAGGCCGCGCATGCCGCCCACCTGGCGGATCTGGTTCTTGCTGCCGCGGGCCCCGGAGTTCGCCATGATGAACAGGTTGTTCAGCGGGTCCAGGGAATCCATCAGGGCGTCGGCCACATCGTCGGTCGCCTTGTTCCATATCTTGATGATCTGCTCGTAGCGCTCCTGCTTGGACATCAAACCCATGCGGTACGCCTTCTCGTACTTGTCGACCATCGCATCGGCCTCGGCGATGATCTTTTCCTTGGCCGCGGGGATCTCCATGTCGCTGACGCTGATCGTGACGGCCGCCTTCGTGGAGTACTTATACCCCATGGACTTGATGTAGTCCAGCATGATGACGGTGCCGGTGTTGCCGTGCTTGCGGTAGCACTTGTCGATGATCTCGCCCAGGCGCTTCTTGTCGCAGAGGAAATCCACCTCCAGCGCATAGGGGTCCTTCTCCCTGTCCACGAAGCCGAGGTCCTGCGGGAGGCCCTGGTTGAAGATGAAGCGGCCCACGGTCGACTCCACCAGGTGGCCCACCGTGTCGTTCTCCAGGTACATCCGCACCTTGACGCGGGCATGGATGCCCACGACATCGGTCTGGTAGGCCATGATCATCTCGTTCAGGTCCGTGAATATCTTGCCGTCGCCCTTCTCGGCGTAGGTGTTGCGCGCCGGCACGCCCGGATCGGTCAGATAGTAGCTGCCCAGGATCATGTCCTGCGTCGGCGTGGTGATGGGAGACCCGTCCTTGGGCGCGAGGATGTTGTTGACGGACAGCATGAGGAAGCGGGCCTCGGCCTGCGCCTCGACGGACAGCGGCACGTGTACCGCCATCTGGTCGCCGTCGAAGTCGGCATTAAAGGCCGTGCAGACCAGGGGATGCAGCTTGATGGCCTTGCCCTCGACCAGCACCGGCTCGAACGCCTGGATACCCAGGCGGTGCAGCGTCGGCGCACGGTTCAGCATGACGGGATGCTCCTTGATGACGCCCTCGAGCACATCCCAGACCTCCGGTCTTACCTTCTCCACCATGCGCTTGGCGCTCTTGATGTTGTGGGCATAGCCCTGCTCCACCAGCTCCTTCATGATGAAGGGCTTGAACAGCTCCAGCGCCATGCGCTTGGGCAGGCCGCACTGGTAGAACTTGAGCTCCGGGCCGACCACGATGACCGAACGGCCGGAATAGTCGACGCGCTTGCCCAGGAGATTTTGCCGAAAACGCCCCTGCTTGCCCTTGAGCATGTCCGAGAGGGACTTGAGCGGGCGGGAACCGGGTCCGGTGACGGCCCTGCCGCGGCGCCCGTTATCGATGAGCGAATCGACGGCCTCCTGCAGCATCCGCTTCTCATTGCGGACGATGATCTCCGGTGCGCCCAGCTCCAGCAGGCGGTTCAGCCGGTTGTTGCGGTTGATGACCCTGCGGTACAGGTCGTTCAGGTCCGACGTGGCAAAGCGTCCGCCGTCCAGCTGTACCATGGGTCTGAGGTCGGGCGGAATGACGGGGATGACATCCAGGATCATCCACTCCGGGCGGTTGCCGGCGAGGCGCAGGGCCTCGATCACCTCGAGGCGGCGCACGATGCGGACCTTCTTCTGTCCGGTCGCGCCTTTGAGCTTGCTGCGCAGGTCCTCCGAGAGCGCGTCGAGGTCGATCTCCTCTAAGAGCTTCTTGATGGTCTCGGCGCCCATGCCGGCCGAAAAGCTGTTGCCGTACTTCTCCCTGCACTCGTTGTACTCCTCCTCGCTGAGGATCTGCAGCTTCGTCAGGCCCGTCAGCGTGGGATCGCCGGGGTCTGTGACGATGTAGGCGGCGAAATACAGCACCTTTTCCAGATTTCGGGGCGTGATGTCCAGGCACAGGCCCATGCGGGACGGGATGCCCTTGAAATACCAGATATGGGAGACGGGCGCGGCCAGCTTGATGTGGCCCATGCGCTCGCGGCGCACCTTCGCCTTCGTGACCTCCACGCCGCAGCGGTCGCAGACGATGCCCTTGAAACGGATGCGCTTATACTTGCCGCAGTGACATTCCCAGTCCTTCGTCGGCCCGAAGATGCGCTCGCAGTACAGGCCGTCGCGCTCCGGTTTCAGCGTCCGGTAATTGATGGTCTCCGGCTTGGTCACCTCGCCGTGCGACCACTCCAAAATCTTCTCCGGGGAAGCCAGGCTGATCCGAATCGACTCAAAGTTGTTCAGTTCGTAGTCATTGTTCACGTTCGTATTCAAGGGACCCTCCTATTCTTCCGTATACCCGTCGTCATACCCGCCGTCGTAGCTGTCCGCATAGCCCGTCTGCTGGGTATCGCCGTACAGATAGCTGTCCGCCTCTCGATCCTTCTCGAACCCGGCTTCTCTGTAGCCTGTCTCGTACAGCTTTTCCTCATTCTCAAGCTCCGCCTGCATGTCCATGATGCGGTCGATATGCCTGAGATCGTCGTCCATATCGCCGGCCTCGCGGAACTGGACCTCGCGGTTGTCCTCCGACAGCAGCTTCACATCCAGACCCAGCGCCTGCATCTCCTTGATGAGCACCTTGAAGGACTCGGGGACGCCGGGCGTGGGGATGTTCTCACCCTTGACGATGGCCTCGTAGGTCTTGACGCGGCCCACGATGTCATCGGACTTGACGGTGAGGATCTCCTGCAGCGTGTAGGCGGCGCCGTAAGCCTCCAGCGCCCAGACCTCCATCTCGCCGAAGCGCTGCCCGCCGAACTGCGCCT
>CAZDUM010000055.1:3876-8262 GCA_964508645.1 uncultured Oscillospiraceae bacterium | reverse complement strand
CATGTGACGCTGCAGCGGGACGGCTCCGTCATGGTGGAGGACGACGGCCGGGGCATGCCGGTGGACAACCATCCCAAGCTGGGCATCCCGGCGGTGGAGGTCATCCACACGGTGCTGCACGCCGGTGGCAAGTTCGGCGGCGGCGGATACAAGGTCTCGGGCGGGCTGCACGGGGTCGGCGCCTCCGTGGTCAACGCCCTCTCCTCCCGCATGGAGGTGGAGATCAAGAGAAACGGCAACATCTACCGGCAGGCCTATGAGCGCGGCAAGACCGCTTCGCCGCTGGAGATCGTGGGCATCTCCAAGATGACCGGCTCGAAGACCGTGTTCTGGCCGGACCCGGAGATCTTCACCGAGACGACGGAGTTCGACTACAACACCCTGCAGTACCGCCTGCGGGAGATGGCCTTCCTCAACAAGGGTATCAAGATCATCTTCAAGGATGAGCGGGAGGGCCGCGAGCGCAGCGAGACCTTCCACTACGAAGGCGGCCTGAAGGAGTTCGTGGCCTACCAGAACCAGAACAAGGAGCCCATCCACAAGGACATCATCTACTTCGAGGTGGTTCGCGACACCTGCGAGGTGGAGATCGCCATGCAGTACACCGACAGCTACAGCGAGCTGATCCTGGGCTACGCCAACAATATCCACACCACCGACGGCGGCACGCACCTCATCGGGTTCAAGAGCGCGCTCACCCGCGTCATCAACGACTACGGGAAGAAGGCCAAACTCCTCAAGGAGGGCAGCGAGCCCCTGTCCGGCGACGACGTGCGGGAGGGTCTGACCGCCATCATATCCGTCAAGCTGGAGGAGCCGCAGTTCGAGGGCCAGACGAAGGCGAAGCTCGGCAACAGCGAGATTCGCAGCTTCGTGGAGGCGACGACCGGCGAGTATCTGACCGCGTTTCTGGAGGAAAATCCGGGCCCCGCGAAGGTGATCGTGGACAAGTGCGTGCGGGCGTCCCGCGCCAGGGAGGCGGCCAGGAAGGCCCGCGACCTGACCCGCAGGAAGGGGGCGCTCGACAATTTCTCCCTGCCCGGCAAGCTGGCCGACTGCTCCGACCGCGATCCCGCGAACTGTGAGATTTTCCTGGTAGAGGGAGACTCCGCCGGCGGCTCCGCGAAGGATGGACGCGACCGGACGCGCCAGGCGATCCTCCCGCTCCGCGGCAAGATCCTGAACGTGGAGAAGGCCCGGCTGGACCGCATTCTAAGCTCCGACGAAATTAAGAACATGATCACCGCCTTCGGCTGCGGCATCGGCGAGGATTTCAACATCGAGAAGCTGCGCTATCACAAGATTATCATCATGACCGATGCCGATGTGGACGGCGCGCATATCCGCACCCTGCTGCTCACCTTCTTTTACCGGTACATGAAGCCCCTCATCGAGGGCGGCTACGTGTACGCGGCCCAGCCGCCGCTGTACCAGGTGACGAAGGGTAAGGACGTCTACTACACCTACGACGAGGGCGAGCAGCGCAAGCTGATGGAATCCCTGGCCGAAAAGCCCGGCAAATCGGATGTCCAGCGCTACAAGGGCCTGGGCGAGATGGACGCCGAGCAGCTGTGGGAGACCACCATGGACTACAACCGCCGGACGCTGGTGCAGATCACGCTGGAGGACAGCGCCGCCGCCGACGAGATTTTCACCACGCTCATGGGCGACAAGGTGCCGCCGCGCAAGCGGTTCATCGAGGAGAACGCCCAGTACGCCAATCTGGACATTTAGGAAGGGAGGGCATGAAAGATGGAAAATTCCATGGAGGATCAAAGGCTGAAGCAGCACGAGATCCACGACGAGATGAAGAACTCCTACATCGACTACGCGATGAGCGTCATCGTCAGCCGTGCCCTGCCGGACGTGCGCGACGGCCTCAAGCCGGTGCACCGGCGCATCCTGTACGGCATGAATGAGCTGGGCGTCACGCCGGACAAGCCCCACAAGAAGTCGGCCCGTATCGTCGGTGAGGTCATGGGTAAATATCATCCGCACGGCGATTCGTCTATCTACGATGCGATGGTGCGGCTCGCGCAGCCCTTCAACATCCGCTACCCGCTGGTGGACGGCCACGGCAACTTCGGTTCCGTGGACGGCGACGGCGCGGCGGCCATGCGGTACACCGAGGCGCGCATGACGCCGCTGGCCCTGCAGATGCTCAGGGACATCGACAAGGAGACGGTGGACTTCATGCCGAACTTCGACGACGAGGAGCAGGAGCCGGTGGTGCTGCCGTCCCGCTTCCCCAACCTCCTCGTCAACGGCTCCAACGGCATCGCCGTGGGCATGGCGACCTCCATCCCCCCGCACAACCTGGGCGAGGTCATCGACGCATCGGTGCTGCTCATCGACCAGCCGGACGCCACCATCGACCAGCTGATGCGCTGCATCAAGGGGCCGGACTTCCCCACGGGCGCCATGATCATGGGCAAATCCTCCATCAAGGAAGCCTACCGCACCGGCCAGGGCAAGGTCCTGGTGCGCTCGGTGACGGAGATCGAGGAGAACAGCCACGGCCGCCAGCAGATCGTCGTCACGGAGATTCCCTACCAGGTCAACAAGGCCCGCCTCATCGAGAAGATCGCCGAGCTCGTGCGCGACAAGAAGGTGGACGGCATCACCGGCATCCGGGACGAGTCCAACCGCAAGGGGACGCGCATCGTCATCGAGCTGAAGAAGGATGCCAACGCCAACATCATCTTAAACCGCCTGTACAAGCACACCCAGCTGCAGGAGAGCATCTCCATGATCATGCTGGCGCTGGTCGACGGCAAGCCGAAGATCTGCACGCTGCGGGACATCCTCGTCGAGTACCTGAAGCACCAGAAGGAGGTCGTCACCCGCCGCACCATCTTCGACAAGAAGAAGGCGGAGGCCAGGGCGCACATCCTGGAGGGCCTGCGCATCGCCCTGGACAATATCGACGAGATCATCCACATCATCCGAAACAGCTATAACGATGCGAAGGAGCGGCTGATGGCGCGCTTCGGCCTCTCGGAGATCCAGGCGCAGGCCATCCTCGACATGCAGCTGCGCCGCCTGCAGGGGCTGGAAAAGGAAAAGATCGAGAACGAGTACCAGGAGCTGCTGCAGCGGATCGCCTACTATAACGAACTGTTGGCCGACGAGCATAAGCTGATGGGTGTGGTCAAGGACGAGCTTTTGGAGATCAAGGCGAAGTGGGGCGACAAGCGGCGCACCCGCATCAAGGCCGACGCGAAGGAGATCGAGGAGGAGGACCTGATCCAGGAGGAGACGGTGTGCATCACGATGACCCACCTGGGCTATGTGAAGCGCGTGCCGGCCGACACCTACCGCAGCCAGAGGCGCGGCGGCAAGGGGATCACCGGCCTGACGACGAAGGAAAACGATTTCGTCCAGGACCTCTTCATGACGTCGACGCACGACTATCTGCTGTTCTTTACCAACACCGGCAAAGCGCATAAGATCAAGGCCTACGAGATTCCGGAGGCGACGCGCACGGCCAAGGGGACGCCCATCGTCAACTTCCTCAACCTCATGCAGCGGGAAAAGGTGACGGCGGTCATCCCGATCCGCGAGTTCGCGGAGGATCAGTATCTCGTCGCCGTCACGAAGAACGGCATCATCAAGAAGATGGCGCTGTCGGACTTCGATACGAACCGCAAGGCCGGCCTCATCGCCATGAACCTGCGGGAGGGCGATGAGCTCATCGGCATCCGGCAGACGAACGGGCACAACAATGTCATCCTCGTCACGCGCCAGGGCAAGTGCATCTGCTTCTCCGAGCACGATGTGCGCTCGATGGGCCGCACCGCCGGCGGCGTGCGGGCCATCAGTCTCGAGGACGACGACGAGGTCGTCTCCATGGAGCTGGTGGAGCCGGGCCAGGAGCTCCTCGTGGTCACCAGCAACGGGTACGGCAAGCGGACGCGCGTGGAGGACTACAAGATTCAGACGCGCGGCGGCAAGGGCCTGCTCACCTACGACAAGGCCAAGTTCAAGAAGACGGGCGAGCTGGTGGGCGCCATGGTGGTGCGCGACGATGACGACATCATGCTCATCAATTCGGACGGCAACATCATCCGCATGTCGGCCAGCGAGGTGTCGCGCCTCGGCCGGGCCACGCAGGGCGTGCGCATGATGCACGTCGAGGAGGATGTCAACATCATCGCGCTGGCGAAGGTGCCGCGGGACGAGGACGCGGAGGCGGCGCAGGGCCGCCGGCCGGGCGAGGAGGACGCGTGACGAAAGGCGCGGCGGAGATGCTGCCGCACCCCGGTAGGATATGCGCGGCTCGCGCAGACGATAGATGACAACAAATGACGGCGGGCGGATGCGCGATGCTGCGCGGCCCGGATGACGGCCGGCGGAGATATCGACGATGATACCCTCCGCCGGCCT
>CAZDUM010000055.1:1613-3776 GCA_964508645.1 uncultured Oscillospiraceae bacterium | reverse complement strand
CTCCAGCGCCTGCGCCAGGTCGGCGATGATGTCCGCCTTGTCCTCGAGGCCGCAGGAGATGCGAACAAGGCCCGCGGGGATGCCGGCGGCCTCAAGCTGCTCCTCCGTCATCTGGCGGTGCGTGGAGGTGGCCGGGTTCAGGCAGCAGGTCCTGGCGTCGGCCACGTGCGTCTCGATGGCCGCCAGCTTCAGCGCCCGCATGAACCGCTCCGCGGCCGCGCGGCCGCCCCGCAGTTCGAACGACACGACGCCGCAGCCCCCCTGCGGCATGTACTTCTGCGCGCGGGCATGATACGGGTCGTCCGGAAGGCCCGGATAGTTGACATGCGCCACCTTCGGGTGCGCCTGGAGAAACTCGGCCACCGCCTGCCCGTTTTCCACATGCCGGGCCATCCTGACGTGCAGTGACTCCAGTCCCAGATTGAGGTAAAAGGCGTTCTGCGGCGCCTGTATGCAGCCCAGATCGCGCATGAGCTGCGATGTCGCCTTGGTGATGAAAGCCCCCGCCTGACCGAACTTTTCCACATAGGTGACGCCGTGGTACGACTCGTCCGGCGTGCAAAGCCCCGGAAACTTTTCCCGGTGCGCCGCCCAGTCGAATCTGCCGCTGTCCACGATGGCGCCGCCCACCGCCGCCCCGTGGCCGTCCATGTACTTGGTGGTGGAATGTGTGACGATGTCCGCGCCCCACTCGAACGGCCGGCAGTTGACCGGCGTGGGGAAGGTGTTGTCCACGATGAGCGGTACGCCGTGCGCGTGGGCCGCCTTCGCGAACCGCTCGATGTCCAGCACCGTCAGGGCCGGGTTGGCGATGGTCTCGCCGAACACGGCGCGGGTGTTCGCGCGGAAGGCCGCGTCCAGCTCCTCGTCGGTGCAGTCCGGCGAGACGAAGGTCGCCTCGATGCCCATCTTGGCCATGGTGACGGAGATCAGGTTGAAGGTCCCGCCATAGATGGAGGAGGAGGCGACGATGTGGCTGCCCGCCTCGCAGATATTGAAGAGGGCCATGAAATTGGCCGCCTGCCCGGACGAGGTCAGCATGGCCGCCGTGCCGCCCTCCAGCGCCGCGATCTTCGCCGCGACCCTGTCGTTCGTGGGGTTTTGGAGCCGGCTGTAAAAGTAGCCGGAAGCCTCCAGATCGAACAGCTTGCCCATGTCCTCGCTCGTTTCATAGCGAAAGGTCGTGGACTGGATGAGGGGAATCTGGCGCGGCTCCCCGTTTCCCGGCGTGTACCCCGCCTGCACACAGTTCGTACCGATGGATCGTTCCTTCGTGAGACTCTCGTTCATGCGACTGCCCTTCCTTTCTCGCGCCTGTCTTGCGTTCTCCCTGTTTCCTACACCCGTCTTGCGCATGTCTTGTTTCCTGCGCCTTTCTAGTTTCCTGCATCTGCCAGCCATTCCGCGCCTGTCCTGGACATGCCGGTTATCCCGCGCCTGTCCTCTTGCCCGCCCCGCGCCTGTCTTGTGCCTGTCTGGCTACTGCCCTGCGCCCGCGCGGGATTTGCCCGCCTGTCCTTACCTGAGAGAGTATAGCACGCCCGCCGGCGGCTGTCCACCGCCGCGCGCACCGAAACCGGCCGCGCACCGCATATTTTCCCGCCACAGGGCCGCCGGGATGTGCTATACTACGAATGGCAGAGGCGGCATCACGCATAAGGGCATCACACGCGAGAAATGGAGGCAAACGATGAAACCGGATATCGACGTAGAACTTTTGGAGGGCGCGATCAACGACATGCTGCCCGGACTCACCATGTATGTCCGGGATGTGAACCTTTCCCCGGTATGCGCCGCGCGCTATGTGCCGGGCACGATCATCCGGGAGCCCGGGTTTACGGACGCCAGCAGTAGGGTCATGGGGATGGTCACCACGCATCGCATCGCCATCCTCTCCAACCACATGGCGGACCTCTCCGAGTATGAGCACGGCACCAACTGGGGCCTGTTCGTGGCGAACAGGGGTGCGCATTTCAAGGTCCTGGATGTTTATGCGTATGGGGGCAAGACGCAGATTCTGCTGCTGCACCTCCTGGACGACGAGCGGTGGAAGCTCTTCGAGACCGTCACGCTGAACCTCGAGGCGCAGCTGATCGCCGACTGCCGCCAGCGCTTTGAAAGCAAGAGCCAGCAGCCTCCGGTGAAGGAGCTGACGACGCAGGC
>CAZDUM010000055.1:0-1513 GCA_964508645.1 uncultured Oscillospiraceae bacterium | reverse complement strand
CCATCTTTTGCTGGGAGAAGCGAGGCAGCCTGCGACCGCAACACATGTACAGAGAGAAGGAAATGACCATGACAAATCTTTTGCTGCATATTCCCCATGCCTCGCTGGAAGTCCCGGCGGCGTTCTATGCGGGGCTGACGATCTCCAACGAATCGTTTCGGCGCTATAACCTCGAAATGTGCGATATCGGCATAGACGAGCTGTTCCGCGACCTGCCCGGCGAGCGGATCGTGGCGCCGTTTTCCAGACTGTACTGCGATGTGGAGCGATTCAAGGATGATGCCATGGAGCCGATGTCGCAGCGCGGCGAGGGCCTCCTCTATACCCATCTCTACGACGGGACGGCCTTTCACAGCCATGACGATGCCTATCGCGGGGAGGTTCTCGCATATTACGACGCGTACCATGACGGGCTGAATCGTGCGGCGGAGACGATCCTCGCCCGGGCCGGGTCGCTTCTGATCCTGGACTGCCACAGCTTCTCGGACAAGGTGGCGGCGCACTTCTTCCAGCCGCCGTTTCCGGATGTCTGCATCGGGGTGGAGCCGGCGTATTGCGACGAGCGGATCGTGGCGGCCATCACGCGGGAAATCAGCAAAAGAGGATATACATACGAGATCAACTATCCGTATCGGGGGAGCATGGTTCCGAACGCCGTCCTGTCCGGCGGATTGCAGGGCGATATCACGTCCATCATGCTGGAGATCAACAAGCGGATATATCTGTAGGGGCAGGCGGGATAAGCGTATGCGATGCCTGGACGGATGCAAATTTGCGCCTGCGATGGGTTGTGGCGGCGCCGGCCTTTACTTTTGTGCTAATATCGCGTATCATATAAGCAAAAAAGGAAGGAAAAGAAGGAGGTGAAACCATGAAACAGGCAGAGCGGATGGATCACATGCTTGCAGAGCAAGGCGGGCTCATGCGTCTATCCGCTGCCCGAGAAGCGGGGATTTCCAAGCCCGTGTTTTATGATTATGTCAGAGCGCACGATCTGGAAAGAAGGGCGCCCGGGATTTATTGCGCTCGAGATAGCTGGGTGGATGCCATGTATCTGCTCCACCTGAGATTTGGGCAAGCTGTGTTTTCCCATGAGTCGGCGCTCTATCTCCTCGATATGACAGACAGGGAACCGACCACACATATGGTCACTGTGAAGACTGGACACAATACCGCGAAATTAAAGGAGGAGGGTGTGAAGGTCTTCACGATCAAAGCAGACTTGCAGGAGGTCGGTCTGATAAACGCCGTGACCACCTTTGGCCACACTGTTCCCGTCTACGATAGGGAGCGGACGATCTGTGATGTGCTCCGGAGCAGGCGCAGCATGGAGGTACAGACAATCCGCAGCGCACTAAGGGCATATGTCCGGCGCACAGATAAAAACCTGCGGAAACTGATGCAATATGCAGAGCTGTTTCGGGTGGAAAAGATCCTGCGTCAATATTTGGAGGTGCTTTTATGATCCGCACAGCAAGGCAGTTAAAAGACCTGGTCCGCAATCTTGCCGCCC
>CAZDUM010000054.1:6399-8278 GCA_964508645.1 uncultured Oscillospiraceae bacterium | reverse complement strand
CTGCCTTTAGCGAAGCCCTCGGCACGGCCCACGGCCGAAATCAAAGCTGGTGAGAGTCTATCCACGCCTGCAACGCCTCATACCCCGCTTCACCGGCAGCAAGATGCAGCATTACATCCACAAGCTCCTCCTGCGTATAGCGGAGCTCAATGCCGTTTAAAGCCAGAAAGAGCAGCATGACATGGGCGCCGATTCGCTTGTTCCCGTCTACGAATGCGTGGTTTTTTACCAGGCCGAAACAGAGGCGGGCCGCCTTTTGCTGGAGGGAAGGATAGACCTCCTCCCCGGAAAACGATTGAAAAGGCGCGCTGAGCGCGGAGTCCAGCAGGCCCTCGTCCCTGAGCTCCGGGGACCCTCCGGTCTCCTCGATGAGCTGCGCATGCAGATGGAGAACCTGCGCCGTGGTAAGCCGAATCATTTCGCCAGCTCCTCATACGCGCGGCGATTTTTAGCGATCAGTCTGCGGGAGATGTTGAGGACATCCTCGTCCGCGGCGTACTGCGCCCCTTCGGCCGAGGCAAAGTCGATCAGAAGATACTTGGGCGCATCGTCCTGCAATATGACGACGGGGCCTGCCGTATCCGCCAGGTGGGCGATTCTGGAGAAATTCTGGTTCGCCTCGGTGATGGAAACGAGGTTTTGCGTGTTGATCTTCATGGCGTCTCCTCCGTGCGGGTTTCTATGCATATCCCATGTTATACGGGATGCAGCGGGGCGACGCATGCGCATCGCCCCGGATTTCGGCCCTGCTCGCGGCTGTGAGCCCGTTTTCTCGCGTTTTTCCACCGCGCTCTCAGCCGCGCATCGGACCCGCCAGGTTCGGCGCCTCCGCCGCAAAGCGGTCTCAGCGGCGCCTGCCTTCAGCGTTTTCCTTTGTCGTAGGCCTCGCCGGCGGCTGCGGGCGGATGGTTCTTCTTGGAGAAGAAGGCCAGCAGCAGGAGGGTGAGGATGTAGGGCAGCATCATGAACAGGTCGGAGTAGTTGCTGGGCAGCCCCATCTTCAGGCAGAGCTGATAGCCGCCGGATTTCGCCAGGCCGAAGAACAGGCAGACGAGGGCGGTGGCGGGGATGTTCCAGTTGCCGAAGATCATGGCCGCGATGGCCAGATACCCGTAGCCCATGTAGATGCTGGGGGAGAAGTTGGCTGAGATGGAGTAGGCGAAGCAGATGCCGCCCACCCCGGAGAGGGCGCCCGAGATCATCACGGCGATGAACCGGGTGCGTGCCACATTGCCGCCGGCCGCATCCACAGCCTGCGGATTCTCGCCGCAAGCCCGCAGGTGCATGCCGAAGCGAGTCTTGTACATCAGGAACCACGCCACGACCGCGATGCCCGCGATGATCCACTCGAACGGATACATGTTCTTGAACAGGGCGCCGATGACGGGAATCTGCGACAGACCGGGAATGTCGAAGCGGTCGGAGATCCCCAGGATGAACTTGTTGGAGGACTGGCCGCCGGTCAGCGCGCGGTTCATGGCGGTGGTGAGGAAGGTCGTCAGCGCGACCGCCAGGATGTTGACCACCACGCCGCTGATGACCTGGTTGGCGCGGAACTTCACGCAGAGCAGCGCGTGGATGCATGCGTAGATGCCGCCGCCGATAAAGGCCGCCACCATGGCGATGTAGATGACCGCCTGGGAGCCGTCACCCATGCGCGGCATGAGGATGAAGGCCACCAGCGCGCCCACGAAGGCGCCGAAGCCCTGAAAACCCTCTACGGCCAGGTTGGTGACGCCGCTCTTCTCCGAGTAGATGGCGCCGATGGCCATCACGAGCAGCGGTGCTGCGAAGGAGAGTCCGTCGATAAAGACTTTATCCAGCATGAGGCCCGACCTCCTTTCCCGTTTCCGAATCCGCCTTCTTCAAATCCGTCGCT
>CAZDUM010000054.1:2816-6299 GCA_964508645.1 uncultured Oscillospiraceae bacterium | reverse complement strand
TTCTCGTCCGCCACGCGGTCCAGCCGGCGGCGCGCCATATAGCGGAAGAACCCGCCGCAGGCGGAGAACAGCAGCAGGATGCCGGTGATCAGGGAGGCGATCTCCTTCGCCACGCCCAGCGTCGAGCTCATGTAGTTGCTGCCCGTCTGGAAGATGCTGATGAGGATGCCCGCGAAGATGCAGCCGATCGGGCTGGAATTTCCCAGCAGCGCCACGGCGATGGCATCATACCCCAGGTCCGGCAGCGTCTTCGGCACGATGGTGTTATAGTAGCCGCAGTAGTAGGTAACCCCGGCCAGCCCGGCCAGCATGCCGGAGATCACCATGGCGGCGATGATCCGGTTGCCCACCTTGATGCCGGTATACCGGGCGCATTTCGCGTTCATCCCGACGGACTGCAGCTCGAAGCCGAACACCGTTTTATCGAAGATGAACTTGACCGCGAAGGCCGCGACCACCGCCAGCACGATACCGAGCGGGATGTCACATTTGACGCCGGCCAGCTGGACGCCGGTCCAGGTCAGCCTGGCGTTGCTGCCGCAGATCTTCATGGAGCGCGTCAGCATATCCGCATAGTAGGTATTGATGAAGAAGCCGGTCAGATAGTTGACGATGTAGTTGATCATGATGGTGGATACCACCTCATGGATGTTGAACTTATACTTGAGGAACCCCACGAAGGCCCCGAGGAGGCCGCCCGCCGCGATGCCGATCAGGATCACCAGCGGCTTGGCCAGCACCGCGCTCAGCCCGCTGTAACCCACGAGGGAGGTCGCCAGGAACCCGGCCGCCAGCATCTGCCCGGAGATGCCGATATTGAAGAGGCCCGCCTTGAAGCCCACCACGAAGCTCAGCGCCGCCAGGATCATGGGCGCCAGCACGTTCAGGAAGGAGAAGAGGTCCGTCAGCATCCCGGTGCCGCCGCCGTAGTTCGCCTTCGGCCAGAAGCCCGCCCCCTGCAGGAAGCTCTCGAAGGCCACCAGCGGGTTCTTTCCGAGGATCAGCAGGATCACGCTGGCGCAGAGCAGGCTCAAAAGGATCGTGAGCAGGGAGACATATATGGAGGCATGGCGGTTTTCGTCCAACAGGGTCGAGAGTTTGTTCAGCGCTTTGTTCATGCTTCCTTCACCCCCATCATATAGCGGCCCACATCGTGCGAGGTCATGGTAGAGGCATCGGCGATCTTCAAAAGCTGCCCGTTATAGATGACGCCGATGGTGTCCGCCAGTTCCATGATTTCATCCAGCTCCAGCGAGATCAGGAGGATGGCCACGCCCTTGTCCCGCTCCGCGAGGATCTGCCGGTGGATGTTCTCGATGGCCCCGATGTCCAGGCCCCGCGTGGGTTGCACGAAGATGATCAGCTTGGAATGCTCCTCGATCTCCCGTGCGACGATGGCCTTTTGCTGGTTGCCGCCGCTCATGGAGCGCAGAACGGTCTTGCCGCCCTGCCCGCTGCGGATGTCGTAGGTGTCGATCAGCGCATCCGCATAGCTGTCGATGCGGTCGAAGTCCAGGATGCCTTTCTTCGCAAAAGGTGGCCGGTAATACTTTCGCAGTGCTAAGTTCTGGGCGAGCGTGAAGTCCATGA
Source organism: uncultured Oscillospiraceae bacterium (assembly GCA_964508645.1). Classification (GTDB taxonomy): domain Bacteria; phylum Bacillota; class Clostridia; order Peptostreptococcales; family Anaerovoracaceae; genus RGIG7179. Next base: position 4,709 of record CAZDUM010000054.1, on the reverse strand, counting down.
AGACGCCCACGCCCTGCCGGTCTTCGGGGATGTAGGAGATGCCACTCTCGACGCGCTGCCGGATCGGGGCGTTCGTGATGTCCTCGCCGCAGAGTTTGATGGAGCCGCTGTGCGCCTTTACCATGCCCGCGATGGCATCCGCGAGTTCCCCCTGCCCGTTGCCGGAGACCCCGGCGATCGCGAAGATTTCCCCGCCCCGGACGCGGAAGGAGACGTCCCTTACCACCTCGAACTTGTTGGCGTTGCGCACGGTCAGGTGCTCCACCTCCAGCACGGTATCCCGGTAGTGCGGGGCCGCCTTGTCCGTGGACAGCTCCACCTGCCGGCCGACCATCATGTTGGCCATGGTCTGGGAGGAGGTGGACTGCACATCCAGCACATCCACCAGCCTGCCGCGATGCAGGATGGCGCAGCGGTCGGCGATCTTCTTGATTTCCTCGATCTTGTGCGTGATGAGGATGATGGTCTTGCCGTTCTTTCGCAGTTCCCCGATGATTTTCAGCAAAAAATCGATCTCCTGCGGCGTCAGGACGGCGGTGGGTTCGTCGAAGATCAGGATGTCGGCCTCCCGGTAGAGCATCTTCAGGATCTCCACCCGCTGCCGCACGGAAACCGGCAGGTCCTCGATCCGGTCCGTCGGATTCACCTCCAGGCCGTACCGCTTGGACAGCTCCTCGATCTGCCGGTTGGCCGTCTTCATATCCACACAGGGAAGTACACCCAGGAGTCGCTTCATGGGTTCCATGCCCAGGACGATATTCTCCGCCACCGTATAGTTGTCCACCAGCTTGAAGTGCTGGTGCACCATGCCGATATTGTGCGCGCTGGCGTCTGTCGAGGAGCGGAACCGCACCTTCTCCCCCCGGATGTAAATCTCCCCGCTGTCCGGCTCGTACATGCCGAAGAGCATGCTCATGAGCGTGCTCTTACCGGCACCGTTCTCGCCGAGCAGCGCATAGACCTCGCCGCGCCGAATCTGGATGCTGACATCGTCGTTGGCGACGATGCCCGGAAAGCGCTTGGTGATGTGGCGCATTTCCACTATGTAGTCCTCCATGGACACACCCCCATCGGTTCAGTTTCAAAAAGAATGTGCCGCCCTCTCCCGTCGCCGCGGACGGAAGAGGGCGGCACGAACGATACGCTACTCGATACTCCGCCAGGCGGCTTCCAGGGCCACCTCCATCATCTCGTGGAAGGATTCCTGCCGATCCTCGGCAGAGAGCGCCTCTCCGGTGAAGATGTGGTCGGAGATGGTCAGGATGCTCAGCGCCCGCTTGTGGCAGGCGGCGGCGGTCCAGTACAGGGAGGCCGTCTCCATCTCCACCGCCAGGTGGCCGAGCTCCCGGGCCCTTTCGTTGATCACGGGGCTGGGATAATAGAAGTGGTCGCTGGTATAGACGGGGCCGACCTTGGCCGGCACGCCCAGCTCCCGGGCGGCATCCACGGCGTTCGCCAGCATGCCGTAGTCGGCCACCGGGCACAGATGCCCCGGCAGCCCGTACGCATCCCCGTAGTTGGAGTTGGAGGAGGCGGCCATCGCGATCACCACATCCCGCAGCTGCACCCCGTCCGTCAGACCGCCGGCAGACCCGATCCGGATGATGGCATCGACATCGAACTGGTTGTACAGCTCGGTGGCGTACAGGCCCATCGAGGGCACGCCCATGCCGCTGCCCATCACGGAGATCTTCTTCCCCTTATAGAGGCCGGTATAGCCCAGCATGTTGCGCACGGTGTTGAAGCAGACGGGATTCTCCAGATAGTGCTCCGCCACATGCTTCGCCCGAAGCGGATCGCCGGGCATGAGAACGATCTTGGCGATCTCAGCGTCCGTGACGCTGATACTGGCCGAAATGGAGGTCTTCGTCATGGCAGGTCACGTCTCCTTTC
>CAZDUM010000054.1:1252-2716 GCA_964508645.1 uncultured Oscillospiraceae bacterium | reverse complement strand
GCCTATTTGCCGGCCGGCACCCGCCGCCGGCATCTTATTCTACAGTCCAGGGAAGTTATCCGGCGTGTACTCGTTCACCGTGGCGTCGGCGGCAGGCACGATGGTGCCGGCCTTCACCAGGTCATAGCACTCCACCAGCTTGTCCAGCGTCTCCTGCGACAGCTGCTGCCGGCCCGCCTCGGAGACGTAGCCGACACCGTCGACCGCCACATCCAGGAAGGCATCCTCACCCTTGAAGCTGCCGTCATAGATGGCGTTCAGCTGCTTCTCCACGTGGACGTCCATCTTCTTGAGGGTGGAGGTGAGCATGATGTTGTCGCTGCCCTTCGCACCGTCGTCATACTGGTCCACATCGCAGCCGATCAGCCACACACCGTCCGCCTCCTTGGCAGCGGTGAAGGCGCCGTTACCGGCGCTGCCGGCGGCCACGAACAGCACATCGCAACCCTCCGCGATCAGCGCGTCGCCCACGACCTTGCCGGTCGCCTCATCGCCGAAGTCACCGGTGTAGTTGCCGCCGATATTGGTTCCGGCCAGGTCCACGCCGGCATAGGACGGCAGTTCCACGCACTCGGCGGAGGTGCCGTAATTCTTGTTCGCGTAGTTCACGCCCGACATGAAGCCGTACTGATAGTTGACGTTGGACGGATAGGCCATGCCATTGACGACGGCCACCTTGCCGCTCTTGGTCTCCATCGCGGCCGCAACGCCGGCGAAGAAGCCGCTCTGCTGCTCGGAGAAGGTCATGGTGTATACGTTGTCCAGGGTCATCGGATTACCCTCGGCATCCGTGATGGTGGAGTCTACCACGATAAAATACGTATCGGGGTTGGCCGCAGCCACATCGCCCACGGCCGCGAAGTTGAAGCCGGGCAGGACGAAGACGTCATAATCGCCGACCATTTCCTCCACGGTGGGGATCAGCGCGTTGTAATCAGGCTCCTTGATATCGACGACCGTGCTGTCCGCATGATTGGCCAGGAACGCCTGTATGCCCTCATAGCAGTTCTGGTTGAAGGAACCGTCATCGATACCCGTCGTCGTGATGATGCAGATCTTCAGGCCGGTCTCCGCATCCGAACCACCGCCGGTGTTCTCCTCCTGGTTGCCGGGGTTCTCTTCACCGCCGCCCGTCGTCTGTTCGTCGTTGTTGCTGCAGGCAAACATGGAAAATACCAACACGAACGCCAGAAGCAGTACGGCAAGTTTCTTTACTACTTTCATCTCTTGTATTCCTCCTGCACATTAGGTGCTTCATAGATGGTGCGAGGCCGGTCTTTCTTCGCAAAAGCAGCCTCGTCAAGCGGTATTTTGCTGCGTACGGAACGAGTTCCGCAGAACACTATTATCATACTATTTACGCCGCGTGATTGCAAGAAAAAATCTTGCCACCGGGACGCTGTCCACCGCCCGCCTCTGTGGGCGCCCGGTCGACGGGCGACCCGCCTCCCGCGGCACCCCTGC
>CAZDUM010000054.1:0-1152 GCA_964508645.1 uncultured Oscillospiraceae bacterium | reverse complement strand
GAGAACTTTTACTGAGAAAACAGCGCGGCCAGGCTCTCCGTGTAGGGCGGCCGGCAGATGCCCTTCTCCGTGACGATGCCCGAAATCAGCGCGTGGTCGGTCACATCGAAGGCCGGGTTGTAGCACTTGACCTCCGGCAGCGCCATCGGCTCGGCATACCACTTTTCGCGGATCTCCGCCGGGTCACGCAGCTCGATGGGGATGTGGTCCCCGTCCGGGCAGCGCAGGTCGATGGTCGAGGTGGGCCCCAGCACATAGAAGGGGATGCCGTAGTGTTTGGCCAGGATGGCCACGCCGCTGGTCCCGATCTTGTTGGCGGTGTCCCCGTTGGCGGCCACCCGGTCGCAGCCCACGAAGCAGGCCTGCACCCAGCCGTTCTTCATCACGATGGACGCCATGTTGTCGCAGATCAGCGTCACGTCGATGCCCGCCTTCTGCAGCTCATAGGAGGTCAGGCGCGCTCCCTGCAGCAGCGGCCGCGTCTCGTCGGAAAACACATGGAACTGCATGCCGCGTTCCCGGCCCAGAAACAGAGGCCCGAGCGCCGTGCCGTAGCGGGATGTCGCCAGCGGACCGGCGTTGCAGTGCGTCAGGATGCCGTCCCCGTCCTTGATGAGGCTGAGGCCGTTCTCGGAGATGGCCCGGCACATCGCGATATCCTCCTCGTGGATGGCCCGGCACTCCCGCCCCAAAAGCTCCAGGATGGCGGAGACCGGCTTGTCCGCGTTGCCGGTGACCACGGATTCCATGCGGTTCAGCGCCCAGCTGAGGTTCACCGCGGTCGGCCGCGCGCTGTTCAGATACTCCTTCTGCGCGTGGAATGTCTGCGCGAACGCATCATACGCCTCGATGTCCCACTGGCGGGCCAGGGCATAGATGCTGTAGGCGGCGCAGATGCCGATGGCCGGGGCCCCGCGCACCTGCAAAAGCTGAATCGCGTCGTACATCTCCTCCGGCGTGCGGAGGGTCAGGTAGATGGTTCGATTCGGCAGCTGCGTCTGGTCGATGATGACCACGCTCTTCTCGTCGTCCCCCAGCCGCACGTTGTCGATATGCGTTACCTGTCTGATATCTTCCGGCATGTGAAACTCCTCCCCCAGTAAAAGATTGGCGCGCCGGCGTTCGTTTCCGTCGCGGCGCAGTTCTCCGGCC
>CAZDUM010000053.1:0-8907 GCA_964508645.1 uncultured Oscillospiraceae bacterium | reverse complement strand
CGGTGCCGGGCTGCCGCATGCGCATGTGAACGAAGGGAAAACCATGACCAAGATACTGCTGGTGGAGGATGACAGAGGCATCGTCGAGAACCTGACCGAGTTCCTCACGCGGGAAGGCTATGCCGTATCCGCCGCATCCGGCCAGACCGCCGCCCTGCGGCATCTGGAGGATGAGCCGGCGGACCTCGTGCTGCTCGACATCGCCCTATCGGACGGCAACGGGTTCGCCGTCTGCCAGGCCATCAAGTCCACCTGCCGGATTCCCGTCATCTTCCTCACGGCCTCCGACGACGAGTTCAGCACGGTGACAGGCTTTAAGCTCGGTGCCGACGACTATATCGCCAAACCCTTCCGCCCGCGCGAGCTGATCTCCCGCATCGAAAATGTCCTGCGCCTGACCGGCGGCGGCAGTGCGATCATCCGCCTGCAGGATGTGACGGTCGACACGGTCCGGGGGACCGTCACCAAGGGCGGGCGCGATCTCTACCTCTCCGCGCTCGAATACAGGCTTCTCCTGGTATTTCTCAATAACCGCGGCACCGTCCTCTCCCGGGCCAAACTGCTGGAGGCCATCTGGGATGTCGCCGGCGAGTTCGTCAACGATAACACCCTGACGGTGTACATCAAGCGGCTGCGCGAAAAGATCGAGGACGACCCCCAGAATCCGACCCTGATCAAGACGGTGCGCGGCCTGGGCTACAAGGTGGACGCGCCATGAATTTCCTCAGAAACAGAGAGATTCGCCATACCCTCCTGCTCCTCCTTTTCATCGGCATCGCTGCGACGGCCCTCGCCTTTCTGTGGTCCCCGCGCTTCGGCCTCCTGATGGCGGCCGTATCCGCCCTGTTCCTCCTGATCTACACGGCCAGCACCTGGCGACGCTACCAGCGCATCTGCGACCTGTCCGCCGAGATCGACCGCATCCTCCACGGGGAGGAACCGTCCGTGCCCCTCAGCGCCTACAAGGAGGGAGAGCTCGCCGTCCTGCAGAGCGAACTGCACAAGATGACGGAGCGCCTCCTGGAGCAGAGCCGGAAATTGCAGGAGGACAAGGTGTACCTCGCCGACATGATCGCCGATATCTCCCACCAGATTCGCACGCCCCTGACCTCCATCAACCTCATCCTCTCCTTTCTGCGCGAGCCGGACCTCTCCCAGGCCCGCAGGCTCGAACTCACACGCGAGCTCCTGCAGCTGACCACGCGCATCGACTGGCTCATCACCACACTCCTGAAGCTCTCGCGGCTGGATGCCGGCACCGTACGCTTCCAGGTGGAGACGATTCCCCTCGAGCAGCTTCTGCGCCAGGCGGCGGAGCCCATCCTCGTGCCCATGGAGCTGCGCGACCAGACGCTGACGACCGAGGCGAGCGGACGCTTCACCGGCGATGTGGGCTGGACGGTGGAGGCCATCGGCAATATCATCAAGAACTGCGTGGAGCACACGCCCGCCGGCGGCCGCATCGAGCTGCGGGGCTCGGAGACCCCCCTGTACACCGAGATCACCGTGGCGGACAACGGCAGCGGCATCGACCCGAAGGATCTCCCGCACATCTTCGACCGATTCTATAAAGGATCACAGGCCGGGGAAACCGGCTTCGGCATCGGGCTCGCGCTGGCCCGCAGCATCATCACCGCCCAGAGCGGCACCATCAAGGCCGAGAACCGCCCGGAAAAGGGTGCGATCTTCACGATACGGTTTTACAAGAGCGTGGTGTAGCGCGTCCCCCTCCCAATGTGACATTTTTGTTATTTTACGGTCACCCTCCTGTCACTCTCCCGCCGTATACTGAAAGGGAAAAGGGGTATTTGCGTGCAAAAGGGGGAATCAATGCCATGGAAATACTGCGAGTAGAGGACCTGTGCAAGACATACGGCACGGGCGAGAACCAGGTGCGGGCGCTCGACCACGTCTCCTTCTCCGTGGAAAAGGGGGAGTTCGTCGCGATCATCGGGCCGTCCGGCTCCGGCAAATCCACGCTGCTGCACATCATAGGCGGCGTCGATAAGCCCACCTCCGGCAAGGTCTACATGGAGGAAAACGATGTCTATGCGCAGGATGACGAGCAGCTCGCCATCTTTCGGCGCCGGCAGGTCGGCCTGATCTATCAGTTCTACAACCTCATCCCGGTGCTCAATGTGACGGAGAACATCACGCTGCCGGTCCTGATGGACGGCCGCAAGGTGAACCAGCGGCGCCTGCGCGACCTGCTGTCCACCCTGCAGCTCGAGGGGCGCGAAAATCACCTGCCGAACCAACTCTCCGGCGGGCAGCAACAGCGCGTGTCCATCGGGCGGGCGCTGATGAACGCGCCCGCCGTGGTCCTGGCGGACGAGCCGACCGGCAATCTCGACTCCAGGAACAGCCAGGAGATCGTGGAGCTGCTCAAAGCCTCCAACAGGAAGTATGAGCAGACCCTGATCGTCATCACCCACGATGAGAACATCGCCCTGCAGGCGGACCGCATCCTCTCCATCGAGGACGGCCGCATCACGCGAGACGAGGTGATCCGCTGATGAACATCTTTCATCGCGTGACGCTCGCCTCCCTGCGGGAGAACCGGACGAGGACGACCGTCACCGTCATCGGCATCATCCTCTCCACCGCCATGATCTGCGCCGTCACCACCCTGGCCAGCAGCTTCCTGCACTACGCCATGGAATCCGAAATCTACGCGACGGGAAACTGGTACGGCCGCGCGCTCGGGACGGATTACGAGACATATGAGAGCATCGAAGATAGCGAGGAGGCGGAGGGAGCCGTCTACCTGCAGCAGCTCGGCTATGCGCGGGCGGAGGGCTGCCAGAACGAGTACAAGCCCTACATCTACCTCCTCGGCGCGGGTCCCGGTGCCGACGAAGTGCTGCCCATCCACATGACCGACGGCCGCTACCCGACCTCGCCGGAGGAGATTTTGCTCCCGAACCATCTGTACGAGAACGGCGGGGTATCCTACAGCCTGGGCGACCATCTGACCCTGTCCCTGGGGCAGCGCGTCCTCGACGGCGATGTCCTGACGCAGGAGAGCCCCTGCTATGTCAACGACGCGGGCAATCTGGCATGGAACGGCGAGGAGCTCTCGGTCCGGGAGACGCGCACCTATACGGTGGTCGGCTTTTACGAGCGTCTGCACTGGACGCTGGAGTGGAACACGGCGCCGGGCTACACGGCCTTCACCTGTGCGGACGGGACGTCGGGCGCCTACGCCTACGATGTGTATTTCCGCACGAAGGATCCGGGGGATATCTACGGATTCATGGGTGCGCATCACCTGGCGCAGGACACCAACTCGGGCCTTCTGATGTATACGGGCACCTTCCGCAATCCCACGTTCCACGCCACGCTCTACAGCCTCGCCGCCATCATCATCGTCCTCATCATGTTCGGCTCGGTGGCGCTGATCTATAACGCCTTCTCCATCTCCGTGTCGGAGAGGACCAGGCAGTTCGCCCTGCTCTCCTCGGTCGGCGCCACGAAGAAGCAGCTGCGCCGCATGGTGCTGTTCGAGGCCCTCGTCGTGAGCGCCATCGGCGTTCCCATCGGCATTCTCTCCGGCATCGGCGGCATCGGGGTCACCCTCCTCTTCATCGGGGACAAGTTCTCAGAAGGCGGCCCTGTGGAGATGACCCTAAGCGTCTCGCCCCTCTCCGTCCTGATCGCCGCGGCGGTAGCCCTCATCACGGTCCTGATCTCCGCCTGGATACCCTCGCGGCGGGCCGTCAAGGTATCGCCGATAGAGGCCATCCGCCAGACGAACGACGTGCAGGTCGAGGAAAAGCCCGCGAAGACCTCCCGCCTGACCTATGCCCTGTTCGGCCTGCCCGGCGTGCTGGCCAGCAAGTACTACAGGCGGGACAAGAGAAAATACCGCACGACCATCCTGAGCCTGTTCATGAGCATCGTCCTGTTCGTCTCGGCCTCCTCCTTCACATCCTACCTGATGGAGGCCGCCACCGCCGGCTTTGAAACGGTGCGGTATGACCTGCAGTACATGGCTGAGCGCACAGCCCTGGAGGAGGCGGTGGAACCGGATGCGCTCCTGGAGCAGATCCGTCGTGCCGATGCTGTCACCGGCGCCGCCTTTGCCCTGGAGATACCGGCAGGCGGCGTGGAGGTGCAGACCTCGTGCATGACGCCGGAGGCGATCAGCTTCGTGCCGGATACCTGGGTGCAGGGCGACGGAACCGTGATGCTCGGGAATATGCATGTCAATTTCGTGGACGACGCATCCTTCCAGGCCCTCCTTGCGGCGCAGGGGCTCGACGAGGCGGCGTTCATGGACGATGCGCATCCCCTGGCCGTAGCCGTGGACGGCATGACGGCCTTCAACGTCCATACCGAGCGGTATGCGCCGATCCGGTATTTCAGCGAGTCCTCGTTCGACGCGTCGCTGTGGACCGATCCGACCGGCAGCGCACCGGATGCCTCCCTGCACATCGGGGCTGTGATCACGGAGAAACCGGATTTTCTCCGGAATATAGACGGGCCGAACCTCCTCTACCCGATCAGCCTGGGGACGTCGGTCATCGAATCGTTCGACGAGCAGACGGCGTCTCAGTCCTACTACTTTACCATCGTCTCGGATGCCCATGCGCAGAGCGATGCCGCGGTCCAGACCCTGCTGCGGGAGAACAGATGTCCCGATCCGGACAGCCTGTACGACCTCACCGGCAGCGTGGAGTCCGACAGGAACACCATCACCATCATCCGGGTGTTCTCCTACGGGTTCATCGTCCTGATCTCCCTCATCGCGGCGGCCAACGTGTTCAACACGATCACGACCAACATCAGCCTCAGGCGCCGGGAGTTCGCCATTCTCAAGTCCGTCGGCATGAGCGGTAAAGGATTCAACCGCATGATGGGATTCGAATGCCTCCTCTACGGTTCCCGTGCGCTCCTCCTCGGCCTGCCCGTCTCCTGCCTCGTCACCTGGCTGATCTACAACGCCATCCGCCTGAGCTACGCGACCGACTTCCGCCTGCCCTGGGCGACCATGGGCATTGCGGCACTGAGCGTCTTCCTGGTGGTCTTCGTGACCATCATGTACGCCATGCGCAAGGTCAAGAAGGACAATCCGATCGATGTTCTGAAGAACGAAAATCTGTAGGCATCGGTCCCTGCCGCACGCGGTCATTCCCAGATGTAGACGGCCCTTTCAAGTCAAAGGCTTGAAAGGGCCGAATTTAAGTCCTTCTACTTCCGCTGCAGCGAATCTGTCACAGTTTTCTGTGCGCTACGGGCAAATCCATCCGCGAAGGCAGGCCCGCTGCGGCATCCACGGGAGAGCTGCAGCCGGCGCGTATGGCCGTCCCATGCGCCCGCGTGTTCGGACGATCTCGCATATTCGGGCGCTCTCCCCTGTTCTACCGGATACGCGCTAATACGCGCGCTTGCTGCTCCGCTTCCAGATGCCCATCTTCTCCGCCTCGGCGATCAGCGCCTCCCGGAAATCGGGATGCGCGATGCCGATCAGCATCTCCGCGCGCTCCCAGGTCGACTTGCCCTTCAGGTTGACAGCGCCGTACTCCGTCACGACGAAGCCCGTGCAGGAGCGGGGCGTGGTCACCACGGAGCCCGGCGGCAGGACCGGATTGATGAGGGAGACCCGGCGCCCGTCCTTGAGTATGCGCGTGGACGGGAGGCAGAGAAACGACCGACCGCCCTCCGAGCGGTAGGCCCCGATGACGAAGTCGAGCTGCCCGCCGGTGCCGCTGATCTGCTGGTACCCGGCGCTCTCCGCGCACACCTGCCCGTAGATGTCCACCGCGATGCAGCTGTTGATGGAGACGAAGCGCGGAATCTCCGCGATATTCGTGCAGTTGTTGACCCACTCCACCGGCGCGCAGCAGCAGGTCGGGTTGTTGTCGATGAAATCATACAGCCGCTTCGTGCCCGCCGCGAATGAATATACCGCCCGCCCGTGGTTCATGGGGAGGTTGATCTTGTTGACGATCTTGCCCGCCTCGTACAGGTCCAGATAGGCGTCCACGAACATCTCCGTGTGGATGTTCAGGTCCGCGATGTCGGACCGCGCGAGAAGCGACCCGATGGAGGACGGCAGCGCGCCGATGCCGATCTGGATGGTGGAGCCGCTCTCGAGGTTGCGCACGACATGGTTGGCGATCTCCTGGTCCACATCCGAAGGTGCCCTGAAACGCAGCTCGGAGAGAGGCGGATTCTCCCCTTCTACGATCATATCGACCTTGTCGATATGGATTTCGTTGCCGTAGCCATAGGCGAAGGGCATGTTCTCGTTGACCTCCACGATGATCTTGCGCGCGCCGCGGATGACGCCCAGCATGTCGGCCACCTGCGGCCCCAGGTTGAAATCGCCGTTGCGGTCCATCGGCCCCACCTGAAACATGGCCACGTCGATGTGGTTGCCGTTGTCATTCCACAGCTCCGGCAGCTCGCAGAACATCATCGGCATGTACCAGCAGTTCCCCTCCTCCGCCATGCGCCGGTCAAAGGCGCTGAAATGGGCCGAGGTGAAGCGCACATGCGAGGGGCCCTCCTCGCCCAGGGCTGCCGCCGCCTCGTACGTAGCAAAAGGTTTCTCGCGCACGCCTACGGTGGAAAGGACGGTCACGTCGCGTAGCTCCGGTACGCGGGCTGCCAGGGCCCTGTCCAGCACATCCGCCTGCCCCGCGCCGGTGCCGAAATGCACGCGATAGCCGTTCTGTACCGCCTCGACCGCCTTTTGCGCCGTCACCTTCTTGCTCTCGTAGCGCTGCATCAGTTCTCTGAAATCACTCATTCCACGCTCTCCCCGTCTGTCTCCTGAAAAAAGCCCCTACCCTGCGCATGCAGGATAAGGGCTGCTTCGTTACGGTCATCTGTGTCGCCGGCCTTCAGGCCGGACGCCGCGCCCGCGTCAAATCCCGGTCTTACGCTGTCCTATGCCTCATCCGAAACGATCTCCCTGCCGTCATAGTAGTTGCAGTTGGGGCAAACTCTGTGCGGCAGCTTCATCTCGTGACACTGTGGGCACACCGAAAGTCCCGGCAGGCTCTTCTTCATGTTGGGAGACCGTCTGGAATCCCGTTTGGCCTTGGACGTCCTTCTCTTAGGTACTGCCATATCTTCACACCTCCTTAGTGTATCTTTCGCATCCGTCGCAATTCTCGCGCGCAAGATATGGTAGACCCACCCGCTCCCGAAAAATCGCTGACTATTGGAGTATAGCCGACGCGAGGCCCATTGTCAAGGATTATTTTAGCTTCGTAACGATGTTGTAGGTGTCGCGGGCGATCATCAGCTCCTCGTTCGTCGGGATGAGCAGCAGCTTGACGCGGGAGTCCTCGGTGGAGATGATGGTCTCCTTGCCGCGGACCTTGTTCTTGACCAGGTCGAGCTTGATGCCCAGGTTCCCCAGGTCGTTGCAGATCAGCTGGCGCATGCTCACATCGTTCTCGCCGACGCCGGCCGTGAAGACGATGGCGTCCACGCCATTCATCTCCGCGATGTAGGCACCGATGTAGAAGCGGACCTTGTGGGCGAAGACCTTCAGCGCCAGGGCCGCGCGCTCGTTGCCCTCCTCCACCGCCGCCTCGATGTCGCGGAAATCGCTGGAGACGCCGGAGATGCCGAGCACGCCGGACTTCTTGTTCAGAATCTCGTTGACGGCGCCCTGCGGCAGGTTCTCCTTTTCGCGGATGTAGGAGACGATCGCCGGATCGATGTCGCCGGAACGGGTGCCCATGACCAGGCCCTCCAGCGGTGTGAAGCCCATGGAGGTGTCGATGCAGCGGCCGTGCTTGATCGCCGAGACCGATGCGCCGTTGCCCAGATGGCAGGTGATGAGCTTCAGATCGTCCAGGTCGACGTTGAGGATGGCGGCTGCCCGCTCGGCCACGTACTTGTGGCTGGTGCCGTGGAAGCCGTAGCGGCGGATCCCGTACTTGGTGTAGTATTCATACGGCAGCGCGTAGATGTAGGATTCCGGCGGCATGGTCTGGTGGAACGCCGTATCGAAGACGGCGACCATGGGGGTATCCGGCATCAGCTGCTTGCAGGCCGCGATGCCCAGCAGGTTGGGCGGATTGTGCAGCGGTGCCAGCTCGACGCAGGCCTCCAGCGTCTTGATGACATCCTCGGTGATGAGCACGGACTGCGCATAGTGCTCGCCCGCGTGCACCACTCTGTGGCCCACGGCGCCGATCTCGTCCATGGAGCTGACCACGCCGTGATGCGCGTCCTGGATGGCCATGAGCACCTGGTTGATGGCATCCTTGTGGTCCTCCATCGGGGTGACCAGCTTGAACTTGTCCATGCCGATCTTCTCATGGGTGATGACGGAGCCCTCCATGCCGATGCGCTCCACGAGTCCCTTGGCCAGCAGGGATTCGTTGGTCATATCCAATACCTGATATTTCAGGGATGAACTGCCGCAGTTGATGACTAATACTTTCATAAGAACATTCCTCCATCGCAAGTTTGATGTAACGTGCCAACCGCCACTATTGTATACCAGAGGATGCGAGGTTTCAAGGGGTCCGGGGCTTTTTTTCGGGGGGCGGCGACGGATGGGGCGGCGGTTTCACGCTCTGCAGGGGCGCCGCATAGTAGCGGCGGCTCTACGTGAGAAACGCCCACGCGTCATGGCATGGCGGGCCTATGCGGGGTCGGGCGGCAGTATGCACATGGCGGGGCGCTGCACGTCGGCGCTCACGGAGAGCGGCTCGCCCCGCAGGAGGTGGAACATGTCGGTGGCGTGCATGTCGAGGCGCAGCAGGACGCCCGCCGCCGGCTGCACGAGCGAGGATTTCACCGTTCCCTGCTCGGGCCTACGTGAGAAAAGCCCATGCGTCATGGCACGGCGGGCCTATGCGGGGCCGGCCGGCGGTATGAGTATGGCGGGGCGCTGCACGTCGGCGCTCACGGAGAGCGGCTCGCCCCGCAGGAGGT
>CAZDUM010000052.1:5287-8918 GCA_964508645.1 uncultured Oscillospiraceae bacterium | reverse complement strand
CAACCCCAGACCCCGAACAGGAGGAGCGAATGACATTACAACAGCTGCATTACGCCATCACCATCGCCGAGTGCGGTTCCTTCAACAAAGCCGCGGAGGTCCTGTACATCGCCCAACCCTCCCTGACCAGAGCCATGCGCGAGCTGGAGAAAGAGCTTGGCATCACCATCTTTTACCGCAGCGGCCGGGGCGTGACGGTCACCCAGGACGGCGCCGAATTTCTGCTATATGCGCGCCAGGTATACAGCCAGTACGAGTCCCTCATGGACCGCTACGGGAAGTCGCAAAATCTGAAAAAGAAATTCGGTGTCTCGACCCAGCACTACTCCTTCGCCGTCAAGGCCTTCGTGGAACTGCTCCAATCCTTCGACATGCGGCAGTATGATTTCGCCATCCGGGAGACGATGACGAAGGATGTGATCGCCGACGTGGCGAATCTGCGGAGCGAGATCGGCATCCTGTACCTGAGCGATTTCAACCGGGCTGCCATCCTGAAACTCCTGCGAACCGCCGGCCTCACCTTCCACCACCTGGTCGACTGCCGCCCCTATGTCTACCTTTGGTCCGGGCACCCCCTGGCGAAGAATCGCGTCATCCGCTTCGAGGAGCTGCGCGACTACCCGTGCCTTTCCTTCGAGCAGGGGGACGGGGCCTCGTTCTACTTCGCCGAGGAGATCCTCAGCACCTACGAGTACCCGCGCACCATCAAGGCCAACGACCGGGCCACCATGCTGAACCTGATGGTCGGCGCCAACGGCTACACCCTCTGCTCCGGCATCATCTGCGAGGAGCTCAACGGGGACCAGTATGTGGCCGTGCCATTCGCGGAGGAATCCGGTGCCGAGAGCATCATGGAGATCGGGTACATCACGAAGGAAAACACCATTCTGTCGAACATCGGCACGAGATACATCCAGGCGATACGAAACTACCTGGCGAGCGCGGGCGCGGTGTCGGCGGCGGAGGTCATGCCGGAGCGTACGGAGTAAAAGGTGGTTCCGGCGACGGCGTAAAAGGCGATTTCGGCGGAGGCAAGCGGCGCGCAGGCTCTCTCACATGACGGCACATATAGATGGAAGCTATACCTGCGCATTACTTTCGCATATTAGACAGGGGGATTGTTCTCTGGTAGAATTTCAGCGTCACATGGAGCGCGATGCACGCGGCCCCAGCGCGCACCCGTCAGCCGAGGGTGCGGAGAACGGCGAGAGGCCGCGGGACAGAGGACAGAGGAGGAAGAAAAATATGGCAGACATCCATGATTCTAAGAACTGGCGCTTTGAGACCAGACAGCTACATATCGGACAGGAGCAGGCCGATCCCACCACGGACGCGCGGGCGGTCCCGATCTACGCGACCACATCGTTCGTGTTCCATAATTCCGAACACGCCGCCGACCGCTTCGGCCTGCGCGACGCCGGCAATATCTACGGCAGGCTCACGAACCCGACGCAGGACATCTTCGAGCAGCGCATCGCTTCCCTCGAAGGCGGCGTGGCGGCGCTCGCCACCGCATCCGGCGCCGCCGCCATCAACTACACGATCAGCGCGCTGGCGAAGGCCGGCGAGCACATCGTGGCCGCCAAGACCATCTACGGCGGTACATACAATCTGCTCGCACACACGCTTCCCCTGACCGCGGGCGTGACGACGACCTTCGTCGACCCGGATGTGGAAGGCTCCTTCGAGGCGGCGATTCAGGAGAACACCAAGGCGATCTTCGTGGAGACGCTGGGGAATCCCAATTCCAATGTGATCGACATCGAAGCGGTCGCGGCGGTCGCGCACGCGCACGGCATTCCCCTGGTGATCGACTCCACCTTCGCGACGCCCTACCTGATTCGCCCCATCGAGCACGGTGCGGACATCGTGGTCCATTCCGCCACGAAGTTCATCGGCGGACACGGGACGGCCATCGGCGGTGTCATCGTGGACGGCGGCACCTTCGACTGGAAGGCTTCCGGCAGATATCCGTGGATCTCCGAGCCGAATCCCAGCTACCACGGTATCGCCTTCTCGGACGCCGCAGGCCCGGCCGCCTTCGCAACCTACATCAGGGCGATTCTTTTGCGGGATACCGGTTCCACCCTGTCCCCGTTCCACGCCTTCCTGTTCCTGCAGGGGTTGGAGACGCTGTCCATCCGCGTGGAGCGCCATGTGGAGAATGCGCTGCGGATCGTGGACTATCTGCAGGGCCATCCGCAGGTGGAGGCGGTGCACCATCCTTCGCTCGCCGGCGAACCGAGCCACGCGGTGTACGAGAGGTATTTCCCGCAGGGAGCGGGCTCCATCTTTACCTTTGAGATCAAGGGCGATGGGGAGACGGCCAAGAAGTTCATCGACAATCTGGCGATCTTCTCCCTGCTCGCCAATGTAGCCGATGTCAAATCCCTGGTGATCCACCCGGCCAGTACCACACACTCCCAGCTAACCGATGAGGAACTGCTGGATCAGGGCATCAAACCCAATACCATTCGTCTTTCCGTAGGCATCGAAAATGTTGAAGATCTGATTGCGGCTTTAGACACAGCATTCGAGGCGGTCAAATAGCCTAAAAAACGCATCGCAAACGCCGGGTGCGTGACACCATGAGAATCTGCCGGCTCCCCCCGGCAGGTTCTTTTATTGCGGCCAGTTTCAGCCATCCGCCGGGCCTTTTCCGCCATTTTTCGCCGTTTTTCGCGCGCCAATTTCACGGTGTTTTTCGGCACCGGTCCCCGCCAATTTTATTTTTTCTTCGCGCATCTTCCCTTGTACACCTCCCGGTAAAATGCTATAATGTTTTGGGTATGACGCTTGCGAGCAGGACCGGCGACGGGCAGATATTACCTGCCGGATAGCCGGATTTTGCCTTTCCGTGCATCGCAATGCAGGCATGGATCATGCAGATCAAAGATTTACCCGCGACGGAGCGACCGCTGGAAAAGGCCGTATTCAGCGGTGTCGGCGCGCTATCCACGACGGAGCTTCTGGCCGTTCTCATTCACAGCGGGACGCGAGAGCGCTCTGCTCTCGACCTGGCGGAGCAGGTCCTTTCCCTGAGCGGCGGCCTGCCGCAGCTGGGGGAGATGACCGTCCAGGAGCTGATGGGCATAGACGGCATCGGCAGGGGCAAGAGCGTCCGCATCCTGTCCGCGCTGGAACTGGGGCGGCGAATGACCGCCCGCAGGGAGGAGAAGCAGACGGTGCGCACACCGGCCGACGCCGCCAGACTGGTGATGGAGGAGATGCGGCACCTGCCACAGGAGTCCTTTCGCGTGCTCCTGCTCAATGCCAAGGGCGATGTCATCTCCATCGAGACCGTGTCCGTCGGGGAACTGACCGCCACCCTCGTGCATCCGCGCGAGGTGTTTCGCAGCGCCATCAGGCGCAGCGCCGCCGCCGTGGTGCTCGTACATAACCATCCCAGCGGCGATCCGACGCCCAGCAGGGAGGACCTGGACACCACCTACCGGCTGATGGACTGCGGCAAGCTCCTCGGCATACGGGTGGCGGACCACCTGATCATCGGCGACGGGGTATACACCAGCCTGCTGGAAAAGAACCTCCTGGGCCGGGCGGAGGGCGAGGTCGCCGGACGCGCCGCGGACCCCGGATCGGCCAGGCATGCGAGCGAAGGCTGAGGCGCTGC
>CAZDUM010000052.1:0-5187 GCA_964508645.1 uncultured Oscillospiraceae bacterium | reverse complement strand
CTATGTGCAGTGTGTTCGGAGCTAAGGATATGGGGATTGACCTGGGGACCGCCAATACCCTCATCTATATCAAGGGCAGCGGCATCGTCGTCAACGAACCGTCCGTCATCGCCACGGACAACCGCAACCACAACATCATCGCCGTGGGCCAGGCGGCCAAGGATATGCTGGGCAAGGCGCCCCGGAGAATCTCCGTCGTGCGCCCGCTGCAGGACGGCGTGATCTCCGACTTCGACGCCACGGCGGACATGCTCCGCGAGTTCATCGGACGCGCCCTGTCCGCCCGCAAGGTTCGCAATTTCCGCGTCGTGGTCGGCGTCCCGAGCGGCGTCACGGAGGTCGAGAAGAGGGCCGTCGAGCAGGTCGTTCGGCAGATGGGCGCCAGCGATGTCTTCATCATGGAGGAGCCGATGGCGGCCGCCATCGGGGCGGGTCTGCCGGTGGACAGCTCCACCGGCTGCATGATCGCCGACATCGGCGGCGGCACCTCGGACATCGCCATCATCGCGCTGGGCGGCATCGTGGCGAGCACCTCCATCCGGCACGCGGGCGACAAGCTGAACGAGGCCATCATCCAGTATATGAAGAAGCGCCACGCCCTGCACATCGGGGAGAAGACGGCGGAGGCGCTGAAGATCAACATCGGCTGCGCCTGCATGGATGTCGATGAGAACGGCAACGAGATCATCAAGACCATGCGCGCCAGCGGCCTCGACATCATCTCCGGTCTGCCGAAGACGCTGGAGGTCACGAACAAGGATATGATGATCGCCCTGCAGGAGTCCATGGACATCATCGTGGACGGCATCAAGGCGACCATCGAGAAGGCGCCGCCGGAGATCGCCGCCGATATCGCGGAGCACGGCATGATGCTCTCCGGGGGCGGCGGCATGATCAAGAACCTCGACAAGCTGATCAAGAAGCGAACGGACGTGGATGTCACCATCGCCGAGAACGCCTTCGAGGCCGTGGCGATGGGCACCGGCAAGAGCCTGGAGGATATAGAGAAGCTGAAGGTCTATGTGCAGCCCGGCAAGCGTTGGCAGTAGGCGGTAAGAGGAAAAGAATATGCGTTGGATCAAGACGCACAAGTTCATAACGGTCTTCCTCGTCCTGCTGCTCATCCTGGTCATCCTGTTCGCCCTGACCATGGGCGGCGTCGGCTCCAACCGCCTGTCCGACGGCGTCAACAAGGGTATGTCCTATATCCTCACCCCGCTCACGGCTGCGACGCAGACGGTGCGGGACGCGGTCGGGGGTCTCTTTTCCTACCGGCAGCTGCAAAAGCAGGTGGAGACGCTGACCGCCGAGAACGATGAGCTGCGCCGCGAGCTGGCGCAGGCGGAACTGAAGCAGAGCGAGCTGAAGGAGCTGGAGTCCCTCTCGGCACTGCTGCAGTATGACTATACGGAGACGACCTTCGACGTGGTCACCGCCAGCGTGATCTCCTTCGACGGCTCCAACTGGACGAACATCTTCACCATAGACAAGGGCACGGAATCCGGCGTGGAGGTGGGTGCGACCGTGATCAGCGGGGAGGGTCTCATCGGACGCGTGTCCGAGGCCGGCTCCGGCTGGGCGCAGGTCGTCTCCATCATCGACGACGGCAGCAAGGTCAGCTTCATGCTGGCGCGGGACCACAGCCTGCTCGGCGTGGTGGAGGGCGACCAGCAGGGAGAGATCGCCGGCTACATGCTGGAGAGCGACGCCGTGATCAGCGAGGGGGATGTCATCATCACCTCCGGCATGGGCCTGTACCCGGCCGGCCTGGAGATCGGCCGCATCAAGTCCGTGACCTATAACAGCGATACCATACTCAGGGAGGTAACGGTGGAGGCCGCCGTCAACTTTCGCAGCCTGCGAAAGGTAGCGGTGATCCTATGAAGCGGCACATCCTGACCGGCCTCCTGTTCCTGGCGGCTTTCCTCACGCAGACCTCGCTTCTGAACCTCCTCAGCATAGGCGGCTACACGCCCAACCTCCTCCTGTGCCTGGTGATCGTGGTGACCTTCCTGGGAGGCGAGCACCTGGACGGCATGGTCTACGGCGTCCTCTTCGGGCTGCTATATGACCTGGTGTACAGCAATGTCATCGGACCGGCGCCCATCGGCATGCTGCTGGTCGCCGCCGGCATCCTGGCCCTGCGCCGTGTGATCGACCGGGAGAATGTTCTCCACCTGTGGCTGGTCTCCGCCCCCGCCATCGCGGTGTACTACGGCGTCAACTGGGGCCTCTGCCATCTGGCCGGCAATCCGGTGGGATTCCGCTATGTGATGGAGCGCGTGCCCTGGTCCTCCCTCTACTCCCTGGTCGTGCTGACGATCTTTTACGCGGTCGCGATCCGATATATACACAGCAAAAGACGAAAGGAACGGCGATGAATGAGCGGCGCCTGCATGCGCGTTACATCATGCTTCTCGTACTGATCATCCTGCTGCTGCTCATCCTGAGCGTGCGCCTTTTCGTGCTGACCATCTTAGAGCATGAGGCGTGGGCGGAGGCCGGCTCCGAGCAGAGCACGAAGGAGATCGTCACGGCCGCCCCGCGCGGCGAGATACTGGACCGCTACGGCCGCGTGCTGGCCACCAACAAGCAGCTCTTCACCGTGACCTTCAATGTCAGCGGCCTGACGACCGACGAGATCAACGAATCCGCCTATGCGCTCGTCAATCTTTTGCGGGAAAACGGCGACGAGGACAAGATGGTGGACAACTTCCCCATCGTCTTCACGAAGCGCTCTGACGGCACGCGGGGCTTCGCCTACACCTACGACCGCCAGAAGCGGGCCTGGCTCAAGGACCAGGGCTTCGACACGGACCTGACGGCGGAGGAGGCCTACAACGCGCTGCGCGAAAAATACGAGATCGACCCGAACCTCGACCGCTTCGAGGCGCTGGAGGTTCTGAAAAATGCCAACGGCGCGGAGCCGCCCATCCTCGTGCGCAGCATGGAGTATGCCTACGATGCGCGCAAGGAGGAATTTCTCACGCGGTACGGTCTGCCGGTAGCCGACAGCGGGCCGCAGATGAGTGCGGAGGAGGCTTTTGCGGCGCTCAGGCACGCATATAACCTCGATGTACCGCTGGCGGGGCAGGACGAGGTCCTGAGCGACGAGGAGGTCCGGCAGATCTTCACCATACGCGAGGAGATCAAGAACTTGGGCTTCAACCACTATCAGTCCAGCACGATCGCCAAGGATGTCAGCGAGGAGACCATCTGCTACATCGAGGAGGCGGGGAACCTGATGCCCGGCGTGGCGATCGCCTCCGAGACGGTGCGCGTGTATCCGAACGGCAGCCTGGCCTCGCACATCCTGGGGTACATGGGCAGCATCTCCGACAGCGAGTACGAGAGCTATGTCACGGAAAAGGGGTACGGGCCGAGCGATCTCATCGGGAAGGACGGGATCGAGCGTTCGATGGAGGACAAGCTGCGCGGCCAGGACGGCGTGGAGACCATCCAGGTCAACAGCAGCGGCGACTACATGCACACCATCGACAAGACGGAGCCGATCGCCGGCAGGAATGTGTACCTGACCATCGACATGGACCTGCAGCGTGTCGCCGAGACGACGCTGCGGCGGACCATCGAGGCCGTGCAGACCGGGGCGGACTTCAAGAGCCGGTACGGGAAGCGCCCGACGGAGAAGTACGAAAACTGCGCCTCCGGCGCGCTGGTGGCGCTGGATGTGGAGACGGGCGACGTCCTGGCGATGGCGAGCTATCCGGACTACGACCCCAACATATTCGCGGAGGGCATTTCCTACGAGGACTGGGCCTCGGTGCAGAGCACGAACCCGCGCGACTCCCTGGCGCCCACGCCGCTGTACAGCATCGCCACGAAGTCATCCGTACAGCCCGGCTCCACGTTCAAGCCGGTGACGGCCGTGGCGGCCCTGCAGGCGGGCCTGAATCCCAACACGGTCATCTACGACTACGGCCGTGTGACCATCGGCGACCGGACCTACGGCTGCGATTCCTGGAACCGCTACAAGAGCAGCCACGGCAACGAGACGCTGGTGACGGGCATACAGAACTCCTGCAACTACTACTTTTACTGCATCGCGACGGGCAAGAACTGGCAGAACGGCGCCTCCCTCGGCTATGAAAACAACATCTCCATCGAGAAGATCATGCAGGTGGCCGATGAGTTCGGCTTAGGCGACCCGACGGGGGTGGAGCTGGCCGAGACGACCACGCCGCTGGCCTCGGCGGAGCGAAAGATGGCGGCGATGCGCAATTCTCTCTGGTATACCCTGTACGCGCGGGCCGGGGAATTTTTCCCGTCCTCCGTGACCGAGGATGAGGAGGCCCTGCGCAAGGACATCGACACGATATGCAGCTGGATGGAGGAAAATCCGGATCGCGCCACGATCATCTATCGTCTGGGGGAGGAGACCAGCGTGCGGGATAACCGCATCGAGGCGGTGGCGGACCTGTGCAAGTTCTCGTTCTTCAACCTGGCGTCCTGGTCGGTGGGCGATGAGTTCAACATCGCCATCGGGCAGGGGGATAACGCCTATACGCCGCTTCAGATGGCCAACTATGCGGCGACGCTGGGAAACGACGGCAAGCGCAACCAGGTGAACATCGTCAAGGGCGTGGAGGACGAAGGGGAGACGGAGAAGCCGGAGCCGTACCAGATCGAGGTCAGCAAGAGCGAACTGGACCTGGTGCTGGAGGGCATGCGCCGCGTCACGCAGTACGGCACGCTGGCCTCCGTCTTTCGGGATTTTCCCGTCGCGGTGGCCGGCAAGACCGGCACGGCCGAAAAGGACGGCAAGATTCAGCCGCCCGACGAGGTGGCCTATGTGAAGGCGCACCTCGCCGAGATCGCCCCCTCCCTCACCTGGAAGCAGGTGCAGAAGGAGATGCGCAAGATGATGGAGGAGAATCCCGAACGGTATGTGACGGAAAACGGTACGGTGGACGCGGCGCTGATCCGCGCCTCCAAGGACAAGGTGACGCAGGCGCAGATCGACCAGTTCAAGGATGACTACGATCCGTTCGCCTGGACCATCGCGCTCGCGCCGGCCGACAACCCGAAGATCGCGGTGGTATCGCTGCTCATCCAGGGCGGCATGTCCTCGAACGCCGGTCTCATGGCCAGGGAGATGATCGGCGCCTACCTGCATGTGGACAGGGATTACGATACGGTGCAGAGCGGGACGCAGATGACGCGGTAGGG
>CAZDUM010000051.1:7167-9187 GCA_964508645.1 uncultured Oscillospiraceae bacterium | reverse complement strand
GGGCAGTGGATAGACGGCAATCCGTACAACGGCCGCGGCATCATCCTGGGCCAGACGCCGAACGGGCGCCGGGCCGTGGCAGCCTATTTCATCATGGGACGCAGCGCCAACAGCCGCAACCGCGTCTTTCGTGCGGAGGGGGATGCGCTCGTCATCTATCCTTATGATGCCGCCAGGGTCGAGGACCCGTCGCTCATCCTCTATGCGCCGGTTCGCGTCTATGAAAATCACCTCATCGTCACCAACGGCGACCAGACGGACACCATCTGCGACGGTCTCGCCGCGGGCAGGGAGTTTCGGGACTGCCTGCGCAGCCGGACCTTTGAGCCGGACGCTCCCAACCTGACGCCGCGCATCAGCGGCATCATCGATCTGCCCGTGCGAAGCGGCGCGGGGCACAATGTGTCGTTTGGAGAGGATGTACGCGCAGGGCGTGATGTGTCGGCCGGGAACGCACCCACGGAACAAGGCGCGGTATCGGGAAGCGGCGCGCCGCGCTTCACCTACAGCCTGAGCATTCTCAAGAGCGCTGATGCCGCGGGCAGTGGCTGCAACCGCTTCACATACGACTATGAGAGCCTGCCGGGCGTGGGACATTTTATCCATACCTACCTCGGAGACGGCGATCCTTTGCCCTCCTTTACCGGAGAACCCCGGCGCGTCGCGATACCGGACGATGTGCGGCGGTTCGCGGCGGACATATGGGAGGCGCTCGATGAAAACAACCGGATATCCCTGTATGTGCGCAGCGTGGACCTTTTCACCGGCGCGTGGGAGGGCTACCTTTTGAACGGCAACGAGTTGGACGGCGACGAAAGGAGTCGATGATGAACGAATTTAGCTTGAAATACGGCTGCAATCCCAACCAGAAGCCCGCGCGGATTCTGATGGCGGACGGCAGCGACCTGCCGCTGACCGTGCTGAACGGCCGGCCGGGCTACATCAATTTTCTGGATGCGCTCAACAGCTGGCAGCTCGTCCGGGAGATCAAGGAGGCGCTCGGGATGCCGGCGGCCGCGTCGTTCAAGCATGTGAGTCCCACCTCGGCGGCGGTGGGCCTGCCCCTTTCCGAGCCTCTCCAGCGGGCCTGCTTCGTGGACGACATCCCCGGTCTTGAGGATTCGCCGCTGGCCTGCGCCTACGCCAGGGCCAGGGGTACCGACCGCATGAGCTCCTTCGGGGACTGGATCGCCCTGAGCGACATCTGCGACGAGACGACGGCTACCATCATCCAGCGCGAGGTCTCCGACGGCATCATCGCGCCGGGGTACAGTCCGCAGGCCCTGTCCATCCTGAAATCCAAGAAAAAGGGCGCCTATAACATCGTGCAGATCGACCCGGCCTACACGCCGGCCCCGCTGGAGCGCAAGCAGGTCTACGGCATCACCTTCGAGCAGGGACGCAACGATTTTCGGATCGACGCCGGGCTTCTGGAGACGATCGTGACGAAGAATCGGAGCCTGCCGGATACGGCCAAGCGCGACCTGGTCATCGCGCTCCTGACCCTCAAATACACGCAGTCCAACTCGGTGTGCTACGCCAAGGATGGGCAGGCCATCGGGGTGGGCGCCGGCCAGCAGTCGCGCATCCACTGCACCCGCCTGGCGGGCGGGAAGGCGGATACCTGGCACCTGCGGCAGCATCCGAAGGTGCTGCGTCTCCCGTTCCTGCCCGCGCTGCCGCGGGCCACGCGTGACAATGTCATCGACGGCTATATCAATAAGAATGAGGAGGATGTGTGCGCCGACGGCGTATGGCAGCGGTATTTCAGCGAGAGGCCGGAGCCGCTGACGAGTGAAGAGGCGCGCGCCTATCTCGATGGCATCACCGGTGTCGCGCTGGGGAGCGATGCCTTCTTCCCCTTCAGCGACAATATCGAGCGGGCGCGGAGGAGCGGCGTGTCCTATGTGGCGCAGCCAGGCGGTTCCATCCGCGATGACGAGGTGATCCGCCGCTGCGACGACTACGGCATGGTCATGGCATTCACGGGGATGCGCCTCTTTCACCACTGAGCCGCCAC
>CAZDUM010000051.1:2583-7067 GCA_964508645.1 uncultured Oscillospiraceae bacterium | reverse complement strand
CCAGAAGTGCAGCGCGGGTGACCGTTTCGCGGCCGCGCCAATCAGGTGGGCCATACGAAACGCGGGGCCGGGTCGGCAAGCCATACGAAACAGGCAGCCGCGCCAATCAGGTGGGCCATACGAAACGCGGGGCCGGGTCGGCAAGCCACACGAAACAGGCAGGCGCGCCACACAAGGCGGGACAGCGCCGACCCAGCGCGTCGCACGAGCCGAGCGCTTCGAGGACGAACGCAAAACCGAACACGAGGACAAGCAAAGGAGCAGCAATCGACATGAAGATCATGGTCGTCGGTGGTGGCGGCCGGGAGCACGCCATCATCAAGAAGTTAAAGGAAAATCCGGACGTGTCCGTCATCTACGCGCTGCCGGGCAACGGCGGTATCGCAGCCGACGCGACCTGCATTCCCATCACCGCCAGAGATGTCGCCGGCATCGTGGATTTTGCGCAGAAACATGCCATCGACTATGCCGTCGTAGCCCCCGACGATCCGCTGGTCCTGGGCTGCGTGGATGCGCTGGAGGCGGTCGGAATTCCGGCCTTCGGCCCCAAGGCGAACGCGGCCATCATCGAGGGCAGCAAGGTGTTCGCGAAGGATCTGATGCGGCGCTACGGCATCCCCACGGCGGCCTATGCGGTGTTCGACGACATGGAAAAGGCACTGGCCTATGTGGAGCACTGCCCCCTGCCCGCGGTCATCAAGGCGGACGGACTGGCCCTCGGCAAAGGCGTCCTCATCGCGGAGGACAGGGCGGCGGCCCGGTCTGCGGTGCGTTCCATGATGGAAGAACGAATCTTCGGCGACAGCGGCAGCCATGTGGTCATCGAGGAATTTCTCACCGGACCGGAGGTATCGGTCCTCTCCTTCACCGACGGGAACATCGTGATCCCCATGGTCTCCTCCATGGACCACAAGCGCGCGCTCGACGGCGACAGAGGGCTGAATACCGGCGGCATGGGCACCGTCGCCCCCAACCCCTACTACACGCCGGCGGTCGCCGCACGCTGCATGGACGAGATATTCCTCCCCACCATCCGGGCCATGAACGCCGAGGGACGCACCTTTCGCGGCTGCCTGTATTTCGGCCTCATGCTGACGGCGGACGGGCCGAAGGTCATCGAGTACAACTGCCGCTTCGGCGACCCGGAGACACAGGTGGTGCTGCCGCTCCTGGAGAGTGACCTGCTGACCATCATGCGCGCCTGCACAGACGGCTGCCTGCGGGAGGATATGGTGCGCTTCAGCGACGAGGCGGCCTGCTGCGTGGTCATGGCCTCCGAGGGGTATCCGCAAAAGTATGAAACGGGCTTTCCGATCACGGTGGATGCGGACTTCAGTGGCCTTCTGTATTTTGCCGGCGCAAAAGCGGCGGACGCCGGAACATCCGGCGCCGCCGGGGTTTCGGACGGGGCGGCGACGCATGGCACGCTCCTGACCGGCGGCGGCCGGGTCCTGGGCGTGGTCTGCCGGGCGGCCACACTGCCGGAGGCCGTGCGGCAGACCTACGAGCAGGTGGAGCGGGTCCACTTCGCCAACGCCTATTACCGCAGGGACATCGGCGCCCGCGCGCTCGCGGCGGACAGAACGTAGACGCGGCACCCAGACGAGGAAGGACGGGGACATGGTATATCGAATCTTTGTGGAGAAGAAGCCGGGCCTTGCGCACGAGGCGCAGGCTCTGTTGGCGGAGGTGCATACGCAGCTGCAGATCGACGGCGTGACATCCATCCGCCTGCTCAACCGCTACGATGTGGAGGACATCGACGAGGCGCTGTTCGACTACGCGTGCCGGACCGTCTTTTCCGAGCCGCAGCTGGATGTGGTGACGGCGGACTTCGCGGCCCCGGATGCCGCGGCGGTGTTTGCCGTCGAATACCTGCCCGGCCAGTTCGACCAGCGCGCCGACTCGGCAGCCCAGTGCATCCAGATCATTTCCCG
This sequence comes from uncultured Oscillospiraceae bacterium, assembly GCA_964508645.1. Taxonomy (GTDB): domain Bacteria; phylum Bacillota; class Clostridia; order Peptostreptococcales; family Anaerovoracaceae; genus RGIG7179. The sequence goes on along the minus strand of CAZDUM010000051.1, from coordinate 5,130 downwards.
AGGCGAAAGGCCCGCGGTGCGCACCGCCAAGGTCTACGCCATATACGGGGAGTTGAGCGAGGCGCAGCTTGCGACCATCAAGCGCTATGTCATCAACCCGGTCGAGGCGCGCGAGGCCTCCATGGAAAAACCCGCCTCCCTGGCGCTCTCCTACGAGCCGCCGGCGGATGTGGCCGTCCTCGATGGATTCCGGGAACTGGACGAGGCGGGGCTGGCCGCCTTCGTCTCCCGCTACGCGCTGGCCATGGACACGGATGACGCGGCCTTCTGCCAATCCTATTTTCGCGGGGAGAGGCGCGATCCGACCCTCACGGAAATCCGCGTCATCGACACCTACTGGTCCGACCACTGCCGGCACACCACGTTCGGTACCGTCATCGACAGCGTGCACTTCGAGGACCCGCTCCTCGCGCAGGCCTGGCAGCGGTACCTGGAGGCGCGGCAGGCCGTCGGCCGCACGAAGCCCATCAACCTGATGGACATCGCGACCATCGCCGTGAAGGTCCTCCAAAAGGGCGGCGGCCTGCCGCGCCTGGATGCGTCGGAGGAGATCAACGCCTGCACGGTGAAGATCAAGGTCGATGTGGACGGGGAGATGCAGGACTGGCTGCTGCTGTTCAAGAACGAGACGCACAACCATCCCACGGAGATCGAGCCGTTCGGCGGCGCGGCCACCTGCATCGGCGGCGCCATCCGCGATCCCCTCTCGGGCCGTGCCTATGTCTACGCCGCCATGCGCGTCACGGGCGCCGCCGACCCCCTGAAGCCTGTCAGCGAGACGCTGCCGGGCAAGCTGCCACAGCGGACCATCGTCACCACGGCGGCGGCGGGCTATGCCGCCTACGGCAACCAGATCGGGCTGGCCACCGGCATCGTCGACGAGCTCTATCACCCCGGCTATGCGGCCAAGCGCATGGAGGTCGGTGCCGTCATCGCGGCTGCCCCGGCGGAGAATGTCGTCCGCAAACGCCCACAGCCCGGCGATGTCGTCCTTTTGCTGGGCGGCAGGACCGGACGCGACGGCTGCGGCGGGGCGACCGGTTCCTCCAAGGCGCATACGCTCTCGTCGCTGGAGACCTGCGGTGCCGAGGTGCAAAAGGGCAATGCGCCGGAGGAGCGCAAGCTGCAGCGTCTCTTTCGGAATCCGCAGGCTTCCCGTCTCATCAAGCGCTGCAACGACTTCGGGGCGGGCGGTGTATCCGTGGCCATCGGGGAGCTGGCGGACGGCCTGTGCGTGAACCTGGACCTCGTGCCGAAGAAGTACGAGGGACTGGACGGCACGGAGCTGGCCATCTCGGAGTCGCAGGAGCGCATGGCGGTCGTGGTCGCATCTGCCGACGAGGCGGCCTTCCTGGCGCTCGCGGCCCAGGAAAATCTGGAGGCCACGCGGGTGGCGGTGGTCACCGAGGCGCCGCGGCTCGTCGAGCGGTGGCGCGGACAGACCATCGTCGACCTGTCCCGCGAGTTTCTCGATTCCAACGGGGCGGAGAAGCATATCGACATCGTGGTGCCGGCTGCAAAAGACTATGCGCGCCACATCCCGGCGGCGGCGGATTTTGCTGGGTGTCTCCGGGAGATGGCATCGGACCTGAACGTCTGCTCCAAGCGGGGGCTCGGTGAGCGGTTCGACTCGACCATCGGGGCCGCCACCGTTCTCATGCCTTACGGCGGGCGCCGGCAGCGGACGCCCGTGCAGGCCATGGTCCACAAGCTGCCGGTCGAATCGGGGCATACGAATACCTGCTCGTTCATGGCCTGGGCCTTCAACCCGTACATCGCGGAGAAAAGTCCGTATCACGGGGCGTATCTGGCCGTGGTGGAGTCCGTCTGCAAGCTGGTGGCGACCGGCGCCTCGTTTGAGGATGTCTATCTGTCCTTCCAGGAGTATTATGAGAAGCCGGGGCAGGACGGGCGGCGCTGGGGCAAGCCGCTGGCGGCGCTCCTCGGCGCTCTCAAGGCGCAGCTCGCGCTGGGGGTAGCGGCGATCGGGGGCAAGGACTCCATGAGCGGGACCTTCGAACAGCTCTGCGTCCCGCCGACGCTCATCTCCTTCGCCGTCACCACGGGGGAGGTCGCGACGGTGATCTCGCCGGAATTTAAGGGGGCGGGGCATGGGGTCTATGTCCTGCGGCCGGCGCTGGATGCGGAGGGCCTGCCGGATGCGGACAGCCTGATCGCGCTCCTTGGGCGCGTGCATGCGCTCATCTGCGCGGGGCGGATTCTCTCCGCCTGGACGTGCAGCTACGGGGGCATCGCGGAGGGCATCCTGAAGATGACGATGGGGAACGGGCTCGGATTCGCCTTTGCCGACGGATGGGACCTGCAGGCGCTGTTCGGCTACAGCTACGGGGCCTTCGTGGTGGAGATGGCGGAGGGCGCCGGCGCGCCGGAGGGCGGACGGCTGCTCGGCGAGACGACGGAGGCGAGGGTGCTGACCTATACGGGACGAAAAGGCGAGATGGAGGATGTGCGGCAGATCGTCTCCCTGGCCTCGCTGGAGGCGCTGTATGAAGGAAAGTTGGAGCCTGTGTATCCGTGCCGCGCGGC
>CAZDUM010000051.1:0-2483 GCA_964508645.1 uncultured Oscillospiraceae bacterium | reverse complement strand
CCGCGCGTCCTGATTCCGGTCTTTCCGGGCACGAACTGCGAGTACGACACCGCCCGTGCCATGGAGCAGGCCGGTGCACAGCCGGATGTCTGCGTCATTCGCAACCTCACCAGCGAGGCCGTCGCCCGTTCCGTGGAGGATTTCGCGACGCGGCTTCGCAGCGCGCAGATTCTCTTCATTCCCGGCGGCTTCTCCGGCGGCGACGAACCGGACGGGTCCGGCAAATTCATCACCGCCTTCTTCCGCAACGCGCAGATACGGGACGGCGTGCACGATCTGTTGGATGTGCGGGGCGGGCTGATGGCCGGCATCTGCAACGGATTCCAGGCCCTCATCAAGCTGGGCCTCGTACCCTACGGCAAGATCATCGAGACCGATGCATCCTGCCCGACGCTGACCTACAACACCATCGGGCGCCACCAGTCCAAACTGGTCCGCGTGCGCATCGCCAGCAACCGCTCCCCGTGGCTGGCCCGCACACAGGTGGGCGATATCTATACCGTTCCCATCTCGCACGGCGAGGGCCGCTTCCTGGCCAGCGATGCCATGGTGCGGACGCTGGCGGCGCACGGGCAGATCGCCACGCAGTATGTGGACGAGGTGGGAGAGCCTGCGGACGATATCCAGTACAACCCCAACGGTTCCATCTGCGCCATCGAGGGTATCACCTCGCCGGACGGCCGCGTCTTCGGCAAGATGGGGCACGCCGAACGCATCGGCGACGGCCTGTACCGCAATGTGCCGGGCCGCTTCGACATGGGCATGTTCGAGTCCGCCGTGCAGTATTGCAGGAAGTGAGGCACACAGGGACTGGGGCCGCGGCCTGCATCTGCGCGATGCAGGCGATGCGAGCGAGGTACCGCGAAAGGCGGCCGATGGGTGACGCACATCCATCTCGTCCTGCTTCCCTGCTACACCTGCCTGCGCCTGCCACCCTGCGCCGTTCCTCTCTATCTGAAAGCGGATTCAGCCCCGCTCTACCGACAAGGCGGGACGCCTGTGCGGCGTCCCGTCGATAGAATAATGTGATGTTGCTGTAATTTCGCAGGCAATTTCCCGGGCATGCGAGACGCGCGGTAGCTACCTGTGGCTTATTACCTCGTCACGGGGGACTTCCTCCAGGCCCAGTTGGACCACTTCGTGTAGGCGGTGGTGCCGTCTGCCAGCGCGCGGACGCCGCGTACCCTGTAGTAGTAGCGGGTCCCCTTCTTCAGCTTTTTCGTGTCGATGTAGTAGTTCCTGGTGCCGGTCGTCGTCTTGTAGTAGGCGGCCTTGCCGAGGCTCCCCGTGCTGCGCTTCAGCGACCTGAACACCTCGTAGTAGTCGACCTTGAACCCTTTGCTGCGCTTCCAGTCGAGGCGGATGCCCTTCTTGTTGCTCTTGGAGCTCAGGGTGATCTTCGTGTTCTCCACGCCCTTCCGCAGGCGCTCGACCTCAGCCTTCTCCCCGTCGGTCGCAACCAGGGTGATGTGATGCGGGTCCGCCGCATCGCCGCTCTCTACCCACTGCAGCTGACCCTTGTCATCTTCCAGCTCCACCTGCGGCGTATCCGCCAATTTGCCGTTCTTCGCCGCCTCCAGCTTGGATGTACCTACCAGCACGGTGGTATCGGCAAATTCCTGCACGCCCTTCCCGGCTTGATACTCGTATGTGACCGCATACACGTCGATGACCTGCGTGGCTATGGCGACGTCATCCTTGCAGATCTCGATGATATATATACCGGCCATCTTATCCTTCTCGCCTCCCAAGGTAAAGTTAAACACTGTACCGGGCGTCGATGATGCTATCGGCTGCGAGTTAATGAGGGTCCCGTCATGGATCACATTGTATGTGAGCGTATTGCCGCTGCCATACGGAGCGCCGACCTGACTCCAATCCAGTTGACAGACCGCGTACACCATATCGTCCGTTATCTTCCGGCTAGGATCGTTTTCTCCGGTGGCCGCCTCAATCGCAGCCTTGACATCTGCGGCCTTGCTCTCAAATCCGGACCCTTTCCAGTTGACGACCGGCGCGTTCTTCAACGGAGGAACGGTGGCGGTATCATCTTTTATCGTGATCTTAACATTCTCGCCCTCCGCGCCTGCCGACAGAATCTTATATTCGCCAACCTGCACGCTGGGGTGGGCGCCTTGCAGATAAAAGGTCGCTGTGTGAGAAGTACCCGGCGGGTTCTTAATTACGAAATCCGGTGTAGTCCCGTTTGGTGTTGATAGAGTCAGCGTGATCGTCGCGTCCGCAGGAATGGCCTCACTGAAGGTAAACCACATGGTCATAGGTTCGAAGGGGCCTGTTGGGGCTGCCACACCTGGAATTAAACTTGCGTACCCTTTCGTGCCATTCTCTACATCCTGCGCCGTTTGACCATAGCCGAAGTCCACGATTTCCGCTTCAAACGGCGCCAGCTCAAGGTCCTTTGCTCCGGTCAGGTGATAGGTAGTCACGCCGAGAGATTTCGCACCTGCGCCAAGCCATTCCAG
>CAZDUM010000050.1:7931-9300 GCA_964508645.1 uncultured Oscillospiraceae bacterium | reverse complement strand
CATCACGCCACGGGAATGTCTGCGATCAGGTCCCTGACCACCTCGCCGGCGAGCAGCAGGCCCGCCACGCCGGGGACGAAGGCGACCGAGCCGGGGGGCCTGCGGCCCCCTGCTGCGGCGCCGTCCGGCGCCGCAGCGCCCGCGCCCTGCGGGGCGCGGGGCGGCTCGTCCGAATAGACGACTTTGAGGGATTCGATCCCGTGTGCCCGCATGGCCTTTCGCATGACCTTCGCCAGAGGACACACCTCGGTCTCGTAGATGTCAGCCACGCGAAACCGGCTGCCATCGAGCTTGTTGCCCGCCCCCATGCTGCTGATGATGGGGGTGCCGGCCGCCTGCGCGGCCAGCACCAGCTCCACCTTGGCGCTGACGGTATCCACCGCATCCACCACATAGCTGTAGAGGGAAAAATCAAAGTCCGCACGCGTTTCGGGAAGGAAAAAGCAGCGATGGGTTCTGACGACCGTGTCCGGTGCGATATCGAGGATGCGGTCCCGCATGGCATCCACCTTGTACTGCCCCAGCGTACTGTGGGTGGCGATGATCTGCCGGTTCAGGTTGGTCAGGCTCACCGTGTCATGGTCGATGAGGTCCAGTGCGCCGATGCCTGTCCTGGCCAGCGCCTCCGCCGCATAGCCGCCCACGCCGCCGATGCCGAATACGGCCACGCGTGCCCCTCTCAGTCTCTCCATGGCGGCCTCTCCCAAGAGGCGGGCCGTCCTCTCCAGTTGCTCGTTCATCCTCGTCCCTTCCATCTGTCCGCGAACATGCATCGAATCGTCGTGCCCACCCTATGGCATTTCGGGCCTGCCCGAGGGCGCATATCGACCTTATAGGGCGGGCGCGCTGCCCGCTCCACGGCAGCCCTCCGCACATGGAGAGAGCCGCCGCCGTGCGGTTCCATCGGTTCCGTGCGGCGGAGGCTCCCTCACATCCGTGCATCTATTTTATCATGCATCCGCCTTACTTGGCGATGCGATAGGCCGTCGCCCACTTGGTATAGTATGGCTTGCCATCGATCATGCGGACGCCGCGCACATGATAGTAGTAGCGAACGCCCTTCTTCAGGCTCTTGTTATTCCTGTAGCTGGCGGTGCGCCCGCTGCCGGCCTTCTTCGTGAAGAACGGCTCATCGCCGAACTTTCCCTTCTCTGTGGAGCGGAAAATCTCCCACTTGTCGACCTTGTAGCCCTTGGCTCTCGTCCATGTAATCGTGATGGAGCCCTTGGCGGCCTTACTCGACGCGCGAACCGTCGTGTTTTCCACGCCATCGGCGATCTTCTGCTCCGCAGGGGTCAACGTATCCTCCTGCGTCTCATCGTCAGACGGTGTTTCGGTATCCTCCGGTGCAGTCGCAGAGCCGTTCTCG
>CAZDUM010000050.1:2539-7831 GCA_964508645.1 uncultured Oscillospiraceae bacterium | reverse complement strand
CCTGACTGGTGTAGTTTTCCTCGTCAGTCGGCGTGAATATCCACTCATAGGCCATCCCGCCATCCGCGCTCACCTCGATCTGCGATGGGTTTGTAACGGTCACATCCGGCTCAATCCCGCTCTTCACATCGGCCCAGCTGATGGTGCCCGCCGTCGATGCATCGCAGCTGAGCACATAGTCGCTGAGCATCTTCCCGCTGCCCGTCTTCGTCACCTGCACGGTGACCTGCGGCGTAGCCGGTGAGATCGTCATGGTATACTCGACGGTATTGCTTTCCTTCGAACCGTCGGCTGGCATGGTCGCCGTAACGCGGACGGTGTACTCTCCGACCTTCGTGGGCGCATCCGGTGAAAAATCCTCTGTCCCCTTCGCCGCGTATTCGATGCTGACATTTTGCGTGTCGGAGGAGACGACCTTGACCTGCTGCGGCGCTCCCGTGTAGGTAAAGTTCAGCGTATCGTCGGCGATGTGTACATCAGCCTTTGCCTTCGCCGCTGCCCTGACCTCGACCCGGCCCGTCGCGCTCGTATAATTCTGCGTGTCATGCGGCGTAAACCTGTACGCATACGCTTTGGATGCTCCTATTTCAGCAGGCAGCGTCTCGTTCGGATTCTCCCATCTCACGGTACCCGGTACGGCTTCCCCGCTGAAGGGATTGACGAAGCTTCCCTGCAGGGACGCTTCGATGTCCGCCAGCCTCGTGCCGTACTTGCCCTCACTGGACACCACGCTCAGCGCCAGCGGTGTCGTCTGCAGGACCTGCAGCGCATTGTCGCTGCTGCCGCTGGCGGCATAATTCGATCCGGCGGAGGAGAAGCGCACCGCGTAGCTGCCGACCTTCGCCGCGGCCGGCGCCCCGTCGCTGGTGATGATGGCGTGGATATCGTCGTTGATATCGCCAGCCTCCAAGCCGTTCGTCACAAAATCGGAGCTGACGAACTCCGCCGTCTGGCCGTAGAACTTATGGATGGTCTCCCGCATGCCGAGCCGCACCGGTTTCGCGAAGATGCGGCCTTTCGTATTGAATGTATAAGATGCCGGGCAATCGTAGTTGGCCGCCTTCACTCCCGTCATGCTGATGCCGGTGATCTCGACATCCACCGGGATGTCATCGCCCACATCTGGGCTTTGAAATGTGGCCTTGACATTCTTCTCATCTATGTGCACCTCGACCTGCCCCTTATCGTCGGATACGATGCCTAACACGGCGATGTTCTTCACGTTGATCTGCGCGTCCGTGCCGCCGTTATACGGCCTGTCATAGAGCGCGCCGGTACCCTCGATGCTGAATGTGATGGGCTTCTTCTTGATGACGAGCTCCGCATACAAATCTGCACAGTAAGGCGCCGTGGCATGAACCTTGTAACTGCCGGCCTCGACGGGGACATTCGCCGACTCCGCCTCTGTCGCGCCGTCTTCCCGCATCTTCGCATAGAGGATCGTCACATTCCCCCTGGTATTGGACGTGACCACGGCGCCCTGCGGTTTCCCGTTATATGTCGTTTCGAGGGACGACTGATCCACCGTCAGGCGAGGGTTGTCCGGGACTTCTCCCGTCGGTGGCTGCTGGTTGCTGCCGCCGACAGACACATACACCTCACCGGTGACAATCTCATAGTTGCTCTGCTCCTCCGGCGTAAAGGTATAGGTGTACTTGCCGCCCACCGGCGCCTCGCTGTCCCGCCAGGCAAACTCGCCTTCCACGGTCTCCCCTGTGTACGGGTTCACATAGGCACCGCTGATCTGCGATTCATTGAGACTCTGTCCCGGCTCTATCGGAGAGGCGGATACCCACTGCAGTCTCGGCTCCGCCTTGCTGACGTTCGTCTGGAGCGTCAGTGTAGCTGGGGAAAAGATGTACTTCCCGCTTTTATCTTGAATCGAGATGTTCTGGCTCCCGACGCCTGTCTGCCAGTCCCGTCCGAAGTCCCGGGCATCAGCGGCGCTGAGGATATCCGTGAGCTTCACAGTCTCCAAGACATCACTGCCAGCCTTGATCGTGCAGGAGATGCTCGCCGGATCCACGGCCTCGCCGTAGGCCTTCGAGATGGACGCGTCCGACTCGGTCTCCACGGTGACGGCCTTTCCCTGGAATGTCAGCGGAAAGTACACGGGCCAGCCTATGCGGCTCTCCTGCTCCATGAAAATCAGGTAGCCATCCTGCGGGATATCAGCCGCGGTCAGACCCTCCTTCACCGTGATGGTCAGCGTCATCTTCTCACCCGGCTTGATTTTACCGGAGCTGATGCCGTCGGTGGTGCCTCCCGCACTCCAGCTGAGGTCGAGGTACTTCATGGCCGTGCCGCTGACGGTGATGTTGATGTCCTCCCCTTTCCCATTTTCAGGAACTGTATTGCTGGTGTTCTTAAAGTCCAGCGTGACGGGCTGCACCTCGGATGCCTCGCCGTAGGTGAGCGTCCCCAGCGGAACCTGCTGGTTCTCCTTGTACTCGCGGATGTTCTGCCCGTCAAGGGTATAACCTGCATTTTCGTTATGCACGATGACCTCGTACAACCACCTCTGCCGGTACTTCGTCCCTGGATCATTTGGGTCCATCGTCGTGCCGCCTATCTGCCCTGGCGTCTGCGCGAACGCAGCGCTTGGAAGCAGCGTTACGACCATGGCCAGTGCCAGCAGGATGGTCAGTATTCTCTTACCTTTCGTTCGATTCATTCGTCTTCTCCTGTTCCTGCGGCGGACCGCGCCGCCGCGAAAGATAACGGATTTATACGGATTGTACCATGCGCGGCGCTGCGGCGCAACCTCTTTCGCACGTGAAACCCCGCGGGTGACCAGGGAAAAGCGTCCCTACTGCAGCACGGCCTGCGTCAGGTGCAGCGCCTCGGCGGCGAAGTTGTTCACGCTGTAGAGCACCAGCACCTCGTCATAGTCCGCGGCGAGCTCGGCGATGTTTTCCCGGTAGTAGCGCGTATCGATCATCGTGATACGGCTGAAGGGGCCCGGGATGAGAAACGGCACGAAGGAGTTGGCGTAGGAATCCTTGATGAGCAGCAGCCGCTCACCCTCTCCGCGCACGCTGCTATCGGCGAGTTCGATATCCACCCGCGCGTAGTTGCCGCCGAAATATACAGCGTACTTGTCCTTTTCCGCCAGTTTCTCCGTAAAATACAGGCTGTCGTAGGTCTCGTCCTCCATCTTAACGCTGTAGGTCGCCTGCCGCGCCGCCCGCGGGGTCTCGATCGTGTCCGGCTGCACGGGAAGCAGGACCTTCGAGTAGAGCGTACCGTAAAATGCGTCGCTGAGCACCTCCGGCCCGTTCTCCAGATAGGCGGCATGCAGCGCTTGCGCTTCCCCGGCCTCCTCATAGGCCCCGGTTCCCGTCTGCGCCGCGGCTGTCTGCCCGGTTCCCGCCTGCGTCGCGGCCGTCTGCGCAGTTCCCGTCAGCATACTTCCCGCCTGCGCCGCGACCGCCGCGGGGCTGCCATCCCCGCCGTCCCGTACATGCAGGTAGGCGAGGCTTCCCGCATAGGCGCCGTACCCCGTCCAGTGATGGTCCGTGTGAAAATAGGTCTCCCCCGCCGCCGTGGCGACGCGCAGAATCGGCCGCACATCCACCAGGTCCGCGCCCAGCATCTCCTGCGCCTCGCGGTAGGCCGCCTCCTCGTCGAACGTGAGCGCATGAGGCGGCAGATCGTCCGCGTAGATCGAGGCAGCTGTCGGCGCCAGGAGAAGCCGTACTGGTATGCCGGAGCCGCCCTTTTGCGCCGTCAAAATCTCGCGGAGCTTCACGACCTCCTCCAGGTTCTTCTCGTAGCGCGCGCGGGGAAAATCGGCCTCTGTGACCCGTTCGACCAGCCGCCCGTCCCTGCACAGATAGACCCCGTTCATGTCCGTGACGCCGAGCGTCCGCTCCACCTGCCCCTTCAGCTCGACCCACATCTCCCGGCCCACGATCTGGTCCGTCAGATAGGTCTCGCTGTCCTCCGAAAATTCGCCGCTGAGCACGCTGCGCGCTGTGGCCTCGGGCCGTTCCTCCAGCATCCGGTTCTCGTTCGGCGAAAAGGCGATATCCGGCTTGAGCGCCGTGCCGACGCTGAGCACGAAGAAAAAGGCCGCCGCGAGTCCGATCACCATGTATTGTCCGATGGGATGTTTCTTCATCTCGTCGTCTCCCCTCTAAAACCGAAAATACAGAAACGGGTTATACGAACCGCTGACCAGAAACGCCATCGACAGGCACAGCACCGCGAGCATCGAGGCGGATTCCAGGAGGCCCTGCAGCAGCGTGGTGCGATCGAGGCGCTCCGCGCGGCACAGGATCGCCCGTCCCAGTTTCGCGGGAAAAGGTGTAGCCGCCAGCACGCATACCGCCAGCAATACGGCGCGCGTACCGAGGTAGTAAAAGAAGGCATCGTCCGTCAGGCAGCCGCCTGCGCCGAAGAGCATGGAGAGATAGCGGCCCATCTCGCCGAAATTCTCCTCTGCGAAGATGACCCAGCCGATGATGACGGTGAGCATGCTGTAGATGTGGCCGACGGCGGCGGGCGCCCGGTTCAGCCATTTCAGGAGCCAGAGCTTCTCGATGATGAGGAGAGCGCCGTAGTAGACGCCCCAGACCACGAAGTTCCAGCTGGCCCCGTGCCACAGGCCGGTCAAGGCCCAGACCAGGGCTATATTGAAGATCTGGCGTCTAAGCCCCTTCCGATTGCCGCCCAGCGGGATGTAGACATATTCCTTGAACCACGAGCTGAGGGACATGTGCCAGCGGCGCCAAAATTCCGTGATGCTTCTGGAAATGTAGGGGTAGTCGAAGTTTTCCAGGTAATCGAAGCCGAAGACCTTCCCCAGGCCGATGGCCATGTCCGAGTACCCCGAAAAGTCGAAATAGATCTGGAAGGTGAAGGCCACCGCGCCCAGCCAGGCCGCGCCGACCGAGAGGGTCTGCATGGCGGAGAGCTCCTTCCAGATGACATAGACCTGATTGGCTAAGAGCACCTTCTTCGCGAAGCCGATGGTGAAGCGACGCACGCCCTCCGCGAGCTGGGCCGCCGTGGTGGTGCGACGCTTCAGCTGCACCTCCACATCGCTGTAGCGGACGATGGGGCCGGCGATGAGCTGCGGAAACAGCGTCACATAGCAGGCGAAGATGATCAGGTTCTTCTGCACGGCGACCTTGCCCCGGTATACGTCGATGACGTAGGACATGGTCTGGAAGGTGTAGAAGGAGATGCCGATGGGCAGGGCGATGGAGAGGAGACCGAAGCCGCCGCCCAGGAGGCTCGCCACCGTATCCGCCACGAAGCCGGCGTATTTGAAGATGCCCAGGATCA
>CAZDUM010000050.1:0-2439 GCA_964508645.1 uncultured Oscillospiraceae bacterium | reverse complement strand
CGGCGGCCATGAGCCGGGCCGTCACATAGTTAAAGGCGATGGAGCCCAGCATCACCAGAATATACTTCGGCTCTCCCCAGCCGTAGAAGAACAGGCTCGCCGCCAGGAGAACCACATTTTTCGCCTGGATATAGCGCTGCGGCACCAGGAAATAGATCGCGATGGTCACCGGCAGGAACGCCAGCAAGAAGACCGTGCTGCTGAATACCATGCGCTCTCTCCTATCCCATCGGTTTCTCAATCACCGCATCGGGATCGAGATCTTCCACAGTCACATCGGCGCCAGTCACACTGGCATCGGGGCCGAGGGGCGTCACATGGACGGACCCGCTGGCCGTAGGGGCATCCGTAGGCAGGGGGTCGACGGCAGGACCGCCGACCGGATCATCTCCTCCGTTCGAGTCGCCCTTCCCTGCCTGCATCTCCTCCTGCATCTTGGCGAGGATCTCCTGGAAGCGATCGTAGATATCCTGCTGATCCTTTGCATCCTCTGACACGACGTTGTTTATGAACAGGTAGACGGTCTTCCCGCCCAGGGAAAGCGCATCGGAGAAGTACATATAGCCGTTCGGATTCAGGACGCTGCCGAAGTTGTTGGCGACGTAGTCGGCGACCGAACGACTGAATCCCTCGCGGTTCTTTAAGGTCACAGTGATCATGGTCTCATTCTTCTCCACGCCCTCCTTCAGCACCATGGGGATGTCGTACATATCCTCGCACTCCACGGCGTTCGTCAGCATATAGCAGTATTTCGTGCCGGTCGCCGCCGGAATCTCCTCGTGATCCCACGGCCAGGAGCCGTCATCCTTGACGCTGTCCGGCACATTGAAGTAGCTGTAGCTGGGCGCATAGTTGCCGTTATCGAAGGTCACATCCACATGGTACCATTCATCGTCCAGCTGGACCAGGTCCCAGGCGTGCTCCCCCTGCTCCGTGGAGTGGATGATCATGCAGGGGACATCCAGCATATCCATGAACAGGCGGAAGGTGGTGGCATTCCCCACGCAGATGGCGTCATGGCCCGTCAGCACGCCATAGGGCGTATAGTTATCCGAACTGCCGGTGATCGGATTCAGATCCTCATCGCTGTAATGCACCCACGCCCACTGCCAGTCGTAGACGGCCTTCTCCTTCTCGTACGGCGTCATATCCGCTTCGATGATGTCGTCGATGATGCCGCTCGCCGTCTCCAGGACGAATTGATCCTTTTCGTTCAGTTTGGACGCGTCCCCGCTGTGGTAGGCCTCGACCACGGCGGTGTCATCGTAGATGTCGTGTACGACGCCCTCGGCCTCGCCCAAAAGCCGCTGCAGCATGGTGCCCGTCTGGTTCTGCTGCACGACGGAAAATACCAGGATGGCGATCACGGCCACCTGCAAGACGGTCATCACGATGCCGGCGCGGCTCTTCCTGCCTTCGCGGCCGCCGCGGCGCCCCCTGAAGCCGCCCCTTTCACCCTTGTCGATCATGTTGTTCTCCCCCTTTGATAAAATCCGGCATAAACGGCCTGCCGTCTATGCGCGTCTCCCCCTTCGGACGCACAGCCCTTTTCTCAGCCGCTGATGGCGGTCCGAATCGCCGTCTCCATCGCATCGTTGTCGTCGCTGATGAGCAGCGCCACATAGCTGCCCTGCACGATGATGCGCGCATCATCCACCTTCTGCACCTCCTCCGGCACATAACCGGCGAAGGTGTTGCGGCGGCTCTCCTGCCGCTCGGCGAGCTTCTGGCGGGCCAGGCTCACATCCTTCTGATCCTTGAGATGAAAGATGGAAATTTCATCGGCCGTCCCGCCGGACGCCGTGTAGATGATCGCCCCGTCGTCGATGAGGTCGTAGTCCAGTCCGTACATCGTGGGGAAGCTGTCCGTATACAGGTCTTCCCCGTAGCTGACGACGGTGTCGAACGTGCCCTCGGCGGCGACCTCGCTGCAGGCCGTCAGGATGTCCTTGCAGGCGGGACCGCTGTGGCCGCCGCCCCCGCAGGCCGTCAGGCAGACGAGCAGAAGCGCGATGCACAGAAACATAAAAAGCAGGCGCTTCCGCTCTTGGAGGTTCGACAAAAAATGCGGACGCGTCTGCGCGTTTGCAGCTGTATATGCTCTCATGTTCGTATCCCCTTTTTACGAGCTTATGACCCGACTGCCCATACCCCCTGTGGCCGCCGAACCACGCTTTCAGTCTACCCTATCGCCTCCGCCCTGTCAAGGGTCGGCATGAAAAAAAGGCAGCCCGCCGGCAAACGGCTGACTGCCTCTCGAAGGGGCTTTTCGCCCCTTGTGGTGCCCAGACTCGGAATCGAACCAAGCACACGGGGATTTTCAGTCCCCTGCTCTACCTACTGAGCTATCTGGGCATGACGATCTATCTATGACTTGCATGGTGGGCCTTCAGGGATTTGAACCCGGGACCTGCCGGTTATGAGCCGGATGCTCTGACC
>CAZDUM010000049.1:4197-9661 GCA_964508645.1 uncultured Oscillospiraceae bacterium | reverse complement strand
GGCCCCCTTGCATTATTTCACCTTTTGATTTATAGTTACAGCAGAAAGTCTATCATCTCACTGGGAATTTACTGGGAATTTTCACGCCGTTTTTTTATGTGCGGAGGATTTCGCTCCCAGGAGGAGCAGGAGGAAGTGCAGCTTCATGGACGCGCATGCTTGGAAGACATTTATCAGTTCATTTGACGATATTCTACTCCCCGGCCTGACCATGACCATCCCCATCACGGTGGCGGCCTTCGCCCTGTGCATGGTGGTGGCCCTTTTTCTGGCGCTGGTGCAGTATGCGAAGGTACCGGTGCTGCGGCAGTTTGCCAGAATCTACATCTGGATATTCCGGGGCACGCCGCTTCTGGTGCAGCTTTTGTTGGTATATTACGGTCTGCCGGACCTGGGCATCATGATCCCGAAACTGGTCGCGGCCATCGTGGTCATCGGCTTAAACTACGCCGCCTACTGCGCGGAGACGATCCGGGCGGCGCTGGAGTCGGTGCCCGTGGGGCAGGTGGAGGCCGGGTACTGCGCGGGTTTAAGCTATATGCAGATCATGTGGCGCATCGTTCTCCCGCAGGCCATGCGCACGGCCTTTCCGCCCCTTTCCAATTCCCTGATCTCCATGCTCAAGGACACCTCCCTGGCGGCGAACATCACCGTGATGGAGATGCTCCAAAAGACGCGACAGATCATCGCCAGGACCTACGAGGCGCTGGCGCTCTACATCGAGGTGGCGCTGATTTACCTGGCCTTTTCCACCATCCTCACCTGGCTGCAGCACATGGGGGAAAAGCGCCTCAGCCAGCACAGGCCGAAGAAGCTGGGAGGGAAGCTCCATGCCGATGCTTGATATTCGCGACGTCCGAAAATCCTTCGACGGGCTGGAGGTGCTGCGCGGGATCAGCCTGTCCGTGGAAAAGGGGGATGTGGTGGCGATCCTGGGCCCCTCCGGCTCCGGCAAGACGACATTCCTGCGGTGTCTGAACTTCCTGGAAACCGCCGACAGCGGGACGCTGATCTTCGACGGGGAGGCCTTCGATATGGCCCGTACCTCCAAGCGCGATGTGGCGCGCATCCGACGCAAGACCTCCTTCGTGTTCCAGAGCTACAACCTCTTCGCCAACAAGACCGCCCTGGAGAATGTCACCGAGGGCCTGATCGTCGGCAGGAAGATGCCGAAGGCGAAGGCCAGGGACATCGGCCGCCGCGCCCTGGATAAGGTGGGACTTTCGGACCGGTATGACTACTACCCGGACCAGCTCTCCGGCGGGCAGCAGCAGCGCGTCGCCATCGCCCGCGCCCTGGCGCCGGAGCCGGAGATCATCTATTTCGACGAGCCGACCTCCGCGCTGGACCCGGAGCTGACCGGGGAGGTCCTGGCGGTCATGCGCCAGCTGGCCGGAGAGGGCATGACCATGCTGGTGGTCACCCATGAAATGAATTTCGCCCGGACCGTGTCCAACAAGGTGATCTTCATGGAGAACGGCGTCGCGGCGGAGCAGGGCGACTCGCGGACGTTCTTCGAGCACCCCAGGGAGGAACGGACCCGCGCCTTCCTGCGCAGCCTCGAGGGCACGATGGCGGGGTGCGGGCGTGCCGGCCCCGAGCAGGGCGGAGAGAGATAGAGCGTGGCGGGCCCCTCTGGGACCGGCGGACTGGAGACGACCGGCCCCTTTGAGACCGGCCCCCTGAGGATGACCGGCCCGCATGGGAGCGGACAGGCTGAAGACGGCCGCAAACAGCCGGCGCAGGGGGCGCCAGACTCCCACATTTTTCACGAAAAAATAGCCTGACAGCTTGACAGGATTCGATTTACAGCAAAAAGGAGGACTGAGATCAAGATGAAGAAGAAACGCGTGCTTGCACTGCTGCTGGTGGCTGCGCTGCTGGCAGCGACCATGACGGCCATGACGGGATGCTCGAGCGACGATACGGGCGGAGACGCCGAGACACCCGGCCAGACGGGCGATCTTTTGGCCCGCATTCAGGATGCCGGCAAGATCACCATCGCCATGGAAGGGACCTGGAGCCCCTGGACCTATCACAACGAGGACGGGGACCTGGTCGGCTTCGATGTGGAGGTCGGCGCCGCCATCGCCGAGAAGCTGGGCGTCGAACCCGTCTATGAGGAGGGCGTCTGGGACGGCCTCTTGGCGGGCGTGGATGCCGGCCGCTACGACATGATGATCAACGGCATCGACTACACCGAGGAGCGGGCTGAGACCTATGCCCTCAGCGATCCCTACTGCTATAACCGCACCGCCGTCATCGTGCGCACCGACGACGATTCCATCACCAAGATGGAGGATTTAGCCGGCAAGACCACCGCCAACACGATCTCCAGCACCTACGCCCAGGTCGGGGAGAAGTACGGCGCCACCGTCACCGGCGTGGATGACTTCAACCAGACCATCGAGCTTTTGCTGCAGGGACGCATCGACGCCACCATCAACGCCGAGCAGAGCTACCTGGACTATGTGCGGGAGCATCCGGACGCGCCCGTTAAAATCGCCTGCTACGACTACGAGACGACCAACGTGGTGATCGCCGTGAAGAAGGGCGACGACGCGGCCTCCCTGCTCGACGCCATCAACAGCGCCATCGCCGAACTCCGCGAGGACGGCACGCTCTCCCGGCTCAGCGAGACCTACTTCGGCACCGACATCACATCGGATGCGTCGTAAAAATATAGCCTTCTATTCCGCATGCCGCCGTGCTATAATGGGCCTGCTGGCAAATTTTCGGGAGGAAGTTATTCACAGCAAAAGATCGCAAGTGCAGACAGATCGCAGATGCGGACAGATCGCAGGCGCGGACTGAACGCATGTGCAGACAGAGGAGGTAGAGAATACTATGGCAACCATCAAGTCCGATATCGAGATCGCGCAGGCGTGTGACAAGAAGAAGATCACCGACATCGCCGCGCTGGCGGGCGTGGACGAGAAGTACCTGGAGCAGTACGGCAACTACAAGGCGAAGGTTGACTATGCCCTGCTGAAGGACAAGGCCGACGAGCCGGACGGCAAGCTGATCCTGGTGACGGCCATCACCCCGACGCCGGCCGGCGAGGGGAAGACGACCACCAGCGTGGGCCTGGCCGACGGGCTGCGCCGGATCGGCAAGAAGTCCATCGTGGCGCTGCGCGAACCGTCCTTAGGGCCGGTGTTCGGTATCAAGGGCGGCGCGGCCGGCGGCGGCTACGCGCAGGTGGTTCCCATGGAGGATATCAACCTCCACTTTACCGGCGATTTTCACGCCATCGGGGCGGCCAACAACCTGCTGGCCGCCATGCTGGACAACCACATCCAGCAGGGCAACGCCCTGGGCATCGACACGAAGCGCATCACCTGGAAGCGCTGCGTGGATATGAACGATCGGCAGCTTCGAAACATCGTGGACGGCCTCGGCGGCCGGATGCAGGGCGTGCCCAGGGAGGACGGCTTTGACATCACGGTGGCCTCCGAGGTCATGGCGGTCTTATGCCTCTCCAGCGACATTCCGGACCTGAAGGCCAGGCTCGGCCGCATCATCGTGGCCTATACCTATGACGGCCGGCCGGTGACGGCGCACGACCTGAAGGCGGAAGGCGCGATGGCGGCTCTCCTGAAGGATGCGCTGAAGCCCAATCTCGTCCAGACCCTGGAGGGGACGCCGGCCTTCATCCACGGCGGCCCGTTTGCCAACATCGCCCACGGCTGCAACTCGGTGACGGCGACCCGCATGGCCCTGAAGCTGGGCGACTACGCGGTGACGGAGGCCGGGTTTGCCGCGGACCTCGGCGCGGAGAAGTTCTTTGACATCAAGTGCCGCATGGCGGGGCTGAAGCCCTCCGCCGTCGTCATCGTGGCGACCGTGCGGGCGCTGAAGTACCACGGCGGCGTGCCCAAGGCCGATCTGAACCAGGAGAATCTTGAGGCCCTGGAGAGGGGTCTGCCGAACCTGCTGCAGCATGTCAGCAACATCAAGAACGTGTACGGCCTGCCCTGCGTGGTGGCCATCAACGCGTTCCCCACGGATACGAAGGCGGAGCTCGACCTGGTGGAGGAGAAGTGCAAGGAGCTCGGCGTCCGCGTGGCCCTGTCCGAGGTCTGGGCGAAGGGCGGCGAAGGCGGCAGGGCGCTGGCCGAGGAGGTGGTGCGCCTGTGCGAGGAGCCGAATGACTTCCGGTATAGCTACGACACGAACATGTCCATCGTGGAGAAGCTCGAAGCCATCGCCACGAAGATCTACCACGCGGACGGCGTGGACCTGGTCGGCAATGCCGTCAAGCAGCTGAAGGAGATTGAGGACCTGGGCTTCGGCGACCTGCCCATCTGCATGGCGAAGACGCAGTACAGCTTCTCCGACGACCCGGCCAAGCTGGGGGCGCCGAAGGACTTCCGGATCACGGTGCGGAATCTGAAGGTCTGCGCAGGCGCCGGCTTCATCGTGGCGCTGACCGGCGACATCATGACCATGCCGGGTCTGCCGAAGGTGCCGGCGGCCGAACGGATCGATGTGGACGAGAACGGCGTCATCAGCGGGCTGTTCTGAGCGTAAAGGTGAGAAAGGCGGCATGCGCGATATGGAGGATATGACGACGAAATCCTGCCGGGTGTTCGTGGCCGAGCTGGCCTCGGACGCCCCGACCCCCGGCGGTGGCGGCGCCGCCGCCCTGGTGGGCGCTCTGGGCACGGCCCTCGCCAACATGGTCGGTGCCCTGACCGTGGGGAAGAAGAAGTACGCCGATGTGGAGGCGGAGATCCGGACGCTGATGGCGCGCTGCGATGCGCTGCAGACGGAGCTCCTCGACCAGGTGCCCGCCGATGCGGAAGGGTTTTTGCCGCTGGCCAGGGCCTACGGCATCCCAAAGGACGATCCGAACCGAGCGGAGACGCTGGAACAGGCCACGGTGAAGGCCTGCGAGGTGCCGGTGCATATCATGGAGCTCTGCTGCCAGAGCCTCGAAATCGTGCAGGCGATGGCGGAGAAGGGTTCGCGCCTGGCCGTCTCCGATGCGGGCTGCGCGGCGGTACTGGCCAAGGCGGGCCTGCAGGCGGCCTCCCTGAACGTCTTCATCAACACGAAGAGTCTGCGCGACCGGAACCTGGCGGAGGCGATGAACGAGAAGTGCCTGGCCATGCTGGACACCTACGGGAAGCTGGCGGACGGCATCTTCGAGACGGTGAAGGCCGGATTCTTTTAGGTGCGGCGGCACAGAGACAGTACAGGGCCGACAGGGCGGCACAGACACAGGTGATATGCGTGCCGGCGCGACGATACGGAGACGGCGCTGCAGCACGGATGTAAGTGATGTTGGCACAGAGGCGGCCGCACCGATGTAGATGCGGCGATGCGGAGATGAACCGGTACGAAGTAGTGTAATAATGTAATAATGAAGTAATAATAATGAAACGAAGCGGTCATGAAACGCTATAGAAAGGAAAGCTGACTTGGGAGCGGAACTATGGAAGGGCGCGCCGGTGGCGGC
>CAZDUM010000049.1:0-4097 GCA_964508645.1 uncultured Oscillospiraceae bacterium | reverse complement strand
TAGAAAGGAAAGCTGACTTGGGAGCGGAACTATGGAAGGGCGCGCCGGTGGCGGCGGCCATGACGGAGGAACTGAAGGTGCGGGCGGCGGCGCTGCGGGACGGGGGCATCCTCCCCACGCTGGCCATCGTGCGCCTCGGCGAGCGGCCGGACGACATCGCCTATGAGACCGGCGCCATGAAGCGCTGCGAGAAGATCGGCATCGAGGTGCGGCAGATTCTCCTGCCGGCGGATTGCACGAAGGAGGCGCTGCTTGCGGCCATACGCGGCATCAATGCGGACCCGCATATCCACGGCTGCCTGCTGTTTCGCCCTCTGGCGGACAGGGAGGCCGAGGAGGCCGCCTGCGCGCTGCTCGACCCGGGAAAAGATGTGGACGGCATGACGGCCGGCTCCATGGCGAGCGTTTTCACCGGCAGGGGGGCGGGCTATCCGCCCTGCACCGCACAGGCCTGCCTGGAGATCCTGTCCCACTACGGCGTCGAGCTGACGGGCAAGCGCGTGACGGTGATCGGCCGCAGTCTGGTCATCGGCAAGCCCGTGTCGATGATGCTGCAGGCCCGAAATGCGACCGTCACCATGTGCCACACCAGGACGGTGGATCTGCCGTCGGTCTGCCGGCAGGCCGAGATCCTCGTAGCCGCAGCCGGCAGGGCCGGCGTGGTGACGGCAGACCATGTGGTGCCGGGACAGATCGTCATCGACGTGGGCATCAATGTGGATGCGGCGGGAAACCTCTGCGGCGATGTGGACCGGCAGGCGGTTGAGTCCGTCGTAGCGGCGCTCACGCCCGTTCCCGGCGGCGTAGGCTCCGTGACGACGGCGGTCCTCGCCAAGCACGTGATCGAGGCGGCGGAGCGGGCCGCCAGGCCGGCCTGCTGAGGAGACGGCGCCATGAAGTACCTGAAGACATTCCTGTATGCAGCAGCGGCGGGCGTTGCCATCGGCCTGGGCGGTACCGTCTTTCTCTCCCTGGAGAACAGAATTTTGGGCGCCCTGTTCTTCACCGTCGGCCTGTTCACCATCAGCACGCGGGGCCTGCATCTGTTCACCGGCAAGGTCTGCTACGTGTTCGAGCAGGACCGCCGGTATGCGCTCTCCCTGCCCGTCATCTGGCTGGGCAACCTGGCCGGGACATGGGGGCTCGCGTTTCTGGAGCGCCTGACGCGCATCGGTCCGGCCCTGATCGAGAGGGCGCAGGCCCTGGCGGAGGTCAAGCTGGGCGATGGCATCCTCAGCATCTTCCTGTTGGCCGCCTTCTGCAATCTGCTCATCTTCACGGCGGTGGACGGCTTCAAAAACAACCCGCACGAGCTGGGTAAATACCTCTCCCTCTTTTTCGGGGTCATGGTCTTCATCCTCTGCGGGTTTGAGCACTGCGTGGCCAACATGTACTACTTCTCGATGGCCGGCGCCTGGAGCCTGCGGACCCTGGGCTATGTGCTGCTGATGACAGCGGGAAACGCCGTGGGCGGCATCGTCGTTCCCCTCGTCAGAAAGGCGCTGAAGGGGATAGAGGCGTCCTGCTGAACACGGAGGAACTGCATGGAGGATGCGGAGAGGCGGGCGCGTCAGGCGCTCCGCAGGGAAAAGATAGCGGCCAGGGACGCCCTGCCGCCGGCGGTGCGGGAGAACCTCTCCAGGACCATCGCCGCCAGGATCACCGCCTCCCCGGTCTACCGCGCGGCGAAGACGATCCTCCTGTACCGGGCCGTTCGCGGCGAGGTGCGGCTGGAGGCGCTGGAGGAAGCCGCCGCCTCGGCGGGCAAGAGGCTGGCCTATCCGCGCTGCATCGGCGCGGGGGAGATGGAGGCGCTCGCGCCGCGGGACGCCGAGGCCGCCGGCGCGTGGGAGGCGGGCGCCTATGGGATTCCGGAGCCGGTACCGGAGAGGTCCCTACGGATCGAGCCCGCCTCGATCGACCTGGTCATCTGCCCCTGCACCGCCTTCGATGCCGCCTGCAACCGCCTGGGCATGGGGGCGGGGTACTACGACCGCTACCTGCCGCTCTGCGTAGGCGCCCGCATCGTGTCCGCGGCCTTCGAGGTGCAGAGGACCGCATGCGTGCCCACCGCCCCCTGGGACAGGCCGATGGAGATGGTTTTCACAGAGGATGCGGTCTACAGGCGGCCGTAGGAGGCCGGCATCTCGCGCCCTGCACTCCGCTTAGGGCAGGCCCACATATCCGGGCGAGGGGCGGGATCGGCGCAGGCCGGCACGCACCGGTCTGTCAGGCCAGCAGCTTGAGGTACTCCCGCAGCAGGCTGCTGTACCGGCTCTCATAGATGCACTCCCTGGCCAGCTCGATATCGTCCGTGATGATATTATCCACATTCAGCTCGATCATCTTCGTGATGCTGTCCCGCGTGTTGACCGTCCAGGCATACAGCTCCTTGCCGGCGTTGTGGACCCGAGAGACCAGGGACCGCGTGACATTCCGCGCCTCCACGCTGAAGTCGTCCGCCGCCGTGAGCCGGTTGATATCGCCGTACGCGAGGCTCATCACATAGACCGTCCGCACCTCGCCGTCGCAGGCCTTGACGTTCTCCAGGACCTCGTAGACCTGCGATGTGATGACGCACGCATGCTCCATGCCGGCCTCGCGGATGATGTCGACCACGCACTTCTCGAAGTCCGTCTCATGCCCGGTGGGCTTCAGCTCGATATTGAGCCGCAAACCGCTTTTCTTCGCAAAATCCACCACCTCGGACAGCAGCGGGATCTTTTCCCCCGCGAACTCCTCGCTGAAGAAACTGCCGGCATCCAGCGCGGCGATCTCCTCGTAGGTCAGCTCCCACGTGTCGGCATCCACCCCCGTGGTGCGCTTGAGATTCGTGTCGTGCGAGACGAAGATCTGCCCGTCGCGGCTCTGCTGCACATCGAGCTCGATCCAGTCCGCGCCGAGGTCCCGCGCCCCGCGAAAGGCCGCCATGGTGTTTTCGGGGAAAAAGGCCGACGCCCCGCGGTGTGCGGTGATCTCCGTGGTGCGCAGGTATTCGATGTCCGGATTGATGCGCCCGGTGCTGAGCAGGAATCCCAGGGTCAGACTGCACACCACCACGACGACGATGAGGATACGCCGCAGGATTTTGGCCTGCTTTTGAAAACGAGGAACCTCCCGCACCTGTGGAGCCTCCGGATGCCGAAGCGCCTCGCCCGCCTGTCTTTTGCGCCGATAAAATAGAAGGCATGCGCAGCCGTACCCTAAGGGGATCGCCATGGCGAAACTGACGGCCAGCACCACGACCACGGCCAGCCAGACCAGCGTGGACCCGATCCAGCGCAGGAAGAACACGCCCGCAAAGAGCTTCCCGATGCCGCTCGCGATGGCCACCGCGAGGAGCATGAGCAGCAAAAAGACGAGCGCGAGGCCGAGCTGCAGGAGGAGAAGCATCCCGAGGTCCCTGAGCCTTTTCCCCTTGCCCAGCGCGGCGCTTCTGTGGCGCGCCTCCTTGAAGTTGCAGCCCTCCAGGGTGAAGTAAAAGAACGCGTAGAGCCAGCGCACGGCCACGTAGGTCAGCCCCAGCATGCCGGCCGCGAAGAGGAGAAAGAGGAGGCCGTTCGCCCGGATGTAGTCGAGGATGAACTCCGGGAGGGAGATGGAGCTCAGGAAGCCGGAGGCCATGCCGATGTGCACGAAGGGCAGCAGGAGGAGCACCACCGGCACGAGGAGGATGTTGTGCGGGCGCAGGACGCGCAGCGCGTTGCGAAAGGCGAAGAGGACGACCTGGCGGAGGTTGGTGCGGGCCTGCTGCATGGATTGGTCCAGGGTGAAGACCACGGCGCTGATGTCGACCATCGCGTACATGGTGGCCAGGAGCAGCATGCCGACCAGCATGAGGATCGTCACGGGATTTTTGACGAAGGAAAAGATGTTCTCCGGCGTCAGGTATGCGTAGCCGGTCAGCTTCATGGTCAGGTTGAAGATGCCGAGGAGAAGCGGCACGAAGACGAGGACGGAGGCCAGCTTGTAGAGGATTTCAAAGGCGGCCAGGGGTTTCCAGTTGTAGAAGACGAGCCTGGCCACGTTGGCGACGGAGAGCCGCTGCCCATTCTGTCGATCCTGCCTGCGCATATGCCGCTACGCACCTTCCTTTT
>CAZDUM010000048.1:7767-9725 GCA_964508645.1 uncultured Oscillospiraceae bacterium | reverse complement strand
TGAACTGGTCGCAGTCGATCTGGATATCGAAGGTGCCGCCGAGCGCGTTCGCATAGGTGCTGACGATGGCGAGCCCCAGGCCGTTCCCCTCGCTGCCCCGCGTCTTGTCACCCCTGGCGAAGCGCTCCAGGATATCCTCCTTCTTGAAATCCATCAGGTAGCCCGCCGTGTTGATGATGTCCAGATGCACCATGTCCGCCGTCAGGTAGCTCTTGAAGAAGATGCGGGTGCCCCTGGCCGAATACTTCAGCGCGTTTTCCAGCAGATTCTGCACGATGCGGTACAGGTAGGCGGGGTCGCCTACAAGGCCCGTATCCGCCGTAGTCAGCAGGCGGATGGCGGAAAGGCCGCTGCCGGCCAGCCTGTCCTCCATGTCGCTTAAAACCTGCTCCACCAGTCGGTTTAGGTCGAGCGGCACCGGACTGAGCTGCACATTCCCGCTGCTGACCTTCGCCAGGTCGAACAGGCTCTCGATCATCTCCTTCAGCTTCTCCGCCCGCCTGTCGATGATCTCCACATAGCCGGCGCTCTCCGTATCCAGATCCTGCTTCTTCAGCAGCTCGATGTACCCCACCATGGAGGTCAGAGGCGTCTTCAGGTCGTGGGAGACGTTCGTGATCAGCTCCACCTTCAAGCGCTCGCTCCTGGCGGCCTGCTCCATGCTCCTTCGTCCGCGCTCCTCCGCCGCCCGGATGTGTTCACGGCTCTCGGCCTCTCTCGCCTCCCACACCTCGTTCAGCTGCTGCCTCGCATAGGGGCGGAATATGGCATAGGCGACCAGGGTCAGAACGCCCAGGAGCGCCAGGAGGAAAAGGACCAGCAGAAGGGAATCCCCTTCCCGGTAGCCATTGGCGAAGCCGGTCCGCAGAAAGACCACGAGGCACAGGAACAGAAGATACACGAGGGCGCCGCGCTTCAGATACCCGCGCCAAAGGTCCACATCCGCATGCCAGGCCGCAAGATCATGCGCCGCGGCCGTATTGGGAAACCCGATCCGCGTCAGATTCGGCGGCAGCAGCAGATAGAGGCACAGAACCGATGTGGCTCCCACGAAGAAAAAACTCAAAAGGTAGACGATGTACAGGCTGTGCGCCCACACCAGGCTCAAAAGCAGCATTCCCATGGCGCTGCAGAGCAGCAGCAGAAGGCCGAAGAACCCTCGCACGCCGGGGAACCAGACCCGGATGCGCCTAAGCGTGCTTTTCCATCTTGTATCCAATGCCCCACACCACCTTTATATATTGCGGCTTCTTCGGATCGATTTCGATCTTTTCCCGGATGTGCCGGATATGCACCATGACCGTGTTCTCCACGGCGCAGATCGCCGGCTCGTCCCAGACCTGCTCGTAGATCATCTTGGCCGGGAAAACCTGTCCCGGATGGGCCATGAGGAGCTCCAGGATCTTGTACTCCGTGGCCGTCAGCTTTTCCGGCCTGCCGTCGACGAAGATGAGCCTCTGCCGCCGATCCAGCACCAGTCCGCCGTTGACCACGGTGTCCTCGTCCTCCTCCGGCCGCCCGCCGCTGTAGGTCTGATACCGCCGCAGCTGGGCCTTGACCCGCGCCATCAGCTCGGCCGGATTGTAGGGTTTGCTGACATAGTCGTCCGCCCCCAGCAAAAGACCGCTGACCTTGTCGCTTTCCTCCGTCTTGGCGGAGAGGATGATCACGGGGATGCGGTGCTTCTCCCGCACCTTCATCAGCGTCGACAGGCCGTTTAAGCGCGGCATCATCACATCCAGCAGGATCAGGTCGACGGGCTCGCGCTCGAGGACCTCCAGGGCCTCCATCCCGTCGTACGCGCAGGCGACCTCATACCCCTCGTACTGCAAAAGCCGGCTCAGGGAGTCCACGATCTCGCGGTTGTCATCCACGACCAGAATATGAGATGTCTCCATGCGGTTTCCCCTCCTTCCTGTCTCATCCTATACCGGCGGGGTGAAGAAAATGTGGTGGTA
>CAZDUM010000048.1:0-7667 GCA_964508645.1 uncultured Oscillospiraceae bacterium | reverse complement strand
CGGATGACATCCGTGTCGTGCTCGATGATGATCACCGTGGCGCCCTGCGCGAGGAGCCTGCCGAAGACCGCCATCAGCGTCTGCACATCCAGGGGATGCAGGCCGATGGTCGGCTCGTCGAAGACGAACAGCGTGTCCTGCTGCCCCTTTCCCATCTCGCCTGCCAGCTTCAGCCGCTGCGCCTCGCCGCCGGACAGGCCGGGCGTGGCTTCGCCCAGCGTCAGATAGCCGAGGCCCACCTCGTGCAGCACGGACAGGCGGCTGTACACGCCGTGCAGGTCGTCGAGCAGCGGCATCGCCTCATCGACGCTCATGGCCATCAGCTGCGGCAGGGACATGGAGGGGCCGCCCCGCCTCTCCCTGAGGATGTCGAAGGCCTCCGGCCTGTACCGGGAGCCGTCGCAGTCGGGGCACGGGATATCCACATCCGGCAGGAACTGGACATCCAGGCTGATGCTGCCCGTGCCGTCGCAGGTGGGGCAGCGGAGGCGCCCCGTGTTGTACGAAAAATCGCCCGCCTTGTACCCGCCCGCCTTCGCGGCCGGCGTGCGGGCATAGGCGCGCCTGAGCTCGTCGTGGACATCGGCATAGGTGGCGACGGTGGAGCGCACATTGATGCCGATGGGGGTGGCGTCGATGAGCTTGACCTGCCGGATGCCCGCCGCCTCTATGCCGCGCACATGCGGCGGCAGGGGTTTCCCCGCGGCGGCCGCCGCCAGGGCGGGCACCAGGCTCTCCAGGATCAGCGTGGTCTTGCCGGAGCCGGAAACGCCGGTCACGACCGAGAGCCGTCCCTTCGGGAACGAGACGCAAAGCGGCTGCACGGTGTGGATCGCGTCCGTGGTCATCCGGATGCAGCCGTCCGCAAACAGCGAGACAGTCCCGTGGGAAAGGGAAGTGTCCGCCGCAGAGATCTTTTGTTGGGAGAGAGAAGCGTCCGGCGCAGAGATCCTTTGCTGGGAGGGGAAATCGTCCGCCGCAGTGATCTTTTGCTGGGAGGGGAAATCGTCCGGCGCAGTGACCTTTTGCTGGGAAAGGGGGCTGTCCTTCTTCCGGGCCGCCTGGGCCGCCGCGAGGAACGGTCCGATCTTGGAATTTGGGTTCGCCATCACCGCCGGGACCGTCCCCTGCGCGATGAGACGGCCGCCCGCCGCGCCCGCCGCCGGTCCCAGCTCGATGAGCCAGTCCGCGTGTCCGAGGACCTGCACATCGTGATCCACCAGGACCACGGAGTTGCCGTCCGACACCAGGTCATCCATGACGCCCAGGAGCCCCTTGAGGTTGTGCGGATGGAGGCCGATGGAGGGTTCGTCCAGCACGTAGAGCGCGCCGGTCGTCCGGTTTCGTACCGCCCGCGCCAGTTGCGTGCGCTGTCGTTCGCCGGTGGAGAGCGTGGAGGTGGCGCGGTCGAGCGTCAGGTAGGAAAGGCCCATGTCCATCAGACGGCGGGCCGTGGCGCGAAACGCCTCGCAGATGCTCTCCGCCATGGGACGCATGACGGGTGGCAGGGAAGCCGGGACCCCTTCCACCCATGTCAGGAGCTGGCCGAGGGTCATCTGGCACGCCTCCGCCAGGGAGATGCCGCGCAGGCGCGGGGCCCGTGCCGCCTCCGACAGTCTCGTGCCGCCGCAGTCCGGGCAGATGTCCTGGCGCAGGAACCTCTCCACGCGCTTCATCCCCTTCTCGTCCTTGACCTTGGCCAGGGCGTTTTCCACCGTGTAGACGGCGTTGAAGTAGGTGAAGTCCATATCCCCCGCCGCCCCGCTGCTCTGGTTCTGGTAGATGATATGGCGCTTCTCCGCCGGGCCGTGAAAGACGATATCCTTTTCCCGCTCGGTCAAATCCCGAAATGGCACATCGGTGCGCACGCCCATGTCCCGCGCGATGTCCTTCATCAGCGACCACATGAGGGAGTTCCACGGGGCGACCGCGCCTTCGTCGATGGTCAGGCTGTCGTCCGGCACCAGGCTGTCCATATCCACCGTCCGCACCACACCGGTGCCGCTGCAGGTGGGACAGGCGCCCTGGCTGTTGAAGGCCAGCTCCTCCGCGCCGGGCGGGTGGACCCTGGCCCCGCAGACCGGGCAGATGATGGGCCGTTCCGCCGCCACATCCATGGTCGGCGGCAGGTAATGCCCGTTCGGGCACCGGTGGCTGGCGAGGCGCGAGAACATGAGGCGCAGGCTGTTGAGCAGCTCCGTGGAGGTGCCGAAGGTGCTGCGGATGCCCGGCACGCCCGGCCGCTGGTGGAGGGCCAGGGCCGCCGGTATGTAGGTCACGCTGTCCACCTGCGCGGCCGGTGCCTGCGTCATGCGCCGCCTCGTGTAGGTGGAGAGGGACTCCAGGTAGCGGCGGGACCCCTCGGCGTACAGCACGCCCAGCGCGAGGGAGGATTTCCCGGAGCCGGATACGCCCGCGATCCCGGTGATCCTGCCCAAGGGGATGTCGACATCGAGATTTTTCAGATTGTGCACCCGCGCACCCCGCACCTCGATATGGCCGGGACCGCCGATCTTTTGCTCCGTGCGACTCATGCGCACCGCCTCCTATCCGTAAATCAGGTTCTTAATTCCGGGCGCGGCATCAGGCCGTATCGCCATCCGCCAGGCGCCGCGGGCACGCCCCACTATCTCGTTAAGTGTCCGGGGCCCCATCTCCGTCCACCAAATTCCGGGCGCCCCTCAGCCCGCCTCCCCGAAGGTCCGCCGGCTGTACCGCCGATAGACCAGCACGGACAGGAGGACCGTGAGGCTGTCCGCCGTGACCTGCGACCAGACGATGCCGTACATGCCGAAGATGTGATTCAGCAAAAACAGCATGGGGATGTTGAACACCAGCCAGCGGGTCACGCCCAGAAACATGGCATAATCTCCCCGCCCGAAGCCGTTGAAGAGGTGCACGTGGAAGAAACTCAGAAACATCAGCGGCGTGGCCAGCACCCGAATGCGCAGAAACCCCGTCCCCAGCGCCACGGTCTGGGCATCGTCGATGAAGATGCGCATGATCGGCCCGGCGAACACCTCGTACAGGAGGATGCTCACCGCCGCGCACACGAGCCCCAGCCGCAGCGCGTACCGCTTCGTCTCCTGCATGCGCCCGTAATCCTTCGACGCGAAGTTGTAGGCGACGATGGGCGTCATGCCCTGGCAGATGCCGATGCCGATATTAAGCGGCAGCCGTTCCACCTTGAGCACGATCCCCACCGCCGCGAGCGCGATGGCGCTGTAGCTCGTCATCAGCTTGTCGATGACCATGTAGTCGAGGTCGAACAGAAACGTGGCGATGGCGGACGGGAGGCCCACATTGAAGACCGCCCGGATGCTGCCGGCGGACGGCAGCCGGGCCGGGCTCAAAAGGCGAAGGACCGGATCATCCCTGCGGCGCACGAGCACCAGGACGAAGTAGAGGCACGCGATGCAGTTGGAGAGGCAGGTGGCCATGCCGGCGCCCTGAATCTCCTGCCCCGGCGGCAGCAGCACGAACATGAACAGCGGATCGAGCGCGATATTGATGAGGCCGCCCATCGTGATCCCCAGGCCCGCCTCCCGCGAGGCCCCGACGCTGCGGATGAGCGCCGCCAGCGTGTTGGAAAGCACGGTCGGGATGCCGCCGAGGACGATGACGAAGAAGGCGTAACCGGCCGCATAGTCGTAGTTTTCCGCCGTGGCGCCGAGGAGTGTCAGGAGCGGCCGCGTCAGAAACCCCGTGACCAGCGAGAACAAAAGCGCCAGCCCCAGCGCGAGATACAGGCTGAAACTGTAGACACGCCTGGCCTCCTCCGGCCTTTTACGCCCCAGCAGCCTGGACATCAGCGCGCCGCCCCCCGTGCCCGCCAGGTTGGAGAGGGAGAGCGTGATATTGAACAGCGGCAGGATCAGCGAGGCGCCGGCCACCATGTAGGGATTCCCGGTGCGCCCGATGAAAAACGTGTCCGCCATATTGTAGATGAGGACGATCAGCTGGCTGATGATGGGCGGGATCGCCATGGTCCGCACCGCCTTGGGCACGGGCATCTGTTCGAACAGCGCCGTCTGGTCGACATCCCGCTTGCCCGCCTTCGCGCCGGTCCCCGCTCTACGCGCCGATTCTGCCCTCGATTTTTCCCGCATGATGTTCGGCTTCCGCCCTCCTTCGCAAAAGTTGACACGCCGGCCTGTCGGGCATCGTCGTCCGCTGTCCGGTCGGCAGGGGGGTTCGTCTCACAGCGCCCCGAAGTGCCCTGCGACAACTCCCGACATTTTTCCAGTATCTTTCGGGGCTCGAACCCTTCTAAAACCCCAGCGCCTTGCCGTCCCGCCGGGGATCGGCCGCGCCGCGCATGCTGCCGTCCTCCCGAAACAGGATGGCCTGCACGCCGCCGAAGAAGAGATTCCACGCCCCCATATCCGTCGGCGCATGTCCCATCTCCCGCAGCGCCCGCACGCTCTCCTCGCCGACCGGCCTGACGCCGCCAGATTCATAGCAGAACCCGCCACCGGCGCTGTGATCCGCCGCTCCGTCGTCGAAGATGCGCGCCGTGTCGATGGCGTCCTGGATGTCCAGCCCGTGATCGATCACATGGGAGATGACCTGGATGAGCGTGGGCCAGATGCGCACCCCGCCCGGCGAACCGACGGAGAGGAAGGGCCGCCCGTCCGGCCGCAGCACGACGGTCGGCGACATGGACGAGAGCGAGCGCTTGCCCGGCTCCAGGCGGTTGACGGAGGTCGGGTCCGTCGCGAAGTCGTGCATCTCATCGTTCAGGATAAACCCATAGTCAGGCACCGCGACCTTGCTGCCCCAGAAGCACTCGATCGTCTGCGTGACGGTGACGATGTTGCCCGCCCTGTCCGCCACGGAAAAGGAGGTCGTGCTGGCGGGTTCATAGGAGAAGGCGGGGCCGGGTGTCCATGGCTTCGACGCTTGCCGGTCCACGCGCGAGGCGATAGCGGCCGCATAGCGCTTGTCCGTCAGGCCGGCGAGCGGCACCCTCGCAAAATCCGTATCCGCCATGTACGCCGTCCTGTCGGCGAAGCACGCCTTGAAGACCTCCGAGAACATGTGCAGATAGGCCGGTCCGTTGAGCGGCAGGCTGGCCACATCGAAATTCTCCAGGATGTTGAGGCCCTCCACGATATGCGTGCCGCCGGAGGAGGCCGGCGGCGCGGTGATGATCGGATAGCCGCGATAGGTGCCTCGCACCGGCCGGCGCACCTTGGGCCTGTAGGCCGCCAGATCCTCCATGCTGAGCAGGCCGCCGTACCTTCCCGCCTCCCGCACGAGCGCTGCGCCGATCTCCCCCCGGTAAAAGGCGTCCTCCCCGTCCGCCGCGATCGTCGAGAGGGTGCGGGCGAGGTCCGGGTTTCGAAGCACATCCCCCACCCGGTAGCGGACGCCCGCCTTCTGGTCCCTGAGGTAATAGGCGCCCAAAACCGGCATGTCGCCCGTCATGTAGGGATAGGCCATCTCCACCGCGCGGGTCAGGGTCGGGCTCACGACATAGCCCGTCCGGGCCAGTTCGATGGCCGGCTCCAGAAGCTCACCGCGGGAGAGCCGGCCGGAGCCGTAGGCCCTGCGGGCCAGCTCCATTCCCGCGACCTCGCCCGGCACGCCCACCGCCAGGCCGCCGATATGGTTGCTCTCGCCCCGCACCCTGCCGTCCGCATCGAGCCAGGTGAAGGCCGTCTGGGCCGCCGGCGCCACCTCCCGGTAGTCGATGAAGATGTCTTCGCCGCCGGATGTGTGGATGGTCATAAACCCGCCGCCCCCGATGCCCGATGTCATCGGCTCTGCGACGCCCAGCGCGTAGGAGACAGCCACGGCCGCATCCACGGCGTTGCCGCCGGCCATGAGGACCTGCAGGCCCGCTCGCGTGGCATAGATGTTGGAGCTGGCCACCATCCCGTTCTCGCCGTCGGCGTCCCGCTCGTCCCGCTTGACGCGGCCCTGCGCGTCGAAAGGCTGCCAGCCGGCCGCCGCGGGAGAGAGCGGCCGGGAAGAAGCTATGTCATGCATCGTGTTTTACCGGGTGGCGTACTCGGCGCGGAGCGTCCGGATCAGCTCGTCGATGCGGTGCACGACGGCCAAGAAGTCGCGCTCCACATAGCCGCGGGTGGTCATGGCCGCCGTCCCCATGCGCACGCCCGACGTCTCCTTGGGCGAGCGCGCATCGTTCGGGACGCAGTTCTTGTTCAGGGTGATGCCGACCTCATCGCAGCGCTCCTGCAGGATGCGGCCGCTGAAGGGTTCCCCGGAGAGGTCGAGCAGGATCAGATGCGTGTCCGTGCCGCCGGTGACCACCTTGTAGCCCAGGCGGATGAACTCGTCCGACATGGCCTTGCAGTTTCGCACCACCTGCGCGATATAGGTGCGGTAGGCCGGCGTCAGCGCCTCCTCGGCGCAGACCGCCTTGCCCGCGATGATATGCTCCAGCGGACCGCCCTGGGCGTAGGGGAAGACGGCGCTGTCGATCTTCGAGGCCAGTTCCCGCCGGCCGAAGATGAGACCGCCGCGCGGACCGCGCAGGGTCTTGTGCGTCGTGGAGGTCACGATGTCCGCAGGTCCGAAGGGCGAGGGATGCGCGCCGCCCGCCACCAGGCCGGCGATGTGCGCCATGTCGACCATGAAGTAGGCGCCCACCTCCCGCGCGATCTCCCCGAACGCCTGAAAGTCGATGATGCGCGAATAGGCCGATGTGCCGGCGAGGATCAGACGCGGCCGCAGCGTCAGCGCCTTTTTTCGGACATCCTCCATGTCGATGAAACCCCGCGCATCCACATCGTAGAACGCCACATGATAGAGGTTCCCGCTGAAGTTGACGGGGGAGCCGTGCGTCAGATGCCCGCCGTTGTCCAGGCGAAGCGAGAGGATGGTGTCCCCCGGCTTCAGGAGGGCGTGAAACGCGGCAAAATTAGCCTGCGACCCGCTGTGCGGCTGGACATTGACATGGTAGTCCGTCTGAAAGACCTGCCGCCAGAGATCACAGCAATACTCCTCCAGCTCATCGACCACCGCCGTGCCGCCATAGTAGCGGCCCGTATTGCCGGAGGTCCTGTCCGTGGGATAGCCTTCCGCGTATTTCCAGGAGAGGCAACTGCCGCAGGCCGCCAGCACCGCCTCGGAGCAGTAATTTTCCGAAGCGATCAGCTCCACGTTGTTCTGCTGCCGCCGGTACTCCCTCTCGATGAGCGCGCCCACCTTCGGCGAGGTCTCGCTGACCCACGCGATGTTCTGCGCATTGTAAGCACTGCTGTCCCGTCCTTCTCTGTCGAACATGATCTCCTCCTTCTGTCCTATGCTCTGCGATGGCTCCGCTGCATCCGGCCGCGCCGCCATGCAGCTATCTCCTGCTATGGCCTGTTTGGGCCGCGGCACCTCTGTGGGACACGGGCGTCACCTTTCCGCGGACGGCCACGGCGGGCGCCCACGGGCGGCAGGTTCTCCCCCTTGAGATTCGCACCGAGTAAAATCTGCCGCCGCTGCCTTCTACGGGTTTCTGGTGTTCATGCGGCGCGCCGGGGTGATTTACCTCGCCGCCTCCGGATGCGGTGCCGCATGTCGCCCTCGCCATGCAGGGCCGGCCTCGTTGCACAGGGCCAACTGCGCCGCGCGGGGCCGGATGCAGCTACTATATCATGGATGGCGCGCTACGACAACGGGTTTCTCCCCGGCGGATGAATTGCAAATTT
>CAZDUM010000047.1:0-10120 GCA_964508645.1 uncultured Oscillospiraceae bacterium | reverse complement strand
GCGTATCCTGCATACAAAGTACAGAAAAAAATACCTGTTTCAAACGGCCAAACGCGGGGTATATTCCTTGACATTTCTGCCGCCGCGTCGTAAGATAGAAATTGGGCCAAATGCGCGAAATGCAAGGATTGCGCGCGCTGGCGCCGCGGATGCGCCCCATCCGCAGGCCGCCGCAGCACCGCCGTACACGGCCGTGCAGGCCCGCCCCTAAGATCTGCTGAGCGGGCGCCGGCTCCCGGCATCCGCTATCCAAGAGATATTTCAGAGTAAGACAGTGGTAAAGGAGGAATCTTATGATGCGTATGGAACATGACGCGGCAGTGGAAGCGGCCAAGTCCATCCTGGCGCTTTTGCCTGGCGGGGATTGCTGCGGCCTCGGCGGCTGCGGCGAGACATCCTGCGAGGCCTGCGCGCTGGCCATAGCGGAAAGCGGCAACATAGCCCTGTGTCCGGCCGCCGGGCAGGATGCGGTGGACGCCATTGCCGCCCTTCTGGACGTGCCGACCGTAGAGGTCAAACCCCAGGTGGCCTTCGTAGCCTGCGCCGGCAGTTCCGCGGGCAAGGCCCGGTTCGTCGGACAGGCGATCACATGCCGCGAGGCGGTGTCGTCCGGCTTTAAGCGGGGCGAGTGCAAGAGCGGCTGCGTGGGCGCTGGCTCCTGCCTGGATGTCTGCCGGTTCGGCGCCATGCACATGGAGTATGGTAAGGTCGTCATCGACAAGGAGAAATGCAACGGCTGCGGCGCCTGCGCCAACGCTGCGGTGTGCCCGCAGCTGCTCATCCGCATGGTGCCGGCGGACGCCACCAACTTCATCCCCTGCTCCTCCGCGGAGGAGGATGACGACATCGTGCGCAAGACATGCGGGTACGGCTGCATCGCCTGCGGCGAATGCGAGCGCGCCTGCCCGGAAGGCGCCGTCACCATCGTGAACAATCACGCCGTCATCGACTACGAGAAGTGCGTCGGCTGCGTGGCCTGCACCGTCAAATGCCGCAAGAAGATCATCGTCGATACCCTGCACGATCTGACCGCCCTCAAGGACAAGGTGGCGTTCGTGCGCTGCAGCGGCGGCAGCCGCGCCTCCGAGACCTTCAAGGAGATGGGCGTGCAGACCTGCGCCGAGGCGGCCAAGCTGGATGCCAAGGCCCTCCACCTCTGCACCACGGGCTGCGTGGGGCAGGGCGCCTGCACCGCCGTCTGCCGCTATGGCGCGCTGACCATGGTGGACGGCACGGCCAAGGTGGACCCGGACAAATGCGTCGGCTGTAAGGACTGCACCTACGCCTGCCCGAAGAACCTCATCGTCATGGTGCCGTACCAGGGCCAGAAGCTGGTACCCTGCGTCTCCACCGACGACTATGCCGATAAGGCGGCCGTCTGCGATTCCGCCTGCATCGCCTGCGGCGACTGCTGGTCCAACTGCCCGAACGGCGCCATCAGCGAGGAAGGCAAGCACGCCGTCATCGACCCGGAGATCTGCGAGGATTGCCAGGTATGTCAGTATATGTGCCCGCGGCACGTGATCCAGCAGTTGGAGGTGCCTGAGCACATCTTCCTGCAGAGAGAAGCCCTCGGGCTTGGGGAAGGAGCGTGAGTCAGTTGAGAAAACTTAAAACCATGGACGGGAACACCGCAGCGGCCCATGTCGCCTACGCCTTCTCGGAGGTGGCCGCCATCTATCCGATCACGCCGTCGTCGCCGATGGCGGAGAGCATGGATGAATGGGTGTCCCAGGGCAGACTGAATATATTCGGAGAAAAAGTCAAGATCGTCGAGATGCAGTCCGAAGGCGGCGCAGCCGGCGCGGTCCACGGTTCCGTGTCCGCCGGCTCCTACACCAGCACCTTCACCGCCTCGCAGGGCCTGCTCCTGATGATCCCCAACATGTACAAACTGGCTGGCGAGCAGACACCGACCGTCTTCCACGTGGCGGCCAGAGCGCTGGCGACGCACGCCCTCTCCATCTTCGGCGACCACTCCGACGTGATGGGCTGCCGGCAGACGGGCTTCGCCATGCTGGCCTCCAACAGCGTGCAGCAGGTCATGGACCTGGCTGCGGTCGCGCACCTTTCCACCATCGCCGGCAGACTGCCCATGCTCCACTTCTTCGACGGATTCCGCACCTCTCACGAGAACCAGAAGATCGAGGTCTGGGACTACGACGAGCTGAAGAGCATGGTGGACTGGGATGCCGTGAAGGCGTTCCGCGCCAAGGCCCTGCACCCCAATCATCCGCACAGCATGGGCTCCGCCGAGCAGCCGGAGACCTTCTTCCAGCATAGAGAGGCCTGCAACCCCGCCTACCGCGAGACGGCCGACATCGTCGCCGCCTACATGGACAAGGTCAACGAGAAGATCGGCACCGACTACAAGCCGTTTAACTACTACGGCGCGCCCGATGCGCAGGAGATCATCGTGGCCATGGGCTCCGTGTGCGAGGCGGCCGAGGAAGTCGTCGATTACCTCAACGCCAAGGGCAAGAAGGTCGGCATCATCGAGGTGCACCTCTATCGTCCTTTCTCCCAGAAATACCTGCTGAACGTCCTGCCGAAGACCGTGAAAAAGATCGCCGTCCTCGACCGGACCAAGGAGCCGGGCGGCATGGGCGAACCGCTGTATCTGGACATCGTGGCAGCGCTACGGGGGACGGAATTTGAGCAGTGTCTCATCTGCGGCGGCCGCTACGGCCTCGGTTCCAAGGATACCCAGCCGGGCGACATCCTGGCGGTCTATCAGAACCTCTGGTCCGAGAACCCGAAGAAGGAGTTCACCATCTCCATCACCGACGATGTGACAGACCTGTCCCTGCCGGTCACCGAGAATCCGGATGTCGCGCCGGCCGGCACCAAGGCCTGCAAGTTCTGGGGGCTGGGCGCCGACGGTACCGTGGGTGCCAACAAGAACAGCGTCAAGATCATCGGCGACCACACGGACAAAAAGGTGCAGGCATACTTCCAGTATGACTCCAAGAAATCCGGCGGCGTCACCATCTCCCACCTGCGGTTCGGTGACAAGCCCATCAAATCCACCTACTATGTCAAGCAGGCGGACTTCGTCGCCTGCCACAACTCGGCCTACCTGTACCGCTATGAGATGGTCGAGGATGTCAAGCCGGGCGGGTTCTTCCTGCTGAACTGCGTGTGGAACGACGAGGAGCTGGATCGGCATCTGCCGGCCAAGGTAAAACGCTACATCGCTTGCAACGACATCCAGTTCTACACCTGCGACGCGGTCTCCATCGCCAAGAGCATCGGCCTGGGCGCCCGCCGCACCAACACCGTGCTGCAGGCTGCCTTCTTCAAGCTGGCCGACATCATCCCCATCGATGAGGCCGTGGGCTACATGAAGGACGCCATCCGCAAGACCTACGGCAGGAAGGGCGAGAACATCGTCAACATGAACCTGGCCGCCGTGGATGCCGGCATCACCCATATCCACAAGGTCGATGTGCCGGAGAGCTGGAAGACGGCACCGGACGACGCCCCCGCCGAGAAGCTGGTGGGCCGCGACGAGCTGCACACCGCCTACCTCAATGACGTGCTGGTGCCGACCAACACCCTGACGGGCGACAGCGTTCCGGTCTCCACGTTCCTGGATACGGCCAATGGCATGATCCCGGCCGGCACCGCCGCCTACGAGAAGCGCGGCATCGCGGCCGATGTGCCGAAGTGGAACCCGAAGAACTGCATGCAGTGCAACTGGTGCTCCTATGTCTGCCCGCACGGCGTCATCCGGCCGTTCGTGCTCACCGATGAAGAGGTGGAAGCCGGCGATGTGCAGAATGTGCTGCCCATGAAGGGAGCCAAGGACAAGAAGTTCACCATCGGCATCTCCACGCTGGACTGCACCGGCTGCGGCTCCTGCGCCGATGTCTGCCCGGCCCGCAAGAAGGCCATCGAGATGATCCCCGCCGAGGACGAATACGTCGATGCGCAGCAGACGCGCTACAACTACCTGTTCGCGGACGTCTCCGAAAAGGATGTCCCGTTCAAGGCCGACACCGTCAAGGGTTCCCAGTTCAGACAGCCTTTGATGGAGTTCTCCGGCGCCTGCCCGGGCTGCGGCGAGTCCCCGTACGCCAAGCTGATCACCCAGCTGTTCGGCGACCGGATGTTCATCGCCAACGCCACCGGCTGCACCTCCATCTGGGGCTGCAGCGCGCCGAGCACGCCGTACACGGTCAACAAGGAAGGCAGAGGACCGGCCTGGGCCAACTCCCTGTTCGAGGATAACGCCGAATTCGGTCTGGGCATGGCGATCTCCGTCGGTGCCCGCAGAAAAGAACTGAAATCCACCGTCGAGCGGCTGGTCGATGTGATCGGCGTGCCGGCGAAGGCATGGCTGGCCTCCATGGACGATGCGACCCACGCCAGGACGACCGGCGACATCCTCCTCGCCAAATGCGAGGAGCTGGCCGACAGCAACGAGGATGCGGCCTACGTGGTGGCCAACCAGGATATGCTGGTGAAGCCGTCCATGTGGATCTTCGGCGGCGACGGCTGGGCCTACGATATCGGCTACGGCGGCCTGGACCATGTGCTGGCCAGCGGCGAGAATGTCAATGTCATGGTCTTCGATACCGAGGTCTATTCCAATACCGGCGGACAGTCCTCCAAGGCGACCCCGATCGGCGCCGTCGCCAAGTTCGCGGCCTCCGGCAAATCCGTCAAGAAGAAGGATCTGGCCCAGATCGCCATGGCCTACGGCTATGTGTATGTGGCCCAGATCGCCATGGGCGCCAATCCGGAGCAGACCCTGCGGGCCATCCGCGAGGCTGAAGCCTACGACGGTCCGTCCCTCATCATCGCCTACGCGCCCTGCATCAACCACGGCGTCAAGGCCGGCATGAACAAGTCCATGCTGGAGATGAAGAAAGCGGTACGCGCCGGCTACTGGAACCTGCTGCGCTACAACCCCGCTCTGGCAGCCGAGGGCAAGAACCCGCTGTCCATCGACAGCGCCGCGCCAAACGAGAGTTACAGAGACTTCATCATGGGTGAAGTGCGCTACAACTCCCTGCAGCTGAACTTCCCTGAACGGGCAGAGGAGCTGTTCCAGAAGGGCGAGGAGATGGCCAACGAGCGTTATGAGGTCCTGCTCAGCCGCAAGGAGAGCATGGAACCCGAGAGGAGGGCGTAACGGATGAAACGGTTTGAAGTGACCTACAAGAGACGGTTAAATCACGACATGGTCTGGCTGAAGGTGTATGCGCCCCTGGTGGCCAAACACGCCAAACCGGGTCAGTTCGTCATTCTCAGGACGGACGAATACGGTGAACGCATCCCGCTGACCATGGCCGGACACGATGAGAAGGACGGCACCATCGACCTCATCTACGCGGCGGTGGGCCGCACCACCATGCTGATGGATCAGCTGGAGGTGGGCGACTGCTTCGCCGATGTGGTCGGGCCCCTGGGCAAACCGACCCACATGGAGGGTCTGAAAAAGGTCTGCGTCGTGGGCGGCGGCACCGGCAACGCGCTGGCCTACCCGCTGGCCACCGGCATGAAGAAGGCCGGCGTCGAGGTGGACATGATCGAAGGCTTCAAGAACAAGGACCTGGTCATCCTGGAAGATGAATTTCGTGCCGGCGTGGATCGCCTGTACGTCGTGACGGATGACGGCTCCTACGGCGAGAAGGCTTTTACGACGGATAAACTGAAACAGCTGATCGAGGCGGGCAACACCTACGACGAGATCGTGGCCGTGGGACCGCCCATCATGATGAAACTCGTGTGCCAGATCGCGGCCCAGTACAACATCCCGTCCGTCGCCTCCCTGACCGCCTACATGATCGACGGGACGGGCATGTGCGGCGGCTGCCGGTGCAATATCGGCGGCGAGGACAAGTTCGTCTGCGTGGACGGGCCGGAGTTCGACGGCTCTCTGGTGGACTGGGACGAGCTGATCAAGCGCAGCAACTACTATAAGGAGCAGGAGGCCGAGGATAGGGCACATGTCTGCCGGCTGACGGGAGGTGTTCGGTACTATGATTAATCTGGTAAGAGAGAAAAACCCGATGCCGGAGCAGGCGCCTGAGGTCCGGAATCACAATTTCCTGGAGGTCTGCCAGGGCTATACCGAGGAGATGGCGGTGCGGGAAGCCATGCGCTGCCTCAAATGCCGCAAGAAACCCTGCATGGGCGGCTGCCCGGTCATGGTCAAGATACCCGACTTCATCGCGAAGGTGGCCGAAGGGGATTTCGAGGCGGCCTATGAGATCATCAGCGAGACCAGTTCCCTGCCCGCCATCTGCGGTCGCGTGTGCCCGCAGGAAACCCAGTGCGAGGGCGTGTGCGTCCACGGCAAGAAGGGAGAACCCGTGGCCATCGGCCGCCTGGAGCGCTTCGTCGCGGACTGGCATGCGGCCAACTACGGCGATGTGGAGATCCCGGCGGTGGAGAGCAACGGCCACAAGGTCGCCATCATCGGGGCCGGCCCGGCGGGTCTGGCCTGCGCGGGCGATTTAATCAATAAAGGATACGAGGTCACGGTGTTCGAGTCCCTCCACAAGACCGGCGGTGTGCTGGTCTACGGCATCCCCCAGTTCCGTCTCCCGAAGGAGATCGTGGCTGCGGAGGTCGCGCATCTGGAGGCGAAGGGCGTCAAGTTCGTGACAGATGCCATCGTGGGACGTGCCTTCACGGTAGACGAGCTGATGAAGGAGGAGGGCTTCGAGTCCGTGTTCATCGGGACCGGCGCCGGCCTACCGTCCTTCATGCACATCCCCGGCGAGGACCTGCTGGGCGTCTGCTCGGCCAACGAGTACCTGACCCGTATCAACCTGATGAAGGCCTACAGACCGGAGTACGATACGCCCATCATGCACGGCGATAAGATCGCCGTGGTGGGCGGCGGCAATGTGGCCATGGACGCCGCCCGCTGCGCGAAACGCATGGGCGCCAGCGAGGTGTACATCATCTATCGACGCAGCATGAATGAGCTGCCGGCCCGTGCCGAGGAGGTCCACCACGCCGTCGAGGAGGGCATCATCTTCAAGCTGCTCACCAATCCGGTGGCCATCAAGGGCGACGAAAACGGCAATGTGACCGGCATCGAATGCGTCGAGATGAAGCTGGGCGAGCCGGATGCCTCCGGCCGCCGCCGGCCCGTGGTCATCGAGGGGTCCAACCATGTGATTCCGGTGGATATGGTCATCATGTCCATCGGCACGAAGCTGAACACCCTGATCCTGGACACCACCGAGAACCTGGCCGCCAACGAGCGCGGCGGCATCGGCACCGATGAGGATGCGGCCACCAACCGGCCCGGCATCTTCGCCGGCGGCGACGCGGTCACCGGCGCGGCTACGGTCATCAAGGCCATGGGCGCCGGCAAGACGGCTGCTGCCAGCATCGACCGCTACATCTCCGGCCAGGCCTGACCGCACCCGGAAATGCCCCGCGGGCGCCAGGCGACCTTTCATCCGGCCGGACCGCGCTGCGAATGACGCTGGCCAGACGGTTCGGTCCGGATACGCTGTGCGGGAATCCGCCTGCTCCCTGCGACGAGCATGCGCGCCGATGCTGCATGTGTCCTGCGGGAAGCCCTGCGAAGCGGGCATATCCTCGGGAGATGCACCCCGCGGGAGATGGGTAGGGGCGACAGGGCGGCGCGAAGGAACCCAGGCGTGC
The DNA here is from genome assembly GCA_964508645.1 of uncultured Oscillospiraceae bacterium. Classification (GTDB taxonomy): domain Bacteria; phylum Bacillota; class Clostridia; order Peptostreptococcales; family Anaerovoracaceae; genus RGIG7179. The sequence continues at coordinate 2,485 of CAZDUM010000047.1, read as the reverse complement.
CCCGTGCAAAACCCGCGATGCGTAGAGTAAAAGACGGACAACATAGAACATAAGAAGCCGCCCTGTGAAGGGCGGCTTCGCGCATAAACACAACAGAAGCATGGTATCAAATGATGGAACTGCGAAAGACAAGTGAAGACCTCATCATCCTGCCCGGCGCCATCGTCGCCGGCGATGTCCGGTTCGGAAAGGACTGCTCCGTCTGGTTCAACAGCGTCGTGCGCGGCGATGACGGCCCCATCGTCATCGGGGACTGCTGCCACATCGAGGACAACTGCACCCTGCATGGCGATGCCGTGCATCCCACCGTGCTGGGGAATCATGTGACCGTGGGGCACAATGCCGTCGTCCACAGCTGCAGGATCGGCGACTATACGCTGATAGGCATGGGCTCCGTCATCATCTCCGGCGCCGTCATCGGCAGCCGCTGCCTCGTCGGGGCCGGCTCCGTGGTGACCGGCAGGAGTGTATTTCCGGATGGCGTCCTGATCGCGGGCAATCCCGCCAGGATCATCCGGCCGCTGACGGAGGCGGACCTGGCGTACGTCACGGGCGCGAGCGAGCACTATGCCGCGCTGGCGCAGCAGTACAGGAATCTGGCGATCTGAGGCGTCCGCCGGGCCACATCTGCCGATGTGGTCCACTCCGCCGCCGGCGTGCTTGCCTGCACACACGGGCGCGCAGCTGGCAGGTTGACGGTACCCGCAAGAAAACGTCTGACAACAGCCCTAAATGGGGGATTAAACATGTGGTTGGCGCGCCATTCGAACCGAAGCGAACCGAGGGCAAAGCCGCATGACAGCCAGGAAGCACCGTTTGGGCACTCACCTGTAGAGGACGCGCCCTTATGACGCCTCCGCATGTAAAAACGCGTCGATCCGCCGGCCGTCCCGCAACCCCAGCTCGTACAACTTTTGCATAGAATCCCTGTCCCTATGCAAGGTGTCCACGCCGAATGTCTCCTCGGGTGCGACGATCAGGCATCGTCCCTGTTCGCCGTATGCGCGGGCCAGTGTGACGCCGTCGTTATAGCGTTCCGCCCGCCGCCGGAGCTGTTCGGCGGACTTCGGGTACTTCTTTTGGATGCGGCCGGCCAGCAGGTTGTCGTAACCGCCCTCCCTCGGTTTGTCCACGGGTTTGGTCAGGATCAGCACCACGCGATCGCAGCCCATGGCGAAGGCTTTTTCCACGGGGACGGGGTCGCCCAGCGCGCCATCGTAGTAGAGGCGGCCGTCGATGGGATACGGCTGGCAGACGAAGGGGATGGACGAGGACGCCTTGAAGAGGTCGTAGCAGTCCTGGTGGAGGTGCTCCTTAGGAAAATATCTGGCCTCGCCCGTTTCGGCATCCGTGGCGATCACGAAGAACTCCATGGGGTTGTCGCGGAGCGCCTCGTAGTCCAACGGGTTTTCTCCGTCGTGGTTGCTCAGCGTGCCGTAGATATAGTCCATGTCGATATAGGATTTCTTGGTGATAAAATTTCGCAGGCTGGCGTATTCCTTCCGGAAGCCGTATTCCATGTAAAAGGGGTAGTTCCGGCCGCGCTGTCCCGCCGCGAAGGAGGCCAGATTCGCACTGCCGGCGGAGATGCCGATCCCCACGTCGAAGCGCACCCCCTGGTCTATGCAGGCATCCAGCACGCCCGTGGCATAGATGCCGCGAAATCCGCCGCCCACATCGATAACACATGTCTTCATAGCATCATACCTCACGTGTATTCTCAGACGCCATCCCGGCCGGTAAGCGCCTGCTTTTCCTCTTTGGTCCGCCAGTAGAGGTCCTGGACGGCCCGCATCACGCCGTCGATCTCCGCCTCGGAGAGTGCGCCGCCGCTAAAGAGCCCACTCATCTCCTCCACGAGCAGCATGGCCTGCTCGCGGCCGCTGTAGCCGTAGCGACCCTGCGCGGCCTCGGTGGGGGCGTCGTTTTCATTGCGCAGGTAGTCCGGGTCGACATCGAGGATGGAGGCAAGCGTGGCATAGACCTGCCGGTTCTGCGGGTAGGTCCGGCCGTTCTCGTAGTTCGTGATGGTGTTCGTTCCCAGCCCGGCGATTCTGGCCAGCTCTGCCTGCGTCAGGCCCTTTTCCAGCCGATGCCTGCGAAGTTTTTCTCCAAACCGCATCGAAGTCCTCCTTCACGCGTACGCAAATGGTTTGCGCTTTTCCACGATTTTCCGGTTGACAGACACAAACGGATTGCGTATAATTGGAATTACACAAACGCCTTGTGCCCCTATCATAAGGCGTTTTGGGTAGATTGTCAAGGGGGAGGAGGGGTGACGATGACGCGAAGAAGGGGACGATGGGTGCGGCTGAAGGGGCTGCCTGCGCTGCTGCTGGTTCTCGCGCTGGCGACTTCGGCGTTACTGGCGGACTGCGGGCGGCCGACCCATGCGGCAGCGGGTTTCACGCCGGAGACGGATGTGCTCGCTGCGCCGCGCCACGGGATCGCAGCGGTGTCCGACCCGCCATCCGGCGGGGTTACC
>CAZDUM010000046.1:2220-10135 GCA_964508645.1 uncultured Oscillospiraceae bacterium | reverse complement strand
CAGTGGGAAAGGGGTGTGCGTATGGCGAACGCTTCTACGGTACGGCCGGTGCGATTCGTGCAGCCGGGCAGCGCGGAGATGGCGCAGGTCGTGCGGCTCTGGAACGCCCGCGTCGGGGAGGCGGACTTCCTGTATAACGGCTTTGCCTCGCAGCGCGAGGCGGAGGAAAAGTTGTTGCTGCCGGAGGTCGGCGTGGAAAAGGTTGTGCTGCTTTCGGCGGGCGATGATGCGTTCGCGTGCGGTTGCCACGTGGAGGGAGACCCCTTCGGCTATGTCACCATGGTGCTGACGGCGCCGGCGCGGACGCGGTGCGGTCTGGGCACGGCGATGCTCGATGCGCTGGAGCGGACGCTCGTGGAAAGATTCGGGGTGCGGGAGGCGCGCATCCTGTATTTCGACCCGGTCACGCTGACCTGGACCCTGCCGGGACGGCCCGGCGTGGAGCATCCCAACGCACCGGGGGTGGACATAGCGTCGGCGGCCTATGCGTTTTTCCGCAAGAACGGGTACAGCTGCCTGACGCGGCAAAACAGCTACTATCTGCCGTTGGAATCGTTCTCGCGTCCGCCGCGCATCGCCGAGGCGGCTGACAGGCTCGCGGCTGCGGGCTGCCTCATCCTCCCCTATGATCCCGAGACCATGACGGGCATGCGGGAGATGCTGGAGGGTCTGGGGAATCCCTGGTGGCACAGAGACATCCTGGGGGAACCGGCGCCGAAAGACGGCGGCCGCCCCATCCTGGTTCCCGTGCGGGACGGCCGGGTGCTCGGGTTCGCGGGGCCTATGGATGTGGAGAAGAACGGCCGCGGCTATTTTTCGGGCATCGCGGTGGACGCGAGCGCGCGGGGGCAGGGACTGGCCGGCGTGCTGTTCTCGGCTCTGTGTCAGGGATTGCGCGACCTGGGTGCGCGCTACATGACGCTGTTCACCGGCGCGGACAATCCGGCGCGGCGCATCTATGAGGGGCTCGGGTTCACGGTCGTGCGCACCTGGGAGGATATGCAGAAGGTGCTGCCGGAGATGTGAGACCGTGCGGCGCACGCGAAGGTGCTGTCAGGCCGGTGCGGCTCCGTCCCCTTCGCCACGGATATGGGCTGCGAGGAATGCAGCCGTGTTGTGCGGGCACCACGGATATGGATCGGATGGAACCGAGTACTTCGATGTAACGTAGCTTTTTTCTAAGGAAGGAACTTTTGATGGATATCGCGCGGTGGGACTCTCGTTTTGCCAGATTGGAGCGGTTGCCGGCGGATGTGACGTTCTATGACAGCCGCACGGAACCTTTTCGCGGCTACGGGCTGTATGCCTTTCGGGAGGGGCCCGTCTTCCGGCGCATGCCGGCGGAGGTGGCGGAAGCGGTCAGTCCCGGCGTCGCGACGATCAGCCGGCACACGGCCGGCGGCCGCCTGCGGTTTCGCACGGACTCGCCCTACATAGTCGTGCGGTCGATCCTGACGGACGCCACCTGGATGAGCCACATGGCCTTCGTGGGTTCGTGCGGGTTCGCCGTCTATGCGGCGCCGCCCGCGCTGCGTACCCGCTACTGCGGCAGCATCATCCCCAGGGAGGGGGACACGGAGCGAAACCGCGCCGCCGTCGAAGGCGTGATACGGTTCGCCGACCGGACGCTGCGGGAGATCACCATATATTTTCCTCTCTACAGCGGCGTGCGCGATCTGTGGATCGGTCTTGCCTCCGATGCGCGGGTGCTGCCGGATGGCGGCTATCGCTACGCGCAGCCCGTCGTCTACTACGGCTCCTCCATCACGCAGGGCGGCTGCGCCTCCAGACCTGGCAACAGCTATGAGGGCTTCATCTCCCGCCGGCTGGACTGCGACTATATCAACCTGGGATTTTCCGGCAACGGCAAAGGGGAGCCGGCCATGGCGGACTATCTGGCCGGCCTCCCCGCCTCGGTCTATGTGCTGGACTACGACCACAACGCACCGGACCTTTCGCACCTGCAAAGGACCCACGAGGCGCTGTTTCTTCGGCTTCGTCGTTCCCATCCGGAGACGCCGGTCCTGCTGATCTCCGCACCGGATCCCCTCGGCATGCCTGACGGGCTTCGGCGGCGGGATACGATCCGCAGCACATACGAGCACGCGCTGGCAGCGGGTGACCGGCATGTGTATTTTCTGGACGGGCAGTCCCTGTTCCGGACGCCGTATCCGCCACCGGATGACGAAGGCGGCACCTGCGGCTTAGGTGTGGTGCAGGACCGGACGGGCGGCGCAGTCCCCGCTGGCGTGAACGCTGGCGCGGAGGATGACGGCAGCTATGGCGACTGCACGGTGGACGGCTCCCACCCCAACGACCTGGGATTCTACCGCATGGCGCGCCACATCGGCGATGTCCTCGCCCGCTGCCTCGGCACCGCATGACCGGCAGAGACCGTGACGCAGGCACGAGGTCCATGGATGTAAAAGTCACAGGGTAAGCGCATGCTGCGTATCAAAAGCGCAAAAGTCGACGATTATCAGCAGCTACCATGTCATTTGTATTATTTTTTTCATACATTGTATTGATATTCTTGTATATTTGCAGTATAATGATGCCATTGAGGAGGGATCCGTTATGGCACAGACAACTTTAAGCGTAAGAATGGATGTGGATGTCAAGAACCAGTTCGACGCCCTGTGCGCGGATGTAGGAATGACGACATCTACAGCGGTCAACATGTTTGCGAGGGCGTTTATTCGGGAACGGCGGCTTCCATTCGATGTGGTAGCGTCTGATCCGTTCTATTCGGAGAGCAACATGAGACACTTGAATCGCAGCGCCCAGCAGATCAACGACGGCAAGGTCGTTACAAAGACCATCGAGGAATTAGAGGAGATGACACATGGGTAGAATCAGCTTTTCGGAAGAAGGCTGGGATGATTACCTGTATTGGCAAACCGAAGACAAAAGGACACTCAAACGAATCAACCAGCTTTTGCAGGACATTCTGAGAAATGGGAATGACGGCATCGGGAAACCGGAACCACTTCGTGGAAATCTTCGCGGATTTTGGAGCCGGCGAATCGATGAGGTGAATCGACTGGTCTATCGTCTGCATGGGGAGAGTATCGAAGTCGCTTCGTGCAGATGTCATTATGACGATAGATGAAGTGCAGGACCGGACGGGCGGCGCAGTCCCCGCTGGCGTGAACGCTGGCGCGGAGGATGACGGCAGCTATGGCGACTGCACGGTGGACGGCTCCCACCCCAACGACCTGGGATTCTACCGCATGGCGCGCCACATCGGCGATGTCCTCGCCCGCTGCCTCGGCACCGCATGACCGGCAGAGACCGTGAATCAAAACTATCCTGCAAAAGCAAAGTGAGGATACGGAATCTACTATGAAACAATCATCTGACAGGGTAGGGTATCTCCTCGGCCTGGACGGGGGCGGTACCACCACCAAGGTCTGCATCACCGATCTGCAGGGGCGCCCCCTGGCCCGCCTTAAGGCCGACGGCATCAACATCAACGGCCAGAGCACGGCATCCTTCGACCGGGCCATGCAGGGGATCCTGGGCAGCATCCGCCAGGCCGGCTACGATCCCGCCGACTGCGCCGGCATCGGCATCGGCACAGCGGGTCTGAAGAATCCCATCCAGAAGGCGCTGCTGTCGGACGGATTCTCCGCCGGCGGCTATACCGCCCCCCTCTTCACCTACGGGGATGACGACACCGCGCTGGCCACCGCGTTTGCGGACTGCCACGGCATCATCCTCATCGCCGGCACGGGTTCGGTGTGCCTGGGGATGCGCGGGACCGGGCAAAAGATTCGCAGCGGCGGTTTCGGCTATCTCATCGATGACGGCGGCAGCGCCTATGCGCTCGCCTCCGACATCCTGACGGCGGTCGTGCGGGGTGAGGACGGGCGGGGAAAGCCGACCGTCCTGCGGGATATGGTGCTCGACGCGCTTCATATCGACAGTCCGGACGGCATCACGGGCTTCCTCTACGCGCCGGGGCGCAGCAAGCGGGAGATCGCCACGCTGGCGGTACTCCTATCCCCCGCTGTGGAGGCAGGTGATGCGGCGGCGCTCGCCATCGAGGAAAAGGCGGTCGGCGAGCTGTTTCTCATGGTGCAGGCGGTGGCATCTCGCATGCCCGAGGAGCGGGGTCTCGCCTTTACGGGCAGCGTGCTGCAAAAGAACGTCCGCATCCGCGACAGGCTGGCAGATCGGATTTTGCACCATATACCCGGGATGCACATCGAACCCCCCGTGGAGGACGCCTCCGTCGGGGCGATTCGTCTTTTGCTCCGTGATCTGGGGGCGCGTGCGGCCGGCGTGTGACGTGATGCGATGTGGCGCGCGGAATGTGAGAGCGGAATGTGAGACCGGCGTGTGACATCGAGGCTGGCGCGCTGCGGCATATGCGTGGCGGCGGGTCGCGGGTAGCTGGGGCGCGTGGACGTGAAGCCGGTGCGCAGCGGCGCGGCGGGAAGGCGGTTTGGAACTGAGAGGGCGCGTACGGGCGCGAAGGAATGGGAGGCATACAGATGCGGGAAGCGGATACCTTTTTGAAATGGCCGGTGGAGCGGCGTATCGAAGTGGGACAGCACATGATGGTCGGATTCCCCGAAGCGACGCTGACGCCGGAGATCAGAACTTTTCTTCGGGACTACAGGATCGGCAACATCATCCTGTTTCGGCGCAATGTGGAGAGTGAGGCGCAGCTGGCGCGTCTGTGCGCGGACCTGACGGCCTGCATCGAGGAGAATACGGGGCACAAGCCGCTGATCTCCATCGACCAGGAGGGGGGTACGGTGACGCGTACGGGACCGGATTCTCTGCATATCCCCGGTGCCATGGCCATGGCGGCGGCGGGCGATCCGGCGCTGACATACGAGGCGGGGCGCATGACGGGGCGGCAGCTCAGGGCCTGCGGGATCAACATCGATCTGGCGCCGGTCATGGATATCAACGCTTCTAAGGAAAATCCGGTCGTCGGCGTGCGCAGCTACGGCGATACGCCTGCGCAGGTGGCGGCGTACGGTACGGCCATGCTGCGGGGCCTGCAGGACGAGGGCGTGATGGCCTGCATCAAGCACTTCCCGGGCCACGGGGACACGGACAAGGATTCGCATACCTCCCTGCCGCGTGTGGAAAAATCGCTGGCGGCGCTGGAGGCGACGGATTTCTATCCCTTCCAGCAGGCCATCTCGGCGGGGGCGGCGGCTGTCATGTCGGCGCACATACTGTTTCCGGTGCTGGAACCGGACGGCGTGCCCGGCACCATGTCGCGGCGAATCCTGACGGGTCTGCTCCGGGAAAAGATGGGATTTCAGGGTCTCGTCATCACCGATTGCATGGAGATGGCGGCCATCGCCACCTATTACGGTACGGAGACCGGCGCCGTGGCGGCGCTGCGGGCGGGGGCGGACATCGTGCTCATCTCTCACACCGCGGATGTGGCGAAGGCGGCCATGGAGCGGATCGCGGAGGCGCTGGAGGGCGGTGAGCTCTCGGCGGAGGCGCTCGCGGTCAGCACGCGGCGCATCCTGGCTGCGAAGGAAAAGCTCGCTGCCTGGGGCGGAGCCGGCGCGGGGGCGGCGGCTGCGCCTGACACAGGTGCGGATAGCTGCGCGGGCCTGGATGGCACAAAGACCGGCATATATCCGGAGCGGGAGGCGGACATGGCGGCAGGCGTGTCGATGATGGAGCATTCCGTCACATCCTATCACCTGCCCGACGGCAGACCGCCGGAACTGGGCGCGCGGCCGCTCTTTGCCAGCGGGTTCGTGACCCGGACCTCGCAGGTCAACAACGAGATCACGAAGCGCCTGAGCCTCGCGCAATCCATGGAGGAGGCGGGGCTTGGCGACGGCTACACCTTCTCCTCGGACCCGACGGACGAGGAGATCGACGGCCTGCTGGAGGCGCTGAACTCCCACACCTCGCTGGTGCTGGGCACATACAACGGACATGTGAAGCCTGGCATGCGGAAGCTCTTCGCGCGGCTCGAACCGGCGTCGCAAAAGATGCCCATGCTGGCGGTGTCTTTCGCGCTGCCATACGATCTGGCGGACATGCCGGCGGGCGTGCCGGGGCTGGCCGTGTGGGAATACACGGAGGAGACGGTGGACCTCGTCGCCAAATTCCTGCGGGGCGAGCTGGTACCGCAGGGCCGGATGCCGGTCACGATGTAGAAGGCCAAGGCTCTGGGCAGCGGGCGTGCAGCCGGTCGGCGGAGAACCCTGACCATGGCAGATGCGTGCGCGGCTGGACGACGAATCTGCGCGATCCGAGCAGAGGGGCGCCCGTGCCGGATGACGCGGGCGCGGCTGTCCAAAGCTCTGAGTGGCGGGTAAGTGAGCAGCGGGTAAGGATGGAGGCGTACGATGGCGGATATGCTGGTCAGACTGTATGATTTGCCGGCGGATGCGGCGCTGGCGGTGCCGCGGCCGCGCACTGCGTCGGTACGGGGCGTCGGGACAGATACCGGGCGCGAAGATGCCGTGCGCGTGGGCGGCGCGTCGGCGGCCGGTCCCGCGGACACGCCCGCGGGTGAAAACAGGTCCGAATGTGCGGGCGAGGCGGGACGCGGCGCATCCGCCAGGGCGGGAGATGCCGCCCGGCAGGCCGCCTCCGATCTCTGCGGCGCCGCCGGCGGCGGGGCATCCCGGGAGGATGCGCCTCCTGCCGGCGATGAGGCTTCATCCGGTGGGGCTTCTGCCGGTGACGATGAGGTCGTCATCCGCCGGGCGATGGCGCCGGACAAATTCCGCGTGGTGGAGTGGGTGCGGGCGCATACCGGTCCCTCGGCGGCCGGCGAGTGCGATGTGGCCTTTTCGCATCAACCGATCTCCTGCTTCATCGCGACGAAGGGGGCGGACATCGTCGGCTTCGCCTGCTACGACGCGACCGCGCCGGATTTTTTCGGTCCCACCAAGGTGCTGGAGAGCGAGCAGGGCCAGGGCATCGGGCGGGCGCTTCTCCTGCGCAGTCTGGCCGCCATGGCCGCGGAGGGGTACGCGTACGCCATCATCGGCGGCGTGGGGCCGGCCACCTTTTATCAAGAAACCGTGGGCGCCATGCTGATCCCGGATTCCACGCCGGGCCTGTACAGGGATTTTCTGGGCGGCATGCGGCGCGAGAGAAAGGACTGACGGATATGGCGTATTTGCGGTGTGATTTTCACAGCAACCGGCTGGGGATGCAGACCTCGTTCATCGCCCTGCTGCCGGAGACGGGGGTGCCGGCGGAGGCGCCGGTGGTCTATCTGCTGCACGGCTTGACGGACAACTGCACCGGCTGGACGCGCTACACGTCTGTGGAGCGCTATGCCAGGGAGCGGGGGGCGGCTGTCATCATGCCGGAGGTGCAGCGAAGTTTCTACACGGACATGGCGCAGGGGCCGCAGTATCTGCGCTTCGTCCGCGAGGAGCTGCCGCGCTTCTGTCAGCGGACGTTCGGGCTGTCCGCGGCACGGGAAAAGAATTACGTCATGGGGCTTTCCATGGGCGGGTATGGTGCGCTGAAGTGCGTGCTGACCGCGCCGCAGCAGTATGCCGGGTGCGCGGCCTTTTCGTCGGTGACGGATGTGGCGGCACGGAACCGGCAGGCCCACCTGCTGTCAGATGGTGAATTCGCGGCGACCTTCGGCCGGCCGGGAAGGCTTTCGGAGCGCGATGACCTGTTCATCCTGGCGGAGGATGCCGATGTTGCCGCCCTGCCGCCCATCTATATGACCTGCGGTGAACAGGATCAGTTGTTTATGGACAACCGGCGGTTTGCCGCCGCGCTCAGCGCGCGGGGTGCGGAGATCACGTTCGAACATTGGCCGGGGGAGCACAGCTGGGCGCTGTGGGACCGGTCCATCGAGCAGGCGATGAAGGGGTTCCTGCGGTAGCACGGGACGGCCGGCCGGCAGGCCCGGGCGCCGGGCGCATGGACAGCGAGGAGAGAGGTATGA
>CAZDUM010000046.1:0-2120 GCA_964508645.1 uncultured Oscillospiraceae bacterium | reverse complement strand
GCGCTCTCGCGCGGCATCACGCAGTTCTGCCCGACGGCCATGACGCTCCCGGAGGCGAGGCTCGCGGACGCCTGCCGTGCAGCGGTGAGCTATGCGCAGGCGTGGGATGCATCGCCTAACGGCGATGCGCAGTCCAACTCCCGGGTTGGGGAAACGCGTGCGACGGGGGAGATCGAGGCGGGCTCAAACGTATCGCCTAACGGCGATGTATCCCCAGATTCGAGCGCCTGCGCGCGGTACGCGCGGCGTGTCGGCAGCGCCGGACCTGAAATATCGCCTAACGGCGATGCGTGCGCCGAGCTGGTCGGTATCCACCTCGAGGGGCCATTCCTTTGCGCAGAAAAAAAAGGGGCCCAGAACGGGGCCTGGCTGCGTGAACCGGACTTCGACATGCTGCGCAGGCTGCAGAAAATCGCGGCGGGCAGGATTCGCATGGTGAGCATCGCGCCGGAGCTTCCCGGTGCCCTGGACTTCATCCGCAGGGTGCGGGCGCAGACGGACATCGTCGTCTCTTTGGGGCACACGGCGGCGGACTATGACACCGCGTCTGCGGCTTTCAGTGCGGGCGCCAATCATGTGACGCATCTGTTCAACGCGATGCCGCCGCTGCATCATCGCGCGCCGGGGGTCATCGGGGCGGCGCAGGACGATCCCGCCTGCTATGTGGAGGTGATCTGTGACGGCATCCATCTGCATCCGTCCATCCTGCGCATGGTCTTTCGTCTGTTCGGGCCGGCGCGGGTGGTGCTGATCTCCGATGCCATGCGGGCGACGGGCCTTCGCGACGGAACCTATGATCTGGGCGGGCAGGCTGTCACCGTGCGGGGCAGCCGGGCCACGCTGGCGGACGGGACGCTGGCGGGTTCTGTCACGGATCTGCTCAGCGGCCTGCAAAACGCGGTCTCCTTCGGGATTCCTCTGGTCGATGCGGTGCGGGCGGCGACCGTCAATCCCGCCAAATCCATCGGCATCTATGCGCGTTACGGGTCGCTGGACGCGGGGAAGGTCGCCAACGTGCTGGTCGTGGACCGGGCGCTGCAGCCGCGGGCCGTCTTTCTTCGGGGCGTCTTTCTTCTGGGCGGGCTATAATTTCCCCGCAAAAGGACGGTTCTCGGGGAGCGTGCGGCGCTGCAGGAGTGCGCGGATCTCCTGGGAGGTGCTGACGAGCTCCTGGTAGAACTCTCGGGCGGACATGCGCTCGGCGCCGTCGCCCCAGGCGGCCATCTGGACCGGCCTGTCGGAGGTCACGACGGTGATCCGATAGGTCCTCCCCAGCTCGTAGATGGTCTTCTCGATAAAACGGTCGGCCGTCTCCGCCTCGCGGGTGTAGACCACATCCATCTTGCCGATCTTTTGCTGGCTGCCGGGGCTGCCGGTGACCTTGTAGCCGTCGAACACCACCAAAATCCCGACATCTCGATAGCCCTGGTAGTTCGCGAGGGCCTCCAGCAGGGACTCTCTGGCCGCGTCGAGGCTGACCGCGGCCAGCTCCTTCAGGCTGTCCCAGGCGAAGAGGACATTGTATCCGTCCACGATCAGGTAGGGCGGGGCGCCCGTCTCCTGACGGCGGTGGAGTGCGGGGTCCCGGGGGTCCGGGACGGTGCGGCTGCGGCTCTCCAGGCTCTTTTGGGCGCGGCGAAGGGATTCGTCGCGCTTGCTTTTGCCATAGGTCCTGAGAAAGATGGCTTCGAGTTCCGCCTCCGCAGCGGCCCTGGCGGCGGCCTGCGCGGCCGTGGGAAGCGCCTGGGCGGCGGACGCGGTAGACGCCTGGGCTGTGGGGGCGGCGGACGCCTGTCGCGCTGCGAGGACATCGACCGATGACGTTTGGGCTGTGGGGGCGGCGGCGCGGCCTGCGGGGGGTGCCTGGGTCGCGGCCACGCCGGCCGGGGCCGTGTCGGACCCGCTGACGCCGCCCCCGCCCATGGCCTCGCCTGACAGAGCCTTTCCCGTACGGCCTGCTGCATTGCCAGACAGAACCGTGCCCGTGCGGCCGTCGCCATCGGGGAAAGGGCCTGCCGCATTCATGCCCGGCACGCCGGTCCCCGGACCGCCTGCGGCGGCCTGCGCGGCCTCCACCGTCTCGACCTCGATGTGGGCCATCGCGTCCACATCCATCCATT
>CAZDUM010000045.1:3082-10306 GCA_964508645.1 uncultured Oscillospiraceae bacterium | reverse complement strand
CGTTTGAGCGCCGCGAAGGTCTCCTCGCTGATGACGTGCTCGATCTTGCAGGCATCCTCATCGGCCAGCCTCGCCTCCACGCCCAGACCCTCCAGCAGGGCCGTCAGGACCGTATGCCGTTCGTAGATGCGCACGGCGATTCTGTGCCCGGTCTCCGTCAGCTTGATATACCCGCCGTCGTCCATGGTGATGTACCCCTTTTCGCGGAGGTTCTTCATGGCCACGCTGACGCTCGGCTTCGTGTAGCCGGACTCCCTGACGATGTCGATCGAACGCACCGCCGGCAGGCTCCGGCTCAGAAGCAATATGGTCTCTAAATAATCCTCTGCGGATTCACCTTTGTGTAGCATCTCCCGTTCCTCTCGCCGCGCCGTATTTTCCTCATTATAGCACCGGTTCCCGGCCGCCGTCAATATGCCGCGCGGCGCGCCATATTGACATCGCCGGCAAAAAGGCGCACAATGGGTGTCGATGGAGCGGCGAAATCGGCGAGGCTAACCGGACGCTGATACCGCCGCGTCCGTTTTGAGGAGGTTTTCGATGCGTCTACGAAAAAACACCGAGCAGGCAGATGCCCTCTCCGGAGAAAATCTGTCGGAGGATGATATTTTGCTCATTGCCAACGTATCCGACGCGCTGGCGCACCCGGCCCGCGTGAAGCTCTTTCGCCACATCATGCAGGCCAACCGGGCCATGACGCCCGTCTGCAACAAGGACCTGGTGGCGCACTTCGACTACGCGCAGGCGACCATCAGCCAGCACATGCAGAAGCTGGTCCAGTCGGGGCTGATCGAGGTGCAGAAGCGGGACAAGTTCACCTACTACTACGCCAACCTGGGCATGCTCAGCCGCTACCTCGACGCCACCCGGAAATTCTCCGTGGAGTAAAATAATGATTGACAGGCGCCGATTTTCCTGCTACAATTCATTCTTGCGGGGGAGATCGATCCTGCGCATGCGCTATTAGCTCAACTGGATAGAGTCGCGCACTACGAATGCGAAGGTTGGGGGTTCGAGTCCCTCATGGCGCACCAATGAAAAAGCCCTTGGAACTGTTCTGCTTGCAGCGGCGCCGAGGGCTTTTATCTTGATACATTTTCAAACACCGGCAGGGTGCGCGCTACCCGCAAGAAAATGTCCGGCTGCGCCTCCGAGAGAGTGTCTGCATACCGGGGCGCGCAGCTGGCAAGTGGGTGGCGGCCTCGAAGCACTTTTTGAGCGCTCTCGCGGGAGCGCAAGGCAGTCCGCAGGCATGTTGCGGCACTTTGTAGCCGCTTACTCGCGCGGCGGGACATGGCAGCCGGATGGCGCAGAGCAGAAAGGAAGGTCAATCGAAATGGAACTTTTAGAAGGAATCGTGACGCGGCGCAGCGTGCGCAGGTTTACCGACACCCCCATACCGCATGCGGTCATAGAGGAGATCGTCGACGCAGCCGCCTATGCCCCATCGTGGAAGAACACCCAGATCGCCAGATACATCGTCGTAGAGGACCGCGACCGCATCGAGGCGCTGGCCAGCGACGCCTGCACGCTGGGCTTTGCCTATAATCAAAAGACCATGCTGAACGCGCCGGCCCTGGTGCTCCTGACGTACATCACGGGCCGCTCGGGATTCGAGAAGGACGGCACCTATTCCACGCCCAAGGGGGACGGTTGGGAGATGTTCGACGCGGGCATCGCGGCGCAGACATTTTGCCTGGCCGCCCACGCCAAGGGGGTCGGGACGGTGATCATGGGCGTGTTCGACGAGAATGCGGTGGCGAAGGTCGTCGAGATACCTTCTGAGCAAAAGATCGCCGCCATCATTGCGATGGGCTATCCGTCGGAGGCTGCGGTCAGCGCACCCCCGCGAAAGACAGCCGCGCAGCTGCTCCGGTTCGAGTGAGCCGGCCGCCTGCTCAGCACCGGCATTTGAGGGCGCGCCGACTACCTGCTTGACGCGGACCGCTACCACCTGACGCCGACCGGCGGCCTGTCCGATGTTAATCGCCGGGTTCGTTTGACGGGGCGCCGAACCGCCTGCTCAGCACTGGCGTTTGAGGGTGCACCGGCCTGACATAAATCACCGCCTATCTGACGCGGCGCACCGGCACCGCTCTCTGCGCCACCGGTTTCACCAGCTGCCCTTCTCGCGTGGCCGCTCATCTCTCCTCGTGCGGTGCGGGGGCGTTTACGATCAGGTCGGCGCCTTTCCTGATGGTGCGGTCGGCGGCCAGCGCCTCGCGTCTGGCCGCCGACACCTCGGCCTCTGTGGCGCCGCCGACCGGCTCCGGATGCTTATATGCCTCCATGTCGTAGCCCATATCCTCCATCTCCTGGATGTGCCTGGATAGCTCGGCATCCTTTTCCCGCTGCGCAGCTTCCTGCGCGTCCAGCTCGGCCAGGATGGCGCTGCTCAGACCGCCGACTTCCCTTGGCTCCCCGACACCGCCGGATCTGCCGCACACGCCGCGCCCGTCATCTTTTGCGCCGAAATCGAAAGTCGTCCCGCTCGCGCCGGCCGTTCCGACCTCACGATCTGCGCCGACCTCGTTCTCTATATCACCGCCGGCCTCGCCATCTGCCCCGACCGCAAACCTTTTATCCGGAAACCTGATGCCAAGGCTCTTTTCCAGCAGCCTGACGGCCGCCTGCCGGTACCGCTTCGACAACACCCCCAGGGATGCCATGATGTAGTCGTTATCCACGAGGATTTCGGCGTGCTCGCTGGGAAAGAGGCGCATACCCGTCTCGTTGTGCCGGGCGATTTCCCGCATGATCTCCACGCGGTGCGGCAGTCGCGTCAGGGCACCGCCGGTGCCGACGATGTATTTTACCTGGGTCAGGTCCTTCCCCTCGGCCACCGCGCTACGGCCCGACGGCCCGTAGATATAGCGAATGGTGCCGGCGTGACGTTCGGCCGCTTTGAGGACAGCCTCCAGGGTGAGCCGCTCCACCAGCTTGACCTCCGCCTCGGTCTTCGGGATGGCCGCATAGGAGGCCAGGGTGGCGTTAAGGTCGATGCCCATCTTTTCGCAATCCTTGCGCATCTGCTCCTCGCCGATGGACTCGATGACCTTCATGCGGTTGACATAGACGCCCAGATCCCCCTCAACGGTGCGCTTGGCCTTCGGCTCCGGCGCGACCATGATGCGGGCGATTCGATCGGATTCGGTGGCTACCGAGTGCAGATCCGTGGTGGCGCCGCCTACATCCAGCACGATGAGGTCGCCGATGCAGTCGTACAGCAGCTTCGTACATTCCATGACGGCGCCGGGTGTGGGGATGATGGGGCCGCTGACCATGTCGCGCACGTGTTCCATGCCGGGCGCCTGGGTGATGTGCTCCTCGAAGGCGTCCTGGATGATGCGGCGGCAAGGCTCCACATTGAGGGTGTCTATCTTGGGGTAGACGTTTTCCACATTGTAGAGCTGCTGACCGCTCTCCTCGTCAAAGATCAGCGCCATCTCCTCCTGGTTCTCGATATTGCCGGCATATATGACCGGCGTATGCAGACCCAGCGAACGGATCTTTTCCGCATTTTCCAGCGCCGTCTCCCGCTCTCCGTAATCCACGCCGCCCGCGATGAGAATCAGGTTCGGGTTGATCTCCTTGATTTTAGCCAGGTCCGTGCGGCGCAGCCTGCCGGCTGTGATGTAGTGAATGATGCCGCCGGCCCCCAAAGCCGCCTCCTTGGCCGCCTTGGCCGTCATGTCGTAGACCAGGCCGTGAACGGTCATCTTCAGGCCGCCGGCCGCCGAGGATGTGGCCAGCATCTCGTCGTATTCCAGGCGGTCGATCTTCTTTTTCCGGCAAAGATCCTCGATCGCGCCTTGCAGCCCGATGCGCACGTCACCGTCCAGGACCGAGGTCGGCGCCTGCCCCTGCCCCCAAAACAACGGCTCGTCGGTCTCTAAATTCATAAAGGCGTTGACCACCGTCGTGGTGGAGCCGATTTCAGCTACCAGGACATCAACCTTCACGCGCGAACCTCGCTTTCCTTCAGGGTGTTCCATCAGGGCGTCACATCAAAACCTTCCATCAAAGCCTTCCATCAAGGCGTCCCTTCATGGCTTTCCATCAAGGCGTTCCGTCAAGGTTTTCCATCAAAGCAGTTTGTTGCGAATCTCGCTCTCGATGACGCTGAGACGCACACAGCCCTGCGGATCATCGTATGTGACGATCAGATTCTTCCAGGGAACGATGCCGATGCTTTCGTACATGGAAAGCTTCACCTTGTGGCGCTGCATATAGGTTTCACTCCCCGTCATGCCGCAGTGCTCCCAGTAAAACAGCGTCCCGTCCGATCGCCGGATCGTAAAATCCGGCGCGAAACTTTTCGTCCCGATGTGCAGGACCTGTTCGGTCGTCGTTTCTTGAAACGTCTCCACCGCGCGGTGCAGCGTCTCACGGTTTCGGAAAAGCATATCGCGCTCCGTCTCCAGGTACTTCCGCCGCGCTATGCGGTCCACAGCCTGCTACAGCTGCAGCTACAGTTCGCCCCGCCGCCGCATGGCCTCCTCGGCCAGGAAGGTCGCCACGTCGATGCCGTGGGAGTCCCTGCCGAAGCCGGCGTCAATGCCCGTCTTGACCGCTTCCTCCGGCACGACCTGGGTCCCGCCGGCCGCAATGATGACCTTGTCGCGGATGCCCTTCTCGATGGCCAGGTCGTTGATGCGCTTCATATTCTTATAGTGAATGTTATCGTGGGAGATGATGGTGGAGGCCAGGATCGCGTTGGCATTCAGCTCGATCGCCGCATCCACCAGCTTTTCCACCGGCACCGAGGTCCCCAGGTAGTTCACCTTGACACCCCACTTCTCGATGCCGCCATGCTTGATATTGATGATCTCGCGCAGGCCGACCGAGTGTTCATCCTCGCCCACCGTGCCGCAGACCACCACCATCGGATGCTCCGAGAACTCCTTGTACAGCGTCTCGTCGTCCAGATGATGCGGCTCCGGCGGAATCTCCAGGGTGGTCGGGTCCACATCGAAGGGAATGCGCCCCTTCATCTCGATCCGCGTGCCCTCCGCCATCTGCATGACTTCCTTGCTGTTGACCTCCGGGTTCTCCAGGCCCAGCCGCCGGCCGATCTCCAGAGCGGTGGCTTCCGCCGTCCTCACGTCCGCCGGAATCATCATGGTCAGAAGCACCACGCCGTCGCCGCACCACTCCATCTCCGGCTTGATGGCCTCGCCGTCCAGGTACTTTTCCACCTTTTCCAGACGGCGGTCCACGCAGTCCTCCTCGTCCAGCTCGTCAATGAAGACGATCTTGCTCCGGTCCTCGAAGGTGCAGCCGCCGATGAGCGCCGCCGGATCCGCCGGATCGCCGCCGTACTGCGCCACATTGTTATACCCGAAGTGGGCCGTCACGGGAGCCATATAGTCGTCCTCCCGCTCGAAGATGTAGCCGTAGCCGACGCCGCCGTCGATCTTGCGGGCGATGCCGTCCCCGTTCCGCTCGGGGTATTTTGCCGAATCCACGAAGAAGCCTTCCTGCACGGCCTGAAAATACCCGCCGACCTCCACGATCTCCTCCATGAAGAGAACCGCGCGCTCCTTGATCTCGCGCACCATCTCCGGCAGCGGGCCGTCCTTTTTCAGCTCGACCATCTCCATCAGGCCGTCCATGCCGATGAGCGCCTGCTTGGCATTATCGCAGGCTTCGATATTATAGATGTGCCAGGGCACGTTCCGCCCCTCGTCCGGCGTGATGGTGGACTGGATGTCCGCGCTGGTCAGCTTGGAGATGAACATATTCATCACATGGGTGACCGTCGCCTCCCGCACGGAGGAGCAGATGTACTTGGTGTTCTGCTGGGCCCGCATCTTATACCGTCCGCAGAAATCCCGCAGGGCCACCGCGTAGGGCAGGTCCATGTACATACAGGGCGCCGGGGTCGCCGTCGGCGGCACCGTGGACAGGGCGATGTGATCCGGCTTGATGCCGACCTTTTCCGAGAAAAGCGCGTTGATGGCGTGCTGCACGATCAGTTCCGGCATCACCTTCCACGCCTCCCGGGCGGTGGCGTTCGCATTGTGCGCGCCGTCGATCTGCAAAATATCGGCCCAGGCCATGATTTTTTTGGATTCGCAGGCGTCTACGAAGGAGCGGACGCAGTTGATGTCGCGGTACAAAACATTGTACTGCGGGTCCTGATGGGCGCCGTTGATGCCCTCTTCGGCGAACATGACGGCCACCTCCGGACCGGCCACCCCGGACACATAGGAGTGGTAGTTGATCGGCCGGCCCACCTCGTCCTCGATGATGTCCAGCGCCTTCCTCTGGGCCCGAATCTGCTTGCGGGTGATGGGAATGCCGCCGATTCCCTGGGGCGTGCCCTCCATCAGTCCATCGATGTGCGACTGGCCCATGTGGCGGATGACCATGATGTGGTCGGCGCCGTGCCAAGCCGCCATGCGCATCCGGCGGATATCGTCCTCGAAGCGGCCGGACGCGATCTCGGTGGTGATGACCGGCAGGGGCTGCGGGTCGATGTCCCCGAAATACTTGGCCGGCGGCAGGCCCACCCCGTTCTTCAGAGGCTCTGACACGTCATGGTAGGTGAAAGGCCCCATCTTCAGGTTGGGAGCCGGCTTGCGCCAGGTCCAGCCG
Organism: uncultured Oscillospiraceae bacterium; assembly: GCA_964508645.1. GTDB lineage: Bacteria > Bacillota > Clostridia > Peptostreptococcales > Anaerovoracaceae > RGIG7179. The sequence goes on along the minus strand of CAZDUM010000045.1, from coordinate 3,706 downwards.
CGCCGCCGAGGCTCATATTTGTCGATGTCCTTCAGGATTTCCCGGACATCCAGCTTTTCATTGGGTTTCAGTTCGATGTCTGCCATGGCTAATCCTCCCCTTCGTGTTGCGTAGTCGTACCCTTAAACATCGCGACCGCCTCGTCCCAGTATTCTCCCTGGGCCAGGCGGATGCTGGCTTCACGGATGGAAAGATCCTTGGCCTTGGCGACCTTATATACCACATGGCCGGCGCCGTGTCCCATCAGACCCCGATCCATGCAACCCTGCACGATCTTCTGCGTGTCCAGCGAGGAGACACCCATGCGCAGCAGCACCGAGCGCTCGATGGACGGCGTGGTGTTCCTGCGGCCCAGCTCCAGCAGCGGGTCCACGACCTGCGCCGTCAGCGCCCAGAAGCGGTCGTACAGCTCCTGATCCGAAAGGCCGGCGATATGCTGCCTTCTCTCTTCAAAATCATCTTCGCGTTTCATTCTATCCTCCCTATCACCCATGGCTGTCAGACTTTCAGCGGGCCGGCCCACAGGTTCGCGCCGGCGGCATCTCATATCTGATGTGGCGGCTCGCGCACCTTCAGCGGGCGCACTCGCAGCGCCCAGGGTATGCAGACACCCTCCCGCGCCGG
>CAZDUM010000045.1:0-2982 GCA_964508645.1 uncultured Oscillospiraceae bacterium | reverse complement strand
GCGCCGGCTCGCTTGCCGCCGCCCTACAGCCCCAGGGTCTCCTTCACGAAAGCCGCATCCGTCTTCGTCTCCACCGCCAGGAACGCGATGTCCGCCTCCGTGAGCTGTGCCGGGTCCGACACGGGCGACTTCTCGATGGCCTTATGGATGAGCGACCGACGGAAGTGGTTCAAATCCGCCTCCTCGTGGCGGATCAGGCTCGGGTCAGATGGCAAAATCAGGTTCACCCCGGGCTTGTCCTCCTTGTTCGGGTCGCCGAAGCGTATGTCGATGCCGTTTTCCCGCGCAAAATCCATCTGCGGCTGGATGTGTTTACCGGCGCCGGTGTATTCGGTCTCGCTGATGACCACCACCGCATCCTCCGGCAGCTCCTGCGCCAGGGAGAAGGCGGCCGCCAGCGCCGTGTTCCCCGCGGGACCTCTCTCCAGGCCCTCCAGATTGGCCAGCGCCTCGGTGATATACATCACATCGCCCTGCTTCACCGTGACATAGCGGTCCATGTACCGCAGCGGCCGCGCCGCGGAGCGAGGCACATCGGAGTGGTCCGGATCGGTGGCGTAGGGCACGCCGAAGCCGGTGTGCCCGGTGGTGCAGGACTTTTTATTGAACTGGGTATCGGAGGCCATGTGCAGCCCCGTCAGGTCGATGGACGCCGCCACCAGCTGCGTCTTGGTGCAGCCCGCCTTGAGCAGGCCCCGGGCCGTACCGGTCATCATGCCGCCGCCGGCGTTGGTGCAGACCACCATCTCCGGGTCCTTGCCCACCAGCTCCCGGCACTGCACGGCGATCTCATAGCCCAGCGTCTCGATGCCCGCCACGCCGAACGGCGAGTAGAGGGAAGCGTTGAAATATCCCGTATCCTCCAGCACGGACAGGAAGGTATAGAACAGCTCCGGCCCCACCGTCAGCTGGATGACCTCCGCGCCGTATGCTTCGCATTTCCGGGCCTTCTCCACGATCTCCGGCTGCCCGACGCCCTTGGAATCGTAGCACTCCTGCACGATGATGCACTTCAGTCCCTGCATGGCCGCCTGCGACGCCACGGCGGCGCCGTAGTTGCCGGATGTAGCCGCGATGACGCCCGCATAGCCGAGTTTCTTGGCATGGGCCACCGCGCAGGCTGCTCGCCTCGCCTTGAAACTGCCGGAAGCGTTCGCTGCCTCGTCTTTTGCGAAGATACGGGCCCCGAAGCCGGGCTTGGCATACTTCCTGGACAGCGCCGAGATGTTTCGCAGCTCGATGAGCGGGGTATTGCCCACGGCGGTTCTGGATTGAATCTGCGCCACTTCCTCCAGCGTGTACCCGGTGGAACGCATCAGCGCCTCATAGTCGAAGGCCACGGAGCCGGATTCAAACTCGGTGTAGTCGAGGCCCAGCGCCTTCTTCATGATTTCATTCGACCGCCCCATGACGGAATCGTAATCCTTCGCCAGCGTCATGCCCGCTCACCTCCCATGATGGCCCTAAGCTGCTTGTCGATCTCGATGATCTCCGGCACGAATTTGCCGTAGCTGTGGGTATAGTAAGGGCCGACCTCGACCAGAGTCCCCGTCGCCAACCGCCCCACGGCCGTCTCCACGGTGACGGTATCGCCGATCTCGGCATCCGCCAGCAGGGTTCCCTTGGTCCACATCTCCAGGTCGCACTTCTGCGTGTCCTCCGGCAGCCTGGCCGTCCGCTCCGCCGCCTTCAGGACGACGGAATGGATGCGGACCCAATCTCCTTTTTTAGCCATGGTATCGCTCCTCCTCTATGTGTACAGGCCCCGCAGGGTCATAATATCGCCATCGTTTCTCAGCAAAAGCTGCCGGCCAGGGCCGGCAGGGCCGCCCGGCGGCATCCTCGGCGGGAAGTCGGCGCGCCGCCGGATCGAACAATGCCGCCCTATTTCACGATCTTCTTGTCCGGATTGATCCGCTCCCGGATGTCGCCCATCAGCGCCCGCGGAATCGGCAGGGTGAGCATGGTGTGCAGGCCCGGCTCCGCGTTGATGACCTGCGGGATCATGTTGACGCACATGGCGATGGTGCCCAGGCCGCCCTCCACCTCCGGCGAATTGACCATGTTGATGCTCGGCGTACCCTTGATGATGACATAATCACCCGTCTGCACGCCCACCTGCTCCGGCTCGATCTGCTGCGGATGCTCCATCCGGATCTGCATCCCGTTGCTTAAGGTCGCATCCGCCTCCATGGCCACGCCCGCACAGGAACCGGCCGCCGCGAACCCGTAAGGCGACTTCCGGTCCACATCGGTGGTGATGGGATTCATGTCCTGCGAGAACTTCTCGACCTTCAGGCCCAGGCCCTCCGCCATCATGCCCACGGACTCCGCGAATCCCACATGGCCCGCCATGGTGTGCTCCGCCTTCCGCTTCTGGAACTCCTCCACGCTGATGCCGATGCCCTGCTCCTCCATGACAGCCGGCCCGAAGGGCGACAGAGAATTGACACGGCGCGAGAGGATATGCTCCACATCCACCATGCAGCCGGTCATCACCAGCACCAGCAGGTCCATGATGTGGCCCGGATTGATGCCGGTGCCCAGGCAGGATACGCCGTTCGCCTTCGCGATCTTGTCCAGTTCCGCGGTCAGCTCCGGCTCCTTGGCCGCCGGATACGCCATCTCCTCCGCCGAGGTGATGACATTGATGCCCTGCTCCATGATGAATTTCAGCTTTGGAAATGCGTTCTTCGTAAAAGAGTCGGTGCACAGCAGCACGATGTCCGCGGCGCCCGGCTTGATGACATCCTCGGCGGCCTGGATGATCACATCCGGCCTGTCGCCCCGCTCGGTCTTGATGTAGTCATACATGGATGTGCCGATCTTCTTGCCGCGACCGGCCACGCCGACGATGTCGACACCCTTCTTCTGCAGCAGCATATCGGCCATGCCGCCGCCCATCGCACCGAGACCCCAGATAATGACCTTGACGTTTTCCATTGTATAGGCTCCTTTCCTTCATACATAGTCATACTTTAA
>CAZDUM010000044.1:9247-10429 GCA_964508645.1 uncultured Oscillospiraceae bacterium | reverse complement strand
GAGGAGGAGAGAAAACACGATGACGAGCAGAGAGATCGCATTGCAGAAGCACGAGGAATGGAAGGGCAAGATCGAGGTCGTCTCCAGGGCGCCGATCAACAACCGGGAGGAGCTGGCCGTCGCCTACACGCCGGGCGTGGCGGAACCGTGCCTGGAGATTCAAAAGGACGAGTCGCTGGCCTACACCTACACGAGAAAAGGCAACCTCGTCGCGGTCATCACGGACGGCACGGCGGTGCTGGGTCTCGGCGATATCGGGCCCGCCGCGAGCATGCCGGTCATGGAGGGAAAATGCGCCCTGTTTAAGCGTTTTGCCGACATCGACGCCATCCCCATCTGCGTGGATTCCAAGGATCCCACGGTCATCGTCGAGACCATCCTCAACATCTCCAAGAGCTTTGGCGGCATCAATCTGGAGGACATCAGCGCCCCCCGCTGCTTCGAGATCGAGCGGCAACTCATCGAACGCTGTGATGTGCCCGTTTTTCACGACGACCAGCACGGGACGGCCATCATCGCCTCCGCAGCCCTCCTCAACGCGGTGAAACTCACGGGGCGCGAACCGAGGATGGGCGACCTGCGAATCGTCATCAACGGCGCCGGCGCGGCGGGCATCTCCATCGCGCGGCTGGTGCAGAGGCTCGGTTTCGGCGATGTCATCCTCTGCGACCGCCACGGCGCCATCTACCGGGGCGCCCCCACCAACAATCCGGAGAAGGAAGTGATGAGCCGCCTGACCAATAAGGCGCAAAAGAAGGGGAGTCTGGCGGATGTCATTCGCGGGGCGGATATTTTCATCGGGGTATCCGGGCCGGGCGTTCTGACGCAGGACATGGTGCGCTCGATGGCCGCCGACCCCATCGTGCTGGCCATGGCGAACCCCGTGCCGGAGATCATGCCGCAGCTGGCCGTGGAGGCAGGTGCGGCCGTCGTAGGCACGGGCCGCTCCGATTTTCCGAACCAGGTCAACAATGTGCTCGCCTTTCCGGGCATCTTTCGGGGGCTGCTGGATGTGCGCGCCAGCCGCGTGACGGAGGAGATGAAGGAGGCGGCGGCGCGGGGGCTGGCCAGCGTCATCCCGCCGGAGGAGCTGCGGCCCGATTATGTGCTGCCGGATCCTTTTGACGAGCGGGTGGTGGGCACCGTCGCCAAGGCCGTGGCCGACGAGGCCGTGCGGCAGGG
>CAZDUM010000044.1:8053-9147 GCA_964508645.1 uncultured Oscillospiraceae bacterium | reverse complement strand
CGCATAGAACACGACACGATGGGGGAGATGCACGTCCCCGCCGACCGCTACTGGGGCGCCCAGACGCAGCGGAGCCTGGAGAACTTCCGCATCGGCGACCGCATGCCGCGCGCCGTGATCCATGCCTTCGGCGTGGTCAAATACGCCGCGGCCCAGGCCAATTACCGCCTGGGCAGGCTGCCGGCGCCCTGGATGCAGGCGATCTGCCAGGCCGCCGACGAGGTGGCGGCCGGCACATGGGACGACCACTTCCCGCTGGTCGTCTTCCAGACCGGCAGCGGCACCCAGAGCAATATGAACGCCAACGAGGTCATCGCCCGCCGCGCCAACGAGATACTGGGCGATATAGACGGACATGTGATTCATCCCAACGACCATGTGAACATGTCCCAGAGCAGCAATGACACCTTCCCCACGGCCATGCACGTTGCGGCCGTCCTGACGATCGAGCGCGAACTCCTCCCGCCGGCGCGGGCCCTGGCGCAGACCCTGCGGGAGCTGGAGACGGCATACGCGGACATCATCAAGATCGGCAGAACCCACCTGCAGGACGCCACTCCACTGACCCTGGGACAGGAGATCAGCGGCTGGCGGCGCATGGTCGAGGATGGCATCGGCATGATCGAGACGGCACTGCCCGGCCTCAGGCGGCTGGCGCTGGGCGGCACGGCGGTGGGCACGGGCCTCAACGCCCCGCCCGGCTTCGCGGAGACCGTGGCCGCCTGCATCGCCGAGAAGACGGGCACCGCCTTCGAGACGGCACCCAACAAGTTTCACAGCCTGACCAGCAAGGACGCGCTCGTCTTCGCGCACGGCGGGATAAAAGCGCTGGCCGCCAACCTGATGAAGATCGCCAACGATGTGCGTTGGCTGGCCAGCGGACCGCGCTGCGGCATCGGCGAGATCACGATCCCGGAGAACGAACCGGGCAGCTCCATCATGCCCGGCAAGGTCAATCCCACCCAGTGCGAGGCCCTGACGATGGTCTGCGTGCAGGTGATCGCCAACGACGTAGCCGTGGGCCTGGCCGCCTCCCAGGGCAACTTCGAGCTGAACGTGTATATGCCCGTCCTCATTCGGAATTTTCTGGAGTC
>CAZDUM010000044.1:3021-7953 GCA_964508645.1 uncultured Oscillospiraceae bacterium | reverse complement strand
CCGGCAGGCGCCGACACGGCGCCGCCTGCCGGCTGGCCCGCCTACACCTACAACTATGTGCTGGGCCAGCTCTTTCCGGAGAAGCGCACCCCCGCCAACGACAAGCTCTACGAGCGGGGCCGCATCTTCTTCCTGCGCCTGCTTCGCCTCCTCTTTCAGTACGAGCGGCGCACCCTCCCCTTCGACCCGACCGTCGACATGCACCTTTTGACGCTGGAGGAAGTCGCGGCCGGCCACTACACCAGCGAGTACCGCCGCTTCGAGCACATGGCCCGCAGCCAGAGCGTCTACGAGTTCATGCGCATCGGCGTGGAGATCACCCCCTACAACACCCTCGGCCACATCGCCGGCGTCCACTACGTCGCCATGCACGTGGCCCGGCAGCTCGCCGCCCTCGGCGTGCCCGTCGACCTGGCCCTCGTATCCGGCGCCGCGGCCGGCCACGACATCGGCAAGTACGGCTGCAAAAAGAGCGAGGAGCGGCGCATCCCCTACCTCCACTACTACTACACCGACCACTGCTTCGAGCGTTTCCGCATGCCCCTCATCGGCCACATTGCCACCAACCACTCCACCTGGGACCTGGAGCTCGAGAACCTGTCCGCCGAGTCCCTCATCCTCATCTACGCCGACTTCCGCGTGAAGAGCAGCCGCGACGCGTCGGGCACCGAGATCGTGCACTTTTACTCCTTAGCCGACGCCTTCCAGGTGATCCTGCACAAGCTGGACAACGTGGACGCCGCCAAGGAGCTGCGCTACCGCCGCGTCTACAATAAACTCAAGGACTTCGAGGACTACATGGAGGACCTGGGCGTCGTCACCGCGCTGCCCGCCGTACCTGCCCCCATCCCGGCGCGCCCCGCCCCCCGCCCGCACAAGGACCGCGCCCTCCTCCAGGGTGACGAGATCGTCACCGCGATGAAGTTCGCCGCCGTCGACCACAACATCCGCCTGATGAATCGCTTTTACCACGAGGAGGAGTTCAGCGACTTCCTCGAGTCCGCCCGCAGCGAAAAGCAGTGGAAGAACCTCCGCACCTACGTGTCCATCCTGGGCGAATACTCCACCTACATGACCGAGAAGCAGAAGCTGATGACCCTGCGCTTCCTCACCGAGCTCCTGGCCCACCGCGAGAGCGACATCCGCACCCAGGCCGGCAACATCATCGGCCGCATCATCGCCCGCTTCAACATCGAATACACGAAGGAGCTGCCGGCGGGCGTCGACCTCCCCCCGAAGAAGGTCACCAACCTCAGCCTCTGGACCGAGGTCCTGCACACCATCCTTTGCCCGGACCGCAAGCTGACGGACCAGCACAAGCGCTGGATGGGCGACAGCCTGAAATACGTTCTCCTCACGCTGCTGGTCACCTGCCGGCCCCAGGACCGCGACGGCTACATCGACGCCCTGCTGACCTGGTACGAGCGGGACGACCTGACGTACGAGAACAAATCCGCCCTCCTGCAGGCGGCCATCAGCATCCCCGAGGTCTTCTGCAATAAGACGCAGACGGCGCGGATGCTCGCCTTCGCCGAGCGGGTACAGGAGGAAGCCGATATGAGCCTCTCCCTGACCGCCATCGCGCTGCGCCACCACTTTCACCGCCGCAACGAGGAGGCCGGCGCCGTGGAGCGCGCCTACATCAACATGGACGATGGGCAGGAGGCCGAGGCCCGCTGGGACGAGACGGATCGGGAGGATACCGAGTACCTGCGCGAGATCAAGAGCTGCATGGGCCTCGACCCGGACCGCAGCCTCTCCCGCGAGGCGCTGTCGGATATGTACCTCGACAACCTGAAGGCCCAGACGCCCTGGCCCGTCAAGATCGCCAACATCCGCCTCATGCTGGACTACCTGCGGACGAATCCCGACGATGGGCAGGCACTGCACGTGGCCACCCACCTCGGCAACCTCGCGAAGGTCAGCGAGACGGTCACCGTGCGCCGCAGCGCCGGCATGGGACTTCTGTCTATCATCGGCCACATGCCACTGGAGCAGAGAAACGAGATCGCCGTCGAACTGGGAAAAGGTCTGGAGATCGGCGACTACCAGTTCTCCAAGTACATTCCCAACTATCTCGGCATTCTCATGCTCCACCTGCCGCCGCAGGAGCTCGACGAACTGATCGACGACCTTGAAAAATTCCTGGAGGGCACCGGCGGCCAGGTGGCCTCCGCAGCCCTGCACACCTTCGGCGTCATGCTGGAGTACTACCACATCTACCGGGAAAACTTCGGGGATGCGGAGCCGGAAGCCGCCACCGAGGCCCGCCGTACGCGCCTCATCAACATGATCATCCGCGGCGCGGCGAACTACAACCGCATCATCAGCCAGGAGGCCCTGTGGTCCCTCGGCGTGCACGTCTTCGGCTCCCGCCGCCTCTCCCTGGAGGAGAAGGCCCGGATCTTCCGCCACTGCGCGAAGAAGGTCCTGACCCTCTACGACAATCTGGAGGATACGGAGCTGGACTTCTTCCACACGGCCGCGGTCCTGAACCAGATATACCGCTTCATCTCCCAGTACGAGGTGGATACCGGCGCGTTCAACATGCCGGTCGCCCAGAAGATCGCCTTCTTCCCCGGCACCTTCGACCCGTTCAGCCTCAGCCACAAGGCCATCGCCCGCGAGATCCGCAACATGGGCTGCGAGGTCTACCTAGCGCTCGACGAGTTCAGCTGGTCGAAAAAGACCCAGCCCCGCCTGCAGCGCCGCCGCATCATGGGCATGTCGGTGGCCGACGAGGAAAACATCTACATCTTCCCCGACGACATTCCCGTCAACATCGCCAACCCCTCGGACCTCAGACGCCTCAAGGAGCTGTTCGCCGGACGGGAGCTTTACTTCGTCGCCGGCAGCGATGTCATCGAGAACGCCTCCTGCTACCGCACACCGCCAGCCCCGGACTCCATCCACAGCTTCAACCACATCATCTTCAAGCGGGCCAGTGCCGAGCAAAAGGGGCAGAAGGGGAAGCGGCGCGCCAGGCGCTACCCCATCAGCGGGCGGGTCATCAACCTGCACCTCGCGGCCTACTACGAGGACATCAGCTCCACGCGCATCCGCGAGAACATCGACCTCAACCGGGACATCTCCAACCTCATCGATCCGGTCGCCCAGAACTACATCACGGAGAACAGCCTCTACCTGCGCGAGCCGGCCTACAAGCACATCATACAGACGCAGGACATCAGCATCGGTTCGTATCAAAAGCGCGGTGCCGCGGCCCTCGACGATCTGGCGGACGAGCTGACCGCCCGGGGGTTTTCCTGCGAGCGCATAGCCGCCTACCTGGAGCGGCCGGACGTGATGACCGTCGTCATTCGAGACGGGAAACGCGATGACCGCATCGTAGCGCTGGCGGCGGTGCACCACCTCGACAGCATCGACCTTTTGCGGGAGTTCAACGACCAGGACATCGCCACCTTCATACGCGCGCAGGCGGCGGGCGGCATCGCCGTGCTGGGCGGCCTGTACTGCAGCCGCAAGAGCACCATACAGGGCCTGTCGCAGATTCTCCTGACGGAGGTCCTCTCCTCCCTGCTCGCAAGGGACTACACCTATGTCGTCTATCACCCCTGCGAGGAAGGAGGCCAGGGGAGCAAGAGCCTGGAGGTATTCGAGAAGCAGGGCTTCGTCAACATCGCCCCCCGCGGCCAGCGCGCCCTCCTGGCGGTCAACATGAAATCCCCCGTCATCCTGTTCAAGAATGTCGAGACCCTCATCAAACATCCCCTGGACAAAAACCCCCGCGTGCTGCGGGCGATCGAGGAGGCCCACAACCGGCTGCTCCGCGCGCTCACGACCATGTTCCCCGGCGAGCTGCTCCTCACCTTCAACGCCGGCATCATGCACCACAAGATGATCCAGCGCATCACGCGCCTGAATCACGTGCCGGAGACCCCCACCCAGCAAAAGATCTACGGGCCGTACATGGCGGTGCCTTTCGGCAAGGTACTCTCCGATGTCGCGGTACCGAATACCGTCACGAAGGCCCTGCACACCGAGAAATACTTCTACGGCGACCTGACGGGATTCTCCATCGAGGAGAGCAGCTTTTACTCCGCCCTCGACACCCAGGTCAAGACCATCCGCTCCTTCAACCGGCCGGTCATCCTCGTGGACGACCTGCTGCACAAGGGGTACCGCATGAAGGAGCTGGACCCCATCCTCAAGGAAAACGGCGTGGAGGTGGTCGAGACGGTCGTCGGGGTGCTGACGGGCCGGGGCCGGGACATGATGACGGTCAAGGAGCGCACGGTCGACAGCGCCTACTTCCTGCCGAACCTCAAGTGCTGGATCGACGAGACCGCCATCTACCCCTACATCGGCGGGGACGGTATCAAGGACCGGGATATGCGGGTCAGCCGGGGCCGCATCCCGTCGCTCAACCTCATCCTGCCGTACACGGCGCCGACCTTCCTGGCCGGCGCGTCGAACCGCGACATGTACGAGTACTCCATGGTCTGCCTGGAAAACGCCCATAGCATCCTGCGCACGCTGGAGGAGGAGTACCAGGCCGAGTTCGAGCGCAAGCTGACGCTGAAGAGGCTGGGCGAGGTCATCACGCAGCCGAAGCGGCCCGACCTGGGCGGGCACGTCGCCTACGATGAGAATGTCGCCGCCTCCGTGTACGTCGAAAAGGATATGCAGCGCCTCCTGCGGCTGCGGCGCCTGTTCCGCTGAGATACGGCAGAAAGGAGTTTCGATGCGCACATCCGCATACACGCTGCGGGACCTGTGCCGCGAGGCGGATTCCCTCCGACTGCCGCGCCCGCTCCCGGCCGCCGGCTTACGCGTCAACATATTGGCATTGGGCGATGTGGGCGCCACCCTCCTGCTGGGCCTGCGCCTGCTGGGCGGCGGCCTCCTCGACCGCATCGGTATCTGGGATATGGATGAAAAGGTCTGCGCCCGCTACGAGATGGAGATGGG
>CAZDUM010000044.1:0-2921 GCA_964508645.1 uncultured Oscillospiraceae bacterium | reverse complement strand
GCCCCTGCGTCCCGCCTCCTCCCGCGGGTCGTATGCGTGACGGAGGGGGAGCTCTTCGACTGCGATCTCTTTCTGTTCTGCGCCAGCCGCGGCGTGCCGCCCGTAGGTGCGACGGGAGATGTGCGCATGATGCAGCTGTCGGCCAACCGCCCCCTGGTGGAAAAGTACGCCGCGATGGCCGGGGCGGCCGGCTTCCAGGGCATCTTCGGCGTGGTCTCCGACCCGGTGGACCCGCTGTGCAAGGCGGCCCTGACGGCCGGCGGCCTGATGCCGGGCCAGGTGCGGGGATTCGGCCTGGGCGTCATGCACAGGCGGGCGCTGTACTTCGCCGCCCGGAATCCCCGCTTTGCCCGCTACGCCGAGGAAGGGCGGGCCTACGGCCCGCACGGGCAGGACCTCGTCCTTGCAGACAGCATCACAGACTACGATGAGGAGACTTCCCTGGCCTTGACAAGGCAGACGGTGGAGGCCAACCAGGCCGTGCGGGCCCTGGGCTTCAAGCCCTATCTGGCGCCCGCCATTTCCTCCGGCGCCATGTCCGTCATCGACCTGCTCACGGGCCGCTGGCACTACAGCTCCGTCTACGTGGGCCGAGGCGCCGACGGCGCCTTCCTGGGGCAGAAAAACCGGCTGCAGGGCGCGGACACCGTGACCGAGGCGGATCTTCCCTTGCCCGCGCCGCTGTACCGCCGCATCGAAAGGGCCTACGAGACCCTGCGGACCATGCCCCTGTAACCCGCCACTGCCACCACCCCGCATTTGGACTCCGCGGGCCGCCGTGCCGCGAGGCCATGCCACGTTCGACATCCTGCGAGTTTTCGAGTCATCGTGCCGCGATCACATCGGCTGCCTGCGTTTCCCGGTACCGGCACGCTGCCATCACATCCGAGCGCTGCGGACCACCACGCCGGCACGCTGTCACCGCCGGCCCAATCCATACGGCTCGCGGCCCTGCAAGCCATCATCACCGCCATCACCCGTCGACACGAGAGAAAGGAGGCGCGCATGCCACCCTGGTACATCGTCTATCTACCCGCCGAGGCGGCCGGCGCGCCCACACGCCTCGACCACGTGCTCGGCGAGGCCCTTGCCTACGCCGAGACCGCCCTCGGCCGGCGGCCCGACGGCGTTTTAAGCCTCTCCGCCTTCATGGAACTTGGAGACGCGGACAGGCTGCGCGGCAGCCGCCTCCTCTTTGCCTGCGCGCTGGACGAAGGCGGCATCAACCTGGACCTGACGAGGCTGATCGGCTACCTGCGCCGCCGCCCCCACGGCCTCGAGGAGGCCGTGGGCTGCATCCTGCTCGACGGCAGCAGTGACCTCTACACGAAGGACGCCGCCCGCCGCCTGGCCTTCGCCGCCAACGGCGCCGGCTGCTGCTTCCCCGGAAAACCCCTGGTGGAGGGAACCGGCAGCCTCCAGAACTTCACCGTGCAGGCCCGTCTTTTGCGGAGTACGACGCTGCAGGCCTATATCCAGAGCGCGCGCGAACTGACCGAAAAACTCCTGACATTTGCGCGCCGCCTGAAGCCGAGACCCGCCGTGCTGGCGGTCCACGCCGGCATCCGCAAAACCTCCAACAGCCTGCGCCTGTGGGAGATGACGGCCGCGCACCTGGCGGGCCGGGCCGACGTGGAGGAGATCTCCATCCGCAACGGACAGCTGTGGGATTGCCGGGGCTGCAAGTACGAGGAATGCCTGCATTTCGGCGAAAATTCCTCTTGCTTTTACGGCGGAGTTATGGTAGAAAAAGTGTATCCGGCCATCATCGACTGCGATGCGGTCGTGCTCATCTGCCCGAACTACAACGATGCGGTCAGCGCCAACCTGTCCGCGTTCATCAACCGGCTGACGGCGGTGTTCCGCACGCACGATTTCAGTCGCAAAAGCGTCTACGCGCTGGTGGTTTCCGGGTATAGCGGCGGCGACATCGTGGCGCAGCAGGTGCTGGGCGCCATGTGCATGAATAAAAATTTCGTGTTGCCGGGGCATTTCGCGCTGCTGGCCACGGCCAACGATCCGGGCAGCATCGAGCAGGTACCGGGCATCGAGGCGGAGGCGGCGGCCCTGGCGGCGCGGATACTGGGATAGGCGAGGGCATGCGGGCCGCCGCCCCCTCAGCGTGCGCGCAAGTATGTGCATCCCCGCGGGCGGCGCGGCCCGTGCGCCCTTCGGTGGACGCGACTGCCAGGCCGTGCGCCTCGCAGAGCGCGACAGCGCAGCCGCCCCGCCCCCGCAGGCCGCGACGACATGACCGCGCGCTCCCGATAAGGACGCGGCCGACGGGTATAGCGGCGCGTGTTGGCCAGGATGCCCGCACATGTGCGGTCGCGGGAGGCGGGTTTCGCACGCGCGCGGCAACGAAAACAGGCAGCGAGGTAGACATCGGCATGCAGAAAAAACTTTTGCTGGTCATCGATTATCAGAAGGACTTCGTCGACGGGGCGCTCGGCTTCCCCGGCGCCGAAAAGCTCGCGGCACCCATCGCCGCCAGGATAGACGCCTACCACGCGCTGGGCGAGGCCGGCCAGGTCATCTTCACGATGGACACCCACGGCACGAACTACATGGAGACGGAGGAAGGGAAGCACCTGCCCGTGCCCCACTGCATCGAAGGCACGCCCGGCTGGCAGCTCTTTGGCCCCGTAGCCGAACGCAAGCGCCCCGAGGACCTGTCCTTTTGCAAGCCCACCTTCGGCTCGCTGGAGCTGGCCGAGTACCTGGCGGCGCGCGCCGAACTGTATGAAAGCGTGGAATTTGTCGGGCTGGTGAGCAACATCTGCGTGATCTCCAACATCGCCCTCGTCAAGGCGGCCATGCCCCAGGTGCCGCAGATCGTGGACGCGACCCTCGTGGGCAGCGGCGATCCGGCGCTGCACGAGGCAGCCCTGCAGGTCATGGCGGGGATTCACGTGACGGTG
>CAZDUM010000043.1:0-10704 GCA_964508645.1 uncultured Oscillospiraceae bacterium | reverse complement strand
GACCAGGCCCGCACCATCCGCATCCCGGTCCACATGGTGGAGACCATCAACAAGCTGATCCGCGTATCCCGCCAGCTCCTGCAGACCTACGGCCGCGAACCGACGCCGGAGGAGATCGCCAAGGAGATGGGAATCTCCGTGGACAAGGTGCGCGAGATCCAGAAGATCGCGCAGGAACCGGTCTCCCTGGAGACGCCCATCGGCGAGGAGGAGGACAGCCATCTGGGCGACTTCATCCCCGACGAGGATGTACCCGCGCCGGCGGATGCGGCGGCCTTTTCCATGCTCAAGGAGCAGCTGGTGGAGGTGCTGGACACGCTGACGGAGCGGGAGCAAAAGGTACTAAAGCTGCGTTTCGGCCTGGAGGACGGACGCCCCCGCACGCTGGAGGAGGTCGGCAAGGAGTTCGATGTCACGCGGGAACGCATCCGGCAGATCGAGGCCAAGGCGCTCCGCAAGCTGCGGCATCCCAGCCGCAGCAAGAAGCTCAAGGATTATCTGGAGTAGGTCATGGCCGGACTTCGACTTTCCCCGCGGCTGGCTGCCATCGCCGCCGCCGTGCATCCGGGGGAGACCCTGGCGGACATCGGGACGGATCACGGGTATCTGCCGCTCGCCCTCTGGGAGGGGGGCATCTGTCCGCATGTCATCCTCACGGATGTCAGCCCCGGTTCCCTGCAAAAGGCCGAGGAGACGGGCAGGCGTTTTTTTCCGGGGGTGTCATTCGATCTGCGCCTCGGCGACGGTCTGTCCGTCCTGCGGCGTGGGGAGGCGGATGTCGCGGTGATGGCCGGCATGGGCGGTCTGCTCATACGGCAGATTCTCGACGCGGCGCCGGATACGGCATCGGCCATGCGCGCCCTGATCCTGCAGCCGAGAAACAACATCGGACCGCTGAGGCACTGGCTGTACACCCACGGCTTTTCGATGGAGAAGGAAACGCTGGTGCGGGAGGGAAACCGCATCTGCGAGGTTTTGACGGCGGTTCCGAAGGAGGTCGCCGTCATCCGCAGCATGGGACCGGAGCGCATCGAGTACCAGTATCCACGAAGGCTCCTGACCTACCGCGATCCGCTGCTGGTGCCCTACCTGCAGGGAAAGCTGGCGGAGGAGCGGAGAATCCTCGCCGACATGCGCAGGGGTACGGACGAGCGCGCGGTTCTGCGGGCGCAGCGATGGCGCATCGAGTACCTGGAGGACCTGCTTCGGGAGGCCGAGGCGCACGCCGCGGATGACGCGCCGGACCGAGGCGCCGGACAGGGACCCGCAGGGGATGCGAGAACGTGGAATGTGGAACCTGAAACCTGAAACCTGAGACCTGAGAGATGGTGCGATTGTCATGAGGGCGTAGACGCCAGGAAAGACGGAAACGACGGAGATGGAAGAGACGGCAAAGGCGAACAGAGAAATGAAGCGGGGCGTGGTGAGGCCGGAGGAGATCGCGGCGGCCATCGAGACCCTGGCGCCCCTGGATACGGCGCAGGATTGGGACAGCAGCGGGTTCCAGTACCGCGTGAGGGACGGGCTGGTATCGCGCGTCCTCGTCGCCCTGGAGGTGACGAACGCCGTCCTCGACGAAGCCGTCACCCGCGGGGCCGACATGATCGTCTGCCATCACCCCCTTTTATTCCGCGGCATCCATGCGGTTGACGAAACTACAGTTACGGGCAACTACGTCTCCCGCCTGGCGCGGGCGGACCTATGCGTGTATGCCAGCCATACGCCCTTCGATCTCTGCCGGGGCGGGAACAACGATGCGCTCGCCTCCCGCCTGGGGCTGACGGAGGTCGTGCCGCTGCCGGGCGACGCGGAGGGCTTCTGCCGCCTGGGAAGGGTGCCGCCGGACGATGGGGGCGCTGCGCCGGACTTCGGGACATTCGCCAGGCAGGCTGCGGATTGTCTGCACATGCCGAGGGAGGCGGTGCGCGCGGTCGGGGCGCCGCAGACCCCGTGCCACAGGGTGGGCCTCTGCACGGGCGCGGGTGCCTCGTACATCGAAGTTGCGCGCCTCGCGGGCTGTGATGTATTCGTGACCGGCGATGTGGACTATCATACGGCGGCGCTGGCGCGGGATGCGGGCTCGATCTGCGTCCTCGATCTGGGGCATTTCGGCTCGGAGACGGTCTTCACATCGGCCATGGCGGCGCATCTTCGGCGCACCTGCCCGCAGGTCGAGGTCCTGCAAAGCGAAAGGGATGCGGACCCGTTCTGGTACATCGGATAGGGAGGCGCAGGATGCCGCGCGAGCGCACGCGTGCAGTGAGAGCGCGCGTGAGAGGAATTTTCACCTTGAGGAATCTGTACGGGTAAAGCAGACGGTCGCGTGGACCTTTCGGGGTCCATGAGGAAAGTCCGGGCTCCGCAGGGCAAGGGTGCCAGATAACGTCTGGCGTAGGTAACTATAGGGAAAGTGCAACAGAAACACACCGCCGAAACAGGCGGGCCCGCGCCCGCGCTGTGGCAAGGTTGAAATGGTGAGGCAAGAGCTCACCGGCAGACTGGAGACAGGCTGGCCGTGTAAACCCCACCCGGAGCAAGACCAAATAGGGCCATGAAGGCGGCGGCCCGTCGCCGGCCCGGAAGGTAGGTCGCTTGAGCCTGTCAGCGATGGCAGGTCGAGACAGATGATCGTCGAATACAGAACCCGGCTTATAGCTTTGCCCGTTTTTTTGATCGCCGCCGCAAGGGGGCGGATGCTGAGGAGATGCGCGGACGCGCAGGAAGAAAGGAAGGTGTGAGGATGAAGGAGGCGAAAGTAGTGGAGCGATGCGAGGGGCATCGCGCGTGCGCCGGATGCGATGGCAGGGACGGGGGCACCGCCGGGCATGGCGGTCTGCGGCGGTTTGTCGCGCTGTGCCTGATCCTGGCGATGATCGTGACGGCGGCCGCCTGCAGCAACAAGGATGAGACGGGGCCGACGGATGCGGATGTGGAGAATCCCGGTGACGAAGCCGATCCCGGCTACACCGTCATGGAACCTGCCGTTCTCTCCGACAGCATGGAGGAGGCGACGGCGGGCGGTTTTACGGGGCAGTATGACGCCGACCTCTGGCATTTCGACGAGTCTCTGGGTTTCGCCCTGTACGACAAGGCCATCTTTGAGAGCGGGAATCCGGATGGAAAGTGCCCCAATGTCACCGTCGTCGTGTCGAACGAGTTCGAGGGCCCGTTCACAGAGGAGGACCTGAGCGAGCTGGGCGAGTCGATGCAGTCCGGCGGCATGGGCTATGCGCTGAAGACGCAGGAGATGCGCCTGTTCCAGGACGAACCGGTGCTCTACTACGAGGCGGAGACGAAGATCACCGAGGAGATGATCCAGACCATGCTGGAGGAGGGCGCGCTGACGGAGGAGACGGTGGAGACCCTGGGCGGCGTGGAGGCGATGATGGACATGGCCTCCAACATGCAGAGCACCGTCTGCGCCATCATCGACGGCAGGGTCGTGGTCTTCACGGCGACCTACTATGACGAGGCGAGCCAGGCGGCGACGATGGAAGGCATCAAGGCCCTGATCCAGACCGGTGCCGTCGGCGCCGTCGAGCCGGCCGACGAGTAGAACGGAAGGCCCCCACAGAAGACCCCATAGAATGTCATCGAAGCGCTGCTTGTCAGGCCTTGTCAGGCCTTGACCTCCAGCGCTTCTTTTAGTTCGATGTCCCGATGCTTTTCCATGAAGTAGTGCAGGGTGAAGGCGTTGGCGAACAGCAGCAGCGGCCGCTGAAAGCGGTCGAAGACCAGCATGGTGCGGGTATCGAGCGCCTCCCTGACGTGGTTTAGGCCGGCCTCGTCCGCCGGGTCTATGCTGAGCCAGCGTGCCAGGCTCATATCCAGGCGATCCAGGCGAATCTGCGCGTTGTACTCATTTTTGAGGCGGTATTCGAAGACCTCGAACTGCAGCTGTCCCACGGCGCCGATGATCACTTCTCCGTAGGCCGTCGTATAGACCTGCACGGCACCCTCCTGGGCGAGCTGCTCCACGCCCTTGCGAAACTGCTTGGCCTTCATCGAATCCACGGGCGATGCCTTGGCGAAGAGCTCCGGCGGGAAGGTGGGCAGCGGCTCGAAGAAGAGCGGCTTCTTCGCTGTGGTCAGCGTGTCGCCGATCTGATAGTTGCCCGTATCGTAGATGCCGATGATGTCGCCGGCCATGGCCGTCTCCACATTTTCACGCTCGTTCGCCATGAGCATGGTGGACTGCGCGAGCTTCATCTCCTTGCCGGTGCGGGTGAGCGTCACGGTCATGCCTCGCGAAAATGTGCCGGAGCAGATGCGCAGGAAGGCCAGCCGGTCGCGGTGCGCGGGGTTCATGTTGGCCTGAATCTTGAAGATGAAGCCGCTGAAGAAATCGTCGGTGGGGTAGACCAGCCCGTCGGTCGTTTTGCGCGGCCCCGGCGGCGGCGACAGCTCCAGGAAATGGTGGAGAAAGGGCACGGTGCCGAAGTCGGCGAGCGCCGAACCGAAGAACACGGGGGAAAGGAGGCCGCCGTCGATCTTTTCCCGGTCGAAGGCGTTCCCGGCGCCCTGCAGGAGTTCGACCTCCTCGCGCAGCGCGGAGAGATTGTACCCCGTCACCAGGCCCTCCAGTTCGGGGCCGAAGACGCCCGCGGGACCGAGCTCGATCGTCCGCCCCGCCCTGTACAGGTAGACCGTACCGGTCAGGAGGTCGCAGATGCCCTCGAAGTTCATGCCGGAGCCGATGGGCCATGTGACGGCCACCGACGGCAGGCCCAGGACATCCTCCAGCTCCTGCATCAGGTCGAAGGGGTCCCGCGTCTCCCGATCCAGCTTGTTGATAAAGGTGAAGATGGGGATGCCGCGCATCCGGCACACGGCGAACAGCTTCTTCGTCTGCGCCTCGATGCCCTTGGCGCCGTCGATGACCATGACGGCGCTGTCCACGGAGGTGAGGATGCGGTAGGTGTCCTCGCCGAAATCGTTGTGGCCCGGCGTATCCATGATGGAGATGACCTTGTCGGCGTACTCGAACTGCATCACCGAGGAGGTGACGGAGATGCCGCGCTGTTTCTCGATCTCCATCCAGTCGGAGGTGGCGAATTTCGCGTTTCGGCGCGCCTTGACGGTACCGGCCTGCCGGATGGCGCCGCCGTGCAGGAGCAGCTTCTCCGTCAGGGTGGTCTTGCCGGCGTCCGGGTGGGAAATGATGCCGAAGATGCGGCGTCTGTCGATCTCTTTCTGCGATGCTGTCATGGATGTGCCTCTCCGATCTGCGCTCCGGATTTTCCCGGATAGTTCGCCATCCAGTCTATCATGGGCGTGCCGCTGCGTCAACCGCTAACCCCAGGTGGGCGAATCGTGCACTGCACCGGCTCCGTCATGTATTCCGCGCAGAGCTCGCCGGCCAGGTCGGGGCTTTCCAAGCGGATGGCGTTTTCCTCCGCCTTCGAGGCGCTAAGATAGTTGATACCCCCATACCATACCACGCGATCGTCGAACACGGCAAAATTCTGGGAGAGTGCACTTTTACTAAGAACGGTGACGCCGGCCTTCTCCAGGGCACGAAGGTTGGATGCCGCACTTTTCTGCCGCTCAGCCGGGTACGTCTCCGGCGGTCTGGTGATCACCGTGACCCCGCTCGGTGCCAGGCTGGGAGAAAGTTTTTCCATCAGGGCAGCGCTGCGATTTCCGCTGATGAGCGGGCTTGCGATGACGATACTGCGCACGGCACTTGCCATATCCGCATAGAACGCGGGGGCATATGTATCGCCTGCATATATCATTCCCGGCGATGCGTCTTCACCCAGGGTGATCGTCTGGTAGCCCAGCTCCATATATCCCTTCAGGCGCTTCTGGTACATGCGCTCTAAGGTCGGCACGTGAATATCCACATAATCGTATACGCGCACATCCGTCTTGCCCTCGTAGTCCCTGTGCAGCCTCCCCACGTACTGCGCCAGCTTCCCCTTCCAGGAGATGGGCATGGTCAGGAACAGGGTGTCCAGGCGGGGTTCATCGAATCCTTCCCCGATATATTTTCCCGTCGCTACGATGGCGAGCGATTCGTCCGGCGACACGGACTTTAAGGCATCCAGCTTTTCGCGCTTTTCTTTCTGTGAATCGCTTCCCAGCAAAAGGATCATGTGCTGCACGCTATCCCGTAGCGCGGCGGAGAGCGAGATCGCGTGCTCTTTTCTCTCCGTCAGGAGGATCGGCGTCCGCCCGTCCTCGATGGCCGCGGTCACATCGCGAAGGATCATCGCATTCCGCTGGTCGCTGCGCACGAGGGCCGTGTAGATATCCTGGATCTCCGTCACATCCGGCAGCCTGGTCTTCGTGATCCGCGGGATCACATAGTGCGCGAAGTCGCGCTTTGCCGCCTGCGATTTGGCATCGACCAGGTAGCGGATGGGGCCGCATTGCATGAAGATGATCGGTTGATGCCCGTCCTGCCTCGTCGGCGTCGCGGACAGCCCATACACATATTTTGCCCTTACGGCCCGTAGCACCTTCTCGAAGGAGAACGCAGCTACATGGTGGCATTCGTCGCAGATCACCATGCCATATTCCCGGACGAACGCCTTGACGTGCTTATCTTCCCCGTCAAACAGCGACTGCATAATCGCGATATCCACGATGCCGTGCAGCGTATTCTTACCGCCGCCAAGCTGCCCGATCGGAGAGTTCTGTCTCCTGCGGCCTCGCTTCCTTGGCTGCTCGGGCAGCGGTTCATCGATCACCAGGAACTCCTCCAGCGCCGATTTCCACTGCGCGAGGAGCGCGGTGGAATGCACCAGAACCAGGGTGTTGACCTGGCGCATCCCGATCAGATAGGCGCCGATGACGGTCTTTCCGAAGGCCGTGGTCGCTGATAAGACGCCTGTATCATGGGCCAGAAGCGCCTCGGCGGCCGGCTGTTGCTCCTCTCGAAGCTGCCCCGCGAAGCTGACGCGTACGGTCCTTCCCGTGCAGCGCTGATCGTCCAGGTCATATCCGACGCCGGCGCTATGCAGGGCGTCAGTCACCGCCGACAGGCATCCACGCGGCAGGATCAGATAGGCATCGGACTCCTCCCCGCAGTCGATGATGCGCGGTTTATCATAGACAGGAAGGCGCATGGCCTGCGCCTTGTAAAAGTCCGGATTGCGGAAGGCGGCGAATCGCTTGATTCTGTTCAGCGCCCGCTGGGAGATGTTCGCCTTCTCCACGTACAGCATATCGGCCAGCGTCATCCTGACGATAGGCGGAAAATCGGCTGACGAGAGGGACTCCTCCTGCGCGCGCCGCTTTTCCCATGGCCTCTCCTCGTCGGATGCCTGCAGAGGGCCCACATCGCCTTGCGCGCAGAGAGATGCCACACAGGCGCGCAGCTGTCCGTCCGTGATGCGGGGAAGCCCGGACAGATACGCCCACTGATCCCCATACGGCGTGAAGGTTTCGTCCACGAAAAGGGTGTTTCCCCCCTTCTGCGCCTGGCCCTGGAAGGGCAGGGCGATCAGGTTCCCGAAGCCGCCCTTGGGCATGAAATCCTGGTTGGGGAACAGGCGATCGTAGGAGCTGAAACGCAGCTCGTGCCATCTCTCCATGGCTCTCGTCAGCAGACCGCTGCCCAGCTTTCTGGCCATGGACGCCGCAACGGGCGCCTCGAAGAAGAACCACACGTGCGCCCCTGCGCCGGAGCGGGAACGCTCCACGGCGGGGGAGAGGCCGAACTCGCGGGCCGTCTCGCAGAATGCGGCGGTATCCTTTTGCCAATCCGCGTCGTCAAAATCCACGCACAGAAGCCAGGTCGTTTCGTCCTCGAGCAAAGGATAGATGCCCACGACATCGCGGCAGAACGCATCCGAGCCGATCAGATGACGACGAATCACATCCTCCGTCAGGGGCTCAAACTGCCTGTTTGGACATACCGGGCACTTGTTCGCCCTGTGATCGCATAGGTCACGCACCCATTCGTTTTGACAGGCGGGCGTGTAGCCGGATTTCCTGGTCTTGAAACTGTAATAGCGCTTCGCATAGACATCTCTCCGACCGTGGAAGAGCTCCATGAATAGCGCTATCTTCTCCTGCGTGCTGCTGGCATGGCTGACCCGCGCGGGCAGCACCGTCGCCCCCCGCGCCGCATTCCAGGCCGCCCGCGTGCATATCCTGCGCGTGCCGCTGGCATCCTCGCAGAGAACAAATACCTCATCCGAGTCGATCGACGGGATTTCCTCCAGGCGGTGATATGTCTGGCCGAGCATATATACGGTTTCGTCCATGGCGGTTTCGTGGCGGCATTCCATCGTTGCCGCAGGCTTTATCAAATGGCGGGTGCAGTCGGTTCCCGTCAAGTATACTACAACTGCAGTCTGGCGGCAAACTTTCGGTCACGAATTTGCGTATTTTTGATTTTTCTGAAGAAAAGGTTTCGGCACCGACGCGGCTCGATCTCCTGTCTACGGCGTCTGGCTGCCAGCCGTTCCCTCCGTCGGTCTGTCAGGCGGCGCTGCTCCGTCCGCGGGCTGATCGGGCGGTTCCTCCCCTGCGGGCGCCTCACCAGGCGGTTCCCCGGGCGGTTCCTGCGGATCCCCGGTCGCGTCTGACGGCTTGTCGGGCGGTACCTGGTTGTCGCCGGTTTCGCTCGCCGGTTCATCGGGCGGCGCTGTTCCATCCGCGGGCTTGTCGGGCGGTTCTTCTCCTGCGGGCGGCTCCGGCGGGTTACCGACCGTCTCCGACGGTTTGTCGGGCGGGGTCGCGCCGTCGGGCGGTTCTGCGCCGTCGGGTGGCTCAGTGCCCTCGGGCGGCATCTGCCCGCCATCGGGTGCGCCGGGGCCCTCACCGGGGTTTCCCATGCCTTCGGGCGCGGTTTCCTGGGAACCACGATTCACCTGCGCATCTTCAAAGGATAGCCACGACGGGGCGGAACTCGTATCCGCCGCGGTGTCGTAGGTTTCCACTGTGACGGTGCAGGATGCGCTGCCGCGCACATAGACCGTGCCGTCCACGCTCTCGATGGTCACGGGGTTGCCGTCTGCATCCGTGATCTTTCCCGCACTGTGCAGGGCGGTCAGCACGCTGTCTGCGGTGACGATCCAGCGGGAGCCGCTGTCTATCGTCAAAGTCGCCGTGCCGCTTCCGCCGGTGCCGGCGCAGCTTTCGTCCTGGATGAAGGCGCCCCGAAGGACGCTCCCTTCCGTCATATAGAAGTCCAGCTGGCTAACGGAATCCCAGACGACATCCCCCTGCATCTCCTGGTTCTCGGCGAGAAAGGTGCAATCCGCACCGTTTTCGCCCGTCTGCCCCCAGCCCCTGCGGTTCCGGTTACCGGTGCAGCGCAGGAAAAACTCGCCGGTATCGGCGTAGGTCAGATCGACATCGTCCAGGAGGAAGGTGGACTGGGTGTTGGTCGTGTAAAACATCCCGCCGCTTTCGGCTGTCAGCGTTCCGCCGGACATCTGGAAGGTGCTGTTTCCCGCCGCGGCGTCGCCGGACATACTCTGGTACAGAATGATATTCCATGTGCAGTCGTTCTCCGCGGAATCGCCCATATGCCCGGCGAGGTCGCAGTCGTACAGGTACAGGCTGTTCTTGCCTTCAATGCAGACCGCTTCGGAGCCGCTTGCGGTCATCCTAGCATCCTTCGCCACGATGGTCGCGGTGCTGTAAACAGCGGGAGAGCCGGTTCCGCTCGATGTATAGCTGCCGGCATCGATCACCATGAGACCGCCGCCCCTGTCGGAGCGGATCGCGGCCGAGGATTCTCCCCGCGTGGTCGCCGTAACATGATCTGCGTAGAGCGTGCCGCCGCCCGCGACATGAAGCGCACCGGCAGTATCCTGGGCGGTAGATATTTTGCTGTCGCTGATCTGCACGACGCCGTCGCCGTAGGCGAATACGCCCGTGCCGCCCTTCGCATCGGTGGTGATGTCGGCATTTCGGATCGTCGTCTGTCCGCCCTTTGCCAGAATGGCGGCGCCCGTCCCGTAGAAGCTCGCCGCATCCCCGCCGGTGGAGTCCGAAGAAGTGCGCGTCACCGTGCTGTTCGTAAGCGATACATCCCCGCCCGTCACGACGATGGCATTTTCATCTTTTCCCGCGGAAAGAAACGAGGCCTCGTCCACCGCCGCATCCGCACTATATGTGACAGTCCCCTCGTAAGAGTTCGACTGGACATCCCCGCCTTTCTTCTCGCAGCCGGAGAGACTCAGAAGCAGGGTCAAAACCAAGAGAATCGCAACGCATAGTTTTTTGTGGCGCATGATCCGCAACCTCCATACGGCCGTCTATATGGCCGTTTCAGAATGTTTTTCAGATAGGTATTTTCTTCAGATAGACGCCTTTCGACGCTTCCGCCTGTTATGGTACCGCTTTTGTGTGATATGCATGTAACGAACGTATGAATTTTCGTAAACGGGATTTCTAAAAACAGATTTACAAAAAGCGTTGACAATTGTGCTACGCTGGAGCACAATATGGACAGATATACAGGAGGTGTTTTTATGAACTTCTATACGGTACGGGATTTGAGGACCACCCCGAAAAGCCTTTGGGATAGTCTTGCTGCCGATGGTGAGGTTGTCATCACGAATAACGGCAGACCGACGGCGCTACTGCTCGATATTACAGACGGAAGTTTTGAAGAAACGCTGAAAGCGGTACGACAGGCGAAGGCCATGATTGCCTTTAACTCAATGAGAGCGAAGGCAGCAGCAAATGGTTATATGAGCGATGCGGAGATAGAAGCGGAGATTGCGGCAGCTCGAAGGG
>CAZDUM010000042.1:0-10920 GCA_964508645.1 uncultured Oscillospiraceae bacterium | reverse complement strand
GCCCCAGGCACATCCGGTTATTATACGGAACCGTATCCGGGACCGTCATTATAATTTAAGGAGGCATTTTACATGAATTTTCAACTAACGAAGGAACAGGAATTCGTAAGACAGATGGTAAGAGAGTTTGCCAAAAACGAAGTGGAACCGTTAGCTGCCGACATCGACAAGGAGCATAGATTCCCCGTCGAGACCGTCGAGAAGATGGCGCGGTACCACATGATGGGTATCCCGTTCCCGACAGAGTATGGCGGCGCCGGTGGTGATTATCTCTCCTATGCGATCACTGTCGAGGAGCTGGCCCGCGTCTGCGCATCCACATCCGTCATCGTCTCCGCGCACACCTCCTTGTGCTGCTGGCCCATCTTCCACTGGGGCAATGAGGAGCAGAAACGGAAATATCTCCCTGACCTGCTCTCCGGCAAGAAGCTGGGAGCCTTCGGCCTGACGGAACCCAACGCCGGTACCGACGCGTCCGGACAGCAGACCAGAGCGGAGGACGATGGAGACGCCTATGTGCTCAACGGCGCGAAGGTCTTCATCACCAACGGCGGCTATGCGGATGTGTTCGTCATCATGGCCATGACCGATAAATCCAAGGGCAATCGCGGCATCAGTTCCTTCATCGTGGAGAAGGGGGATCCGGGATTCTCCATCGGCAAGACGGAGGATAAGATGGGTATCTGCGCCTCCTCCACCACGGAGCTGGTCTTCCAGAACTGCCGCATCCCCAAGGATCGCCTGCTTGGAAAGGAAGGACAGGGCTTCAAGGTGGCCATGTCCACGCTCGACGGCGGCCGCATCGGGATCGCGGCCCAGGCCCTGGGCATCGCGCAGGGCGCCTTCGACGTCACCGTCGACTACATGCAGCAGAGAAAGCAGTTCGGCAAGAAGCTCTCCCAGATGCAGGCGCTGCAGTTCAGCATGGCCGACCTGAAGACCAGGATCGAGGCGGCCCGGCTGCTGGTATACAGGGCTGCGGACATGAAGGACAAGGACATGGAGTACGGCGAGGCGGCGGCCATGGCGAAGCTGTACGCGGCGGAGACCGCTATGGAGGTCACCACCAAGTGCGTCCAGTATCACGGCGGCTACGGCTACACCAAGGATTACCCGGTTGAGAGAATGATGCGCGATGCGAAGATCACCGAGATATACGAAGGTACCTCCGAGGTACAGAGAATGGTCATCGCTGGCAAGACATTCAAGAAATAGATTGTAGGAGGACGAAATAATGGCTTTTAAGATTATTGTATGCGCGAAGCAGGTTCCGGACACGAACGAGATCAAGATCAATCCGGAGACCGGTACGCTGATCCGCGATGGCGTGCCTTCCATTCTGAACCCGGATGACGCCAACGCGCTGGAAGAAGCGTTGAAGCTGAAAGACAAGTACGATGACGTCACGGTTACCGTCGTCACCATGGGTCCTCCGCAGGCGGAGAAGATGATCTTCGAGTGCATCGCCATGGGCGCCGATGAAGGCATCATCATCAGCGACAGAGCCGTGGGCGGCTCCGATACCTGGGCCACCTCCAACGCCGTGACGGCCGCCATCAAGAAGATCGGCGACTACGACATGATCTTTGCCGGCCGGCAGGCCATCGATGGCGATACCGCGCAGGTCGGTCCGCAGATCGCAGAAAAGCTGGGTCTGCCGCAGGTCACCTATGTCGAGGAGTTCGAGCTCTCCGAGGACAGGAAGGAAGTGACCGTCAAGCGGCAGCTGGAGGATGGCTATGAGACCATCAAGGTGGCTGTCCCCTGCATGCTGACCTGCATCAAGGAACTGAACAGCCCCAGATACATGAATATCAAGGGCATCTTTGACCAGGAGAAGGACATCAAGGTCTGGAACGCGGCGGACATCGAGGTCGACCTGTCGACCGTAGGTCTGAAGGCCTCCCCGACCAACGTATTCAAGTCCTTCACCCCGAAGCCGAAGGGCAAGGGCATGATCCTCGAGGGCGATACCGAGAAGGATCTGGCCAAGGAACTGCTGATCAGACTGAAGCAGAAGCACGCGATTTAAGAGGAGGAGACGGAAATGGCAGTCAATTTTGATGAATATAAAAACATTTGGGTTTTCGCCGAGCAGAGAGGCGGTAAGCTGATGAATGTGGCGCTGGAGCTGATCGGCGAGGGCCATCGTCTCTCCAGAGAGATCGGTCAGGACACCAAGGTGTGCGCCATCCTGATCGGCAACGAGATCGACCATCTGGCCAAGGAGTGCTTCGAGTACGGCGCCGACCAGGTGTATCTGATCGAGGACCCGCTGCTCGAAAACTATACGACCGACGGCTATGCCAAGGCTCTGTCCGATGCCATCCATGCCTACAAACCCGAAATCGTCATCTACGGCGCGACCCATATCGGCCGCGACCTGGCGCCCCGCGTGGCGGCCCGGTGCGATACGGGCCTGACGGCGGACTGCACGCACCTGGATATCGACATCGACGGCTACATCAAGTTCGCCGAGGCCAACACCACGCTGGATACCAGCACCATCAAGAAGGATGATCCGAAGGCGCTGGGCCTGAAGATGACCCGTCCCGCCTTCGGCGGCAACCTGATGGCGACCATCATCTGCCCGAACACGCGTCCGCAGATGTCCACCGTGCGGCCGGGCGTCATGTCCAAGCTGGAGAGAGACCCGCAGGCCACCGGGGAGATCATCAAGGTCGATCCGAAGATCACCGACGCCGACATCCGCACGAAGATCGTGGAGATCGTCAAGAGCGCGAAGGAGATCGTCTCCCTGACCGATGCCGACATCATCTGCTCCGGCGGACGCGGTCTCGGCGGTCCGGAGGGCTTCGAACTGATCCAGGCGTTCGCCGACAAGGTCGGCGGCGTCGTAGGTTCCTCCCGTGCGGCCGTGGATGCCGGCTGGATCGATCACTCCCATCAGGTAGGGCAGACCGGCACCACCGTCAAGCCGAAGATCTACTTCGCCTGCGGCATCTCCGGCGCCATCCAGCACCTGGCCGGCATGCAGACCTCCGACATCATCGTCGCGATCAACAAGGACCCGGAGGCGCCCATCTTCGAGGTGGCGGACTACGGCATCGTCGGCGATCTGTACAAGGTCATCCCGGAGATCATCGCCGAGTGGGATAACGCCGAGGCGCTGTACGAGGCCAGAGCCAAGGAAGCGAGAGCCTAGGGGCATCTCCCATATACTGTCTTCATGCGGCCCTTCTCGCCGTGCTGCGGGGATGCCTCGCAGCACGGCGGTGCGGCCGTTTTGATTTTCGATCGTCTGTCTGTAGGGCTTTCTCCGCAGGGACGGGAGCCCGCGGCTGACAGGCATGCGATTCGGTATCATCTATCTCAGCTTACATGCGAAAGACGGGAAAATTTGGAGCAGCTCAAGGGGTACTCCTTACCCCGCGTGAGATCCCGCCTTTTGAAAGGAGGAAGCAATCATGTCTTTTATGGAGGTTGCCAACAGTTCATTTCTATGGATGTTGGTCATCATCGGCATTATCATCGTGGCATGCTTCACCATCTACTACATGGTCCTGTGCTACCGTAAAGCCGTGAAGATGGGGATCACGAAGGAAACCCTGATGTCCGTCATCAAGTCATCCGTGACATTTTCCATCGTGCCTTCCATCGCCATCGTCACCGGCTTGGCGACGCTCGTCGTGGTCATCGGCCTGCCCTATGCGTGGTTCCGCCTGTCCGTCCTCGGCTCCATGACGTATGAGGTCATGGCGGCGCAGATGGCGCTGCAGGCGCTGAACCTGGACGTGACGAACGCCACCGGCTACGCCTTCGGCGTCACGGCCTTCGCCATGTGCTTCGGCATCAGCATCAGCCTGATCTTCAACATCTTCTTCAACAAGAAGATTCACATGGGCACCCTGCGGCTGGGCGCCGGCGACAAGAAGTGGAGCGCTCTGGCGCAGACCGTCTTCATGTCCGCGCTGCTCTGCGCGTTGATCGTGCCGCTGCTCTTCGGCGGTCTGCCTTCCCTGCTGACCTTCATCACCAGCACCGTCATCGCCGTTCTCCTGGGCATGCTCATCAAGAAGACCGGCGCCAAGTGGCTCAACGATTTCATCCTGGTCATCAGCATGGTGGGCGCCATGGCCTCGTCCCTCCTTTGGGACCACCTGTTTGCCTGATAGGAGGTGTGAACGATGAAAAATAAAAATAAGGAAAAACCGATCGTCAGCGAATACTATACCCAGATGCACAGGATCGGGACCACGATTCTGACCCTGGCGCTGGTGCTGTTCTTTGCCGTGCCGTTCATTCTCTGCCTGCACTTCGATATTATGCCCAAGATCAGCGACATCCTGGTGGCTGCGGGCGGACTGGCCGCCATCTTCATCCCCACCAGCATCGCGGAGACATTCGCGGAGCTGCCCGTCATGGGTTCCTCCTACTATATCTGCCTGGTGACCGGTAATGTGCTCAACCTGAAGCTGCCGGCCGCCCTGAACGCCCTGAAGGTGGCGAACGTCAAGCAGGGCACGGAGCAGGGCGATGCGGTGACAGGCCTGGCCGTGGCGGTAAGTTCCCTGGTGACCATGGGGCTTCTGACCATCGGCATGCTGCTGCTGACGCCGCTGCAGGGCTTCCTGTCCTCGCCGACCATGGCGACGGTATCGAAGTACGTCCTGCCGGCCCTCTTCGGCTGCCTGATTCTCAACATGTTCAGCAACGATGTCGGCGGCGGCGTGATCATTCACCATCGCCTGCGCGCCATCATCATCCCGTTCATCGCCTGCATCATCCTCTATCTGATCTTCCCGGATCTTTATGGCAGCTTCCAGGGATTCGTGATGATCCTCTGCATCCCGATCATCTATGTGATCACCAAGCATCTGTACAAGAAGGGTAAGATCACGGTCGACCTGCCGGAGGGTGAGGCTGAGCAGGTGGCGATCGCCTCCTCCACAGGGGAAGGAGATGCGCAATGATACAGCCTGATGTGCAAAAGAAGATCGAGGAGAGAACAAAGGCGCTGAAGCCGGAGCTGCAGGAGCTGACCCTGCGCATCCACGATAACCCGGAACTTGGCAATCAGGAGTTCAAGGCCTGCCGCTGGCAGATGGAGCTCCTCTCCAAGTACGGCTTCACCGTCAGCGACAATTTCTGCGACATCCCGACATCCTATCAGGCCGTGTACCGCGGCGCGAAGCCGGGCCTGAAGATCGCCATGCTGGCGGAGTACGATGCGCTGGCGGGCCTGGGTCACGGCTGCGGCCACAACCTGATCGCGATGGTGTCCGTGGGGTCCGGTATCGTCATCAAGGATATCGTCGACCTGTACGGCGGCGAGATTCAGGTCATCGGCACGCCGGCGGAGGAATCCGTCGGCGCCAAGGTCGCCATGGCGGCCAAGGGCGCCTTCGACAGCTTCGATGTGATCATGATGGGCCATCCGGGCGAGGTGGATGTGGAATCGCTGGATACCATGGCCGTGCGCACCCTGAAATTCGAGTACTTCGGGCAGGCCGCCCACGCGGGCGCCGCGCCGGAGACGGGGATCAATGCGCTCGACGCGGTCATCAGTCTCTACAACATGATCAGCGTCCTGCGGCAGCAGACGAAACCGGATGCCCGCATCCACGCCATGATCCTGGATGGCGGCAAGGCGCTCAATGTCATCCATGACTACGCCTCCGTGGCCATCGCGGTCAGGAGCAACCGGATGGCGGACTGCCAGCCGCTGACGGAGCGCGTCATCAAATGCGCGGAGGCGGCGGCGCTCGGCACCGGCACGCGCCTGGAGATCGGCAAGTACGAGGAGGATTTCCAGGACACCCGCAGCAACCGGGCTCTGTCCGAGCTGGCCTGCCAGCAGATGGAGCTTCTGGGGCACAAGGTTTACCGCATGCCGGCGGGCATGGTGGCACCGGGCTCCTCCGACCTGGGGGATGTCAGCTATCACGCGCCGTCCATCCAGCTCTGCATGGGCATGGGCCCCGGCATCGACTGCGAGACCTATTCGCCGCATACGGAGGCGTTCAAGAAGATGGCCGGTTCACAGCAGGCCATCGACAACTGCCTGGACTTCGTCACGGGCTTTGGCATGACGGCGGTCGAGCTCCTCACGGATCCCTCACACATGGAGGCGATACGGGCCGAGTTCGCGAAGGTGAAGAGGATCTGACCGCATGGCGCCCAGGAAACTGCGGCGCGCAAATCCTGCATACATGTCCTCCAAAAGATGATAGGAGACGGCGCCGGGGCCTGCGTTCCGGCGCCGTCTCCTGTGAAGGGCTGGTTGACAAGGCGGGCTGTTTTCGCTACAATGATACGGACACGAAGCAGACGGAATGAGAGGTATTATGGCGAGAAAGCGCAGGCACAGAAGCGGAGACAGGAGAAGGCGGCTGCGGGCGACCTACTACAACCGCACGGAGCTGACGGAAAAATACAATCTGACGGATTCCCTCATCACCAGATTCTTCCCGGCGGCGGGCAGGGGGAGCGAACTGGGCCTTGGGAGCGAGGACAACCGGCACTACTGGCGCAAGGAGGAGGCGGACGCGATCGCACAGTCGCCCGACTTCCTGATCGAATTTGCCAAGGTGGAGGAGCTGCGGCGCAAGCGGGCCGCCCGCGAGGAGGAGATGCGCCGTCTTCTGCTGTCCTACGGCGGCATGGAGATGATCGAGCAGGCCAAGGACATGCAGCGGACGGTCTATCTGCACGTGGGCCTGACGAACAGCGGTAAGACCTACGACGCTCTGCAGGCCCTGAAGAAGGCCCGCACGGGCACCTATCTGGGCCCGCTCAGGCTGCTCGCCCTCGAGGTCTTCGATACCCTAAACGAGGCGGGCGTGCCCTGCTCGCTCCTGACGGGCGAGGAGCGCATAGACATCCCCTTCGCGGAGAAGGTGGCCTCCACCATCGAGATGTGCGACTACTACCAGCACTATGATGTGGCCGTCATCGACGAGGCGCATCTGGTGGCCGACCGGGAGCGGGGGAGCCACTGGACGCGCGCCATCCTGTCCCTGCACGCCGACGAGCTGCATATCTGCACGGCGCCGGAGGGCCTGCCCATCCTCCAGAGCCTCATCCGCAGCACCGGCGCGGAACCCATCATCGTGCAGCATGAGCGCCTGACCCCGCTCATTTTCAGCGGGGTGTTCTCGGATATCGCCGAGGTGCAGCCGGGCGATGCGCTCATCACATTCTCCAGGCGCGAGGTCCTGCGCATCGCGGCGGAGCTGGAGCGGAAGGGCATCCGCGCCAGCGTGGTCTACGGAGCGCTGCCGCCGCCCTCCCGGCGGGAGGAGGTGCGCAAGTTCGCCTCCGGCGAGACGACCGTCGTCGTGGCGACCGATGCCATCGGCATGGGCGTGTCGCTGCCCATCAGACGTGTCATCTTTTGCAAGACCAAAAAATTCGACGGGGTGGACACCCGCAAGCTGAGCGTGGGCGAGATCAAACAGATCGCCGGACGGGCCGGCCGCTACGGCATTTACGACGTGGGGGAGGTCCTGACCATGGACGATCCGGAGCTGATCGAGGAGGCTCTCTACAGGCAGACGCCGATGGTGACGCATATCACCATCCCGTTCCCGCAGGAAGCGCTCGCCTCCGAATACTCCCTGACGGAGCTTCTGGAGGCGTGGGAGAACCTGCCGGAGATCGAGGATTTTCATCGCGAGGACATGAGTGAGGCCATGCTGCTGTACCAGGAGATGCGGCCCCTGCCGAAGAAGGCGACCAAGGAGGAGATATTCAGCTGCATCACCTGCCCGGTGGATGTGAAATCGCCGGAATTGGTCAGCTACTGGAAATCCTGCTGCCAGGCGTTCTTCCGGAAGGAGGTCCTGCCGCATCCCGAATTTCTGGATGCGAGCGCGCCGCGCCTCGAGGACTGCGAGCTGCAGTATGCGGCACTGGATGTCTACAGCCGGATGCTGAAGAAGACGGGCGCGAAGGATGAGACGATGCCGGAGAAGATGGCGCTCTGCGAGGTGATCAACAACCTGCTGCTGGAGACGAAGGAGGATTACCTGCGCCGCTGCAAGGTCTGCGGGGCCTATCTGCCGGTCGGATTCCGCTACGGCGTGTGCGACAGGTGCTTTAAGCGGGGGATCGACCGCCGCCGCGTCGCCGGCAGGCAGTACGGCGGGATGCGCCGGACGCAGTGAGATGCGCATCCAGGACCCCATGCCGGTGCGCTCTTACGGGTGCGCCCCGTGCGGCGAACGTGAGGCAGCGCGCGGAAAACGCATCTTGACAGCGTGCGGAAGATAGGTGTACGATGAAATCCCAGAAGGCGGGGGCACAGGGCCCCGCCGTGCATGGAATGGAATGGAAAGAAAGGAGATGGAAATGAAAATGAAAAAGAAACATGCCCGTTTCGCGCGCCTCTTGACGGTCGTGCTGATGCTCTGCATGGTGGGTACGCTCTTTGCGGCCTGCAGCAGCAACGACGAAACCCAGGGCGGCGGCGGCGAGCAGAACGGCGGCGAGGAACCGTCAGGCGAGGAGAAGGTCTACCGGACCTATATGTCCAGCGATGTCACGACACTGGATGCGCACAACAACGTGCAGACCAACGTCCAGACGCCGCTGTCCTATACCAATGCCACGCTGTGGCTGCAGGTACCCGATGAGGATGGCATGAACTACCACTACATCGGCGACCTCGCCGAGGACCTGCCGGAGCAGATCGATGACTATACGTGGCAGTTCAAAATCCGCCAGGAGGCGAAGTGGCACAACGGCGATCCCATCAACGCCGACACCCTCATCTACTCCTGGAAGATGCTCATCGACCCGACGCTGGTCAACTCCATGGCCAACTTCATGTGGTACTACATCGACATCAAGAACGCCGAGACGTATTTTAACGGCGAGTGCGACTGGGAGGATGTAGGCATCAAGAAGATCGACGACTATACCATCCAGCTGATCACCGAGACGCCCGCGACCGAGAACGACGTCTGCGCGAACTTCATCGACCGCTCCCTGTA
The DNA here is from genome assembly GCA_964508645.1 of uncultured Oscillospiraceae bacterium. GTDB lineage: Bacteria > Bacillota > Clostridia > Peptostreptococcales > Anaerovoracaceae > RGIG7179. Next base: position 1,963 of record CAZDUM010000042.1, on the reverse strand, counting down.
CCCGGTCAACGAGGAACTGTATGAGGCGGGTATGAACGACGACAGGACCGAGACATCCTACGGCATCGACCTCGACTCCTACATGGGCTGCGGTCCGTACTTCTTCGACACCTGGACGCGCGACTCCGTGGAAGTCTACAAGAAGAACCCGGATTACTGGAACGCGGACCTGTATCACTATGATACCGTCGAAATCTACATCATCCCGGAAAAGAACGCCCAGGTGCAGATGTTCGAGCAGGGCAAACTGGATGAGCTGTCGCTGGATTCCACCACGATCGACACCTACATCGACGACCCTCGGCTGGCCGTATATCCGTCCACCGAGGTCGATCATATCGACATCAACTGCAAGAACACCGAGAATCCGCTGAGCGCCAACGTCAACTACCGCCGCGCCATGTACTATGCGATCGATCGCGAGACCATCGCGGAGGAGTTCTTCGGACATCAGAAACCCGCCGGCTTCTACATCAGCGAGCAGGCTGGCATCTTCAGCGAGGACGGCGTCCCCTGGCGCGAGACCGCGCAGGGCAAGGAGGTCACCGACCTGATCGAGAGCTGGGGCCCGAACGGCTACAGCCCGGAGCTGGCGCGCGAGTATCTGGCCAAGGCCTACGAGGAATGCGGTCTGGCCGAGGATACGGTCGTACCGGTCATCTTCCTGTACAACGCGGATAACGCGGCCTGGAGGGCGACCAGCGAGTATCTGGATGAGCAGTTCCCCGAGATCTTCGAGGGCAAGATCGATCTGCAGATCGTGACCTATTCCGGCATCTCCAATGCGGAGTACAAGGCCGGCAACGACACCGGCTGGGATTTGAACCCCGACTGCTGGTCGAGGAGCCTGTCACGGTACAATCCGTACACGGCCTTCTACTACTACCTCAGCAGCTACGACGGCGGTCCGAACAACTACTACTCCGAGAGATTCGAGGAGCAGTACGCGAAGTGCGAAGCCGCCACGAGCTACGAGGAGGAGCTTAACGAGACCGAGGAGCTGGAAAAGATCTATCTCGAGGATGTCGTGAACATCCCCGTCGTGCAGGATGTGTACTACACGCTCTTCTCCGACAGAGTGGTCAAGCCGATGAAGCAGTATGTCCCGGGCTTCGGCTGGGGCACCGCCTTCGGCGATATCGCTGAGTAAAAGATCTGAAGCCGAGGATCGCGGCCGGCGTGCCGTGCATCGCACAGCGGCGAACCGAGGCTGACAGTCTATGTATGATACACGGGAAAAGATGGCAGCCGCCATCTTTTCCCGCTATGTCCCGCTATGGAAGACATCTCGCGAAAGGAAGCAGATCTATGAACTATTTTGAACGCGCACAGGCCCTGCAGGCAGAGCTGGTCGAGAACCGCCGCTATTTTCACGTGCATGCGGAGACGGGGCTGTACATGCCGGAAGGCAAGGCCTATGTTATGAGCAAACTGAAGGAATACGGCCTCGAACCCAAGGCGTGCGGCGAAGGCGTCACGGCCACCGTCGGGCATGGCGGGAAGGTGATCCTGCTCCGCGCCGATATGGATGCGCTGCCCATGGAGGAGGAGAGCGGGCTGCCGTTCGCCTGTCCCACGGGCCAGGCCGCCCATGCCTGCGGACACGACTTCCACGCGGCCATGCTCCTGACGGCCGCCAAGCTGCTCAAGGAGGATGAGGACGCCCTCAAGGGCACGGTGAAATTCATGTTTCAGCCGGCGGAGGAGACCTTCGAGGGCGGCCGGAACATGATAGAGAATGGAATCCTGGAGGACCCGAAACCGGATGTGGCGATGGCCTACCATGTCGGACCCGGCAGGGCGCCCGTGGGAACCTTCATGTACAATGCCTCCGGCACCATGATGTTTTCCATGGACAGTTTCGAGATCCGCGTACACGGCAAGGGCAGCCACGGCGCCTACCCGCACCTGTCCGTCGACCCCATCAACATCGGCGTGCACATCCATCTGGCCCTGCAGGAGC
>CAZDUM010000041.1:3343-10948 GCA_964508645.1 uncultured Oscillospiraceae bacterium | reverse complement strand
CCCGTCGCGCCACTGTCGCGCCACTGCCGGTTTTCTGTCCCTCCTCACCCATTGTACTATATCCCCCGTCCCGCCGCAACTGAAATTACGCGGCGTCCGCCTTCCGCGCCCCGTCCGCAAGCTTCATGCAGCCGTAGCCGAGCGCGGCAAACAGCACCATGATGGCCACCATGTCGAGCAGGTAGAGGGCGAGCGGCTCGCCTGGATCGAAGAAGGCGAAACCCGTCCGAAGAAACAGATAGTCGGGGAAGTCCCGCCGAAGGAAGGCGTAGACGCCGTAGGCGGATATCGCAGCAGGCCCCGCAAAAGATAGTATGCGCAGGCATGTCGGGGGTTTCGCGGTTTCGTCTCTGCGGCGGGACGCGCCGATGCGCCCCAGCACTTGCCTCCCGTGCAGGCCGATGTGAAAGGACATGAGCACGAAGCCCCAGTAGGCGCACGGCATGTGGATGGCGCGTGCGGTGGCGGCCCCCGTCGACAGGTGCAGAAACGCGAAGACGTGGGAGGACATCAGCACGCCGCTGATGCCCATCAACAATAGGTCGGCCACCAGCAGAAGGTCGATGACGGTATGCAGCACCCTCGGCGCGTGATAGGGTCCCCGCAGGAGTGCATGATACCAGCGATGATGCAGCACCTGGTGCAGGAAAAAGAGGAAAAGCATCGCGGTGCCCATCCATTCGTGCGCCGCCTCCCCGACCAGGCTGTAGGCCATGAGGAGCGGAAGGAGAACCGTCATCGCCAGGTCGACGATAGATTGCAGGATTCCTCTCTTACGCATGGCGTGCACCGTCCCTTCCCGCACCGCGTCCAGGGCCCCTACGCGCGGGCATCGAACTGCGCCGCGCAGTCCTTCAGGCGCGCGATCACATCGATCTGCTGGGTGCAGGCCCTCTCACACTGCCCGCAGGCGATGCAGTCCGCGGCGCGGCCGCCGTCCCGGACGGCCTCCGCATACAGCCGCCTGCCTTCCTCCAGCTGCCCCCATACGAGCTGCTGATTCCGGGCGGCGAAGATCTCCGGGATGGGAATCCGCATCGGGCAGCCTTCCGTGCAGTAGTGGCAGGCCGTGCAGGGGATGGATTTCGTACCGCTCATGATCTCCTGTGCGCGGCGGATGGCGTCCTGCTCCGCATGGTTCAGCGGCTGGAAGTTCCGCATATAGGAGAGATTATCCTCCATCTGCTCCATGTTGCTCATGCCGGAGAGCACCGTGATGATGCCGTCCAGCGAGGCCGCATAGCGGATCGCCCAGGAGGCGAAGGAGGCGCTTGGGTCGGCCGCGCGCAGAACCTCCTGGACGGCCTTCGGCGGCTTGGCCAGCGAACCGCCCTTCACCGGTTCCATCACCACGATGGATTTCCCGTGGCGGCGAGCGACCTCATAGTTCTCGCGGGCCGTAACATGGGCGTTCTCCCAGTCTGCGTAGTTGAGCTGAAGCTGGACGAATTCCGCATCCGGATGGGCGGTCAAAAGATCTTCCAGGATGTCCGGCGTCGCATGGAACGAAAAGCCCCAGTGCTTGATGCGCCCCTGCGCCTTCAGCTCCGCGACATAGTCCCAGAGGTGATATTTGTCGTAGAGCTTGTAGTTGGTCGACTGGAGCGCGTGCAGCAGGTAGTAGTCGAAATAGCCCGCGCCGGTACGCTCCAGGCTCTTTTGGAACTGCTCCTTCGCCGTCTTCTCGTTGTGCGCGCCCATCCAGGCGCAGAGCTTGGTCGCCAGCGTGAAACTCTCGCGGGGATAGCGGTCGACGAGCGCCGCCTTGATCGCCTTCTCCGAGCCGCCCATGTCATAGACATAGGCCGTATCGAAATAGGTCAGGCCCGCCGCCATGAACGCGTCAACCATCCGCTTCGTCTGCTCCACATCGATCTTGCCGGGTGCCAGCTTCGGCAGCCGCATCAGGCCGAACCCCAGCTTGGGCGTGCTTTCGCCTAAATACCTTTCCATCGCTTCCCTCTCCTCCGCTCCTTGGATTTCCAGAGTCCTCCTACATCTGCAGCTCATCGAGCCAAGCCGTGACATCCGCCTTCGCTTTCTCCTGCTCGTTCTGCGCCACGCTGCCGCGAATGGCGAGACCCTCTAAGACCGTCGCACCGGCGCATGTATCCTCGATGCTGCGCGCCGTTCCCGACAGGCCGCTGCCCTCATGGGTGCAGAAGGGTATGACGGTCTTACCGGAGAAATCATAGCGTTCGAGGAAGGTGTAGACGGCCATCGGCAGATCGCCCCACCAGATCGGGTAGCCGATGAAAATCGTGTCGTACCCGTCCAGGCTGTCCGGCGGGTCGACGATGTCCGGGCGGGCGTTATCGTTCTGCTCCTGTCTGGCCACATCCGTGCACGCCTCGTAGACATCCGGATAAGGTTGCACGGTGGTGATCTCAAACAGATCGGCGCCGGTCTCCTCCGCGATCATGTCGGCGATGATGTGCGTATTCCCCTTTTCGATGACGCCGACGTTATAGTTCTCGCCCGTATGGGAAAAGTAGGCGATCAAAATCCTGCCGTCGGCCGGTTCATCCGGCGCAGCCGGGGATGTCGGTTTCTTCGATGCGTCATCGTCCGCCTGATCGGACGGTGCCGCGGGCTGCTTTTCGCTATCCGCCTGCTCCTGCCTGTCTGCGGCGTCTGCTGGCTCCGCATCGGCGCCGGCAGGGCCATTGGTCCCCGTCTCGTCTCCCGCGGTCTTTCCCGTGCAGGCGGCGAGAGAGAGCACCAGCAGCAGCGAAAGAACTGCCGCCAGGACCCGTTTGAGCATTTCCGCCTTCTTCATCATTTCGTCCCCCTCATGCTCCTATCATGCAGATGCCGCCGGGCCGGACCGTCCCGTGCCTCCGCGGCGATATCTCTACCCCGCATTGTACGGAGGCGCGCGGAAAAGTGCAATTCGTTTTACCGCGATGATTTATAAGGAAAATCTTATGTAAGCAGCGCCCCATCCCGCCGCGGTCCGCGATGCGTCCTTCGGTCCGGCGCCATAATAGCCGAATCGCAGCAGCCCGATTTTGCTCGTCTCGCTCAAAACTGCGCCTTCAGAATCTCCGCGAACGCCTCGACATAGTACCCGCCGTTATCCGCCTTCCAAAAGGCGCAGTAGTTGCGGCGGAGGGGGTTCCCGTTCCGGCAGAGCGGGAGGCTGACGATCTCCCCGGCGTACTGCGCAGGCAGGACGCCGCCCTCCACGGGCAGATACCCCTTGCCACTGATCACCAGCAGGCGCGCCTCCTCCAAGTCGCCGGCGAAAAGAAATTCTCCCCCGATCCCGTAACTCTCCCGATAGTGGGCCATCTCATTCTCCCGCTGCCCCTGCGAGGCGACGAGGATGCAGGGCGTGTGCCGCAGATCGTCCACCTCGACGCACTTTCGGCTCGCGAGCGGATTTCGCGCTGCGATCTCGATGTGACAGTCGATGGTCGTCAAAATCGCGTTCACATACGCATCGGAAAAGGCCCTGCGCTGGTCGTTGAGAACCAGGTCGACCCGTTCCTCGCGCAGCCATTCGTACAGCTCCTCGTGGTTTCCGCTCTGGATATTGACGGGCACGCCGGGATATTTGGCGGTGAACGCCGCCACGGCCCGCTGAAACTCCGCGCCGCCATAGCCCTTCAGGTAGCCGATGCGCAGCGCGAAATCCTTCCCATCCGCGATCCGCTTCGTCTCGCGGCACAGCCGGTCGAGGTCCGCCATCAGCAGCAGACTCTTTTCGTAAAAATGCTCCCCCGCGGGTGTCAGGGAAAAGTGCCTGTTTCCCCGCGCGAGCAGCGTGACGCCGAGTTCCCGCTCCAGCGCGCGCACCTGTTGGGAGATGGCGGACTGGGATATGAAACACGCCTCCGCAGCCTTACTGAAGCTGCCGAAGCGCACGACGGTCTGAAAATACCGGATTTGCCTTAGCATGTTCTCCGCCTCCCCTCCCTGGCCCCGCAGGGTCTACGCTTAGCTTCGCGCAGAGGATGTGCATGGCGCGGAGGGCGCATCTACGGGCACGGGCACCCGCCTCTCCTCCCGGCTCGTCACCCGGCCGCGCCCGCCGGTCAGATCCGAGAGGCGCCGGATGAGGTCCGCCTCCGCCTCGGGGCGCACGGACAGGGTCACATGGACGAGGTCCTGATACCGGGTCTGCATCACGGTGCACAGCCCGGCATCCGTCAGGCTCTGCAGCCTGGCGTGGCTGCCGTAGTCGAGCGCACAGGTGAGGAGCACGCGTTCCTCCACATCGGCCAGACCCGCCGCCGCGACGGCCAGGCGCGCGCTGGTGCTGTAGGCCCTGACCAGGCCGCCCGTGCCCAGCTTCACGCCGCCGAAGTACCGCGTCACCACCAGCGCCACATTCGTCAGCCCCTCGGCCGTGAGGACGCCGAGCGCGGGCGCGCCGGCCGTGCCCTGCGGCTCCTTGTCGTCGCTGGCCCACTGTATCTGGGCCTTGTCGCCGAGGACCATGGCCGGCACATTGTGCGTGGCATCCCGGTGCTTTTCCCGGATGGACGCGATGAAGGCGTCCGCCGCCGCCCGGTCTTCCACCGGCTTGATATAGGCGATGAAGCGCGAGCGCTCGATCGTCTGGCTGGCGCACGCTTCCTGTAGGACTGTGCGGTATAGTTTCATATCTGATGAAAGGACGGGACGGGCGGGGTGCCCTGCCCGGTGATGGCAGACCGCTACTGGACCGCCTCGGCGGTCAGGTAGGGATTCAGAATCTCAATGCGGGTCCCCTTCATGCCCAGCGACTTGGTCGCGAGCAGACCCGCGCTCTCCAGCTTGCGGAGGGCATTGACGATCACGGAGTTCGTCAGCTGATAGCGACCGGCGATCTTGCTCGCGACGATGATGCCCGCCCGGCCGCCCGTCTCGCCGCCCTCCTCGCCGTCCGTCTCCGTCAGCTCCTCCAGGATGTGGCCGATGGCGGTCCGTTCCGAGTAGGAGAGCGCGCTGACGGCCATCTCGACGGCCAGGCGCTGCCGCTGTGCGGCCGCCTCCTGCAGGGCGAGTTCGCGCTGAATCTCCAGGCCGACCACGGTGGCCCCGTACTCGCCCAGCGCCACCTCCTCGTCGGCGAAGCGCACATCGCGGCGCGTCAAAAGCAGCGTGCCCAGACGTTTCCCGCCGCAGACGACGGGCAGGATCGTGTGGTACTTCTCGGCCATGGCGTAGTCCTCGCCGAGAAGCCTGCGCATATCGGCGCCGTACAGGTTCGGCATGCTCTGCGTAATCGCGAGAAAGCGCGCGTTATCGCCGGCGACGATGCTCTCACCGTCCCCGCTGGTGCCGATGGTGGACTTGTCCTCGATGTTGCGGTAGGCGGAGCCGAGCACCCTGCCCTCCGTGTCAAAGAGCAGGACGTTGGCATCCACCAGCTCGCAGAGAATCCCGCTGAGGTCCTTGTAGGAGAGACTGCCGGTCGTCGTCTCGCTCAGCACCCAGTTCAGGCGGCGAATCTTTTCCAGGATGCTGCCGTCCATACGCCCTCCTTCCCCGAAGATGTATCGGCCCTTCCCGGCGCGAGGGCCTGTGGGCCATCGCGCCGGCTTTTGCTCCGTACTGCTCCGTACTACGCCGTACTACAGAATATAGCGTCCCAGGTCCTCCGCGTGGATGGTCTCCTTGAAGCGCTCCTTGACATAGTCCTCGTCGATGACGATGGTCTTTTCCTCCGAATCGGGGAGGTTGAAGGAGATATCCTCTAAGAGTTTCTCCATGGTGGTGTGCAGGCGGCGGGCGCCGATGTTCTCCGTCTGCTCGTTCATCAGGAAGGAGATGGTCGCGATCTGATCGATGGCCTCATCCGTAAACTCGACCGTGACGCCTTCCGTCTCGAGGAGGGCCTTGTGCTGCTTGATGAGGGCGTTCTCCGGCACGGTCAGGATGCGCACGAAGTCCTCCTTCGTCAGGCTGCTTAGCTCCACGCGGATCGGGAAGCGGCCCTGCAGCTCCGGGATGAGGTCGGTGGGTTTGACCGTATGGAAGGCGCCGGCACCGATGAAGAGCACATGGTCGGTCTTGACCGGGCCGTATTTCGTGTTGACGACGGTACCCTCGACGATGGGCAGGATGTCGCGCTGCACGCCCTCACGGGAGACGTCAGCTCCGGCGGTCACGCGGGACTCGGAGGCGATCTTGTCGATCTCGTCGATGAAGATGATGCCGTTCTGCTCGGCGTTCTCCAGCGCCTCGTCGATCACCTGGTCCATGTCCAGGAGCTTCTGCGCCTCCTGCTCGGTGAGGATGCGGCGGGCGTCCTTGACCTTGACGTTCTTCTTCTTTTTCTTCTTGGGCATCATGTCGCCGAAGATGTTGCCGATGGCGATGGACATGCCTTCGTTGCCCAGGTCGAGCTGGTTGGTCTTCGGGCTCTCCAGGATCTCGATCTCGATGTACTGTTCCTCCAGGAGGCCCTGCCGCAGCTGCTCCCGCACCTGGTCGCGGGCCATCTTGACGTCGCCGTCCACGCCGGGCGTCTGTTCCTTGGCGGCCTGGCTCTCCAGGTACTGCTGCTTCTGGCTCTGGTAGCCGCCGCTGTTCATGATGAAGTCGAAGGGGCCCTGCGGCTTCTCCGTCTGCTTCTGCTGCTTGGCGGGGATGATCGCCTCCACGATGCGCTCCTCGGCGATCTGGGAGGCGACCTCATACTTCTCGGCCATGCGCTTCTGCCGCGTCAGGCGGATGGAGGCTTCCACGAGGTCGCGCACCATGGAGTCCACGTCGCGGCCCACATAGCCGACCTCGGTGAATTTCGTGGCCTCGACCTTGACGAACGGGGCGTCCATCAGCTTCGCCAGGCGCCTGGCGATCTCCGTCTTGCCGCAGCCGGTGGGACCCATCATCAGGATGTTCTTCGGCGTGATTTCCTCCCGCATCTCATCGGAGAGCAGGCTCCGGCGGTAGCGGTTTCGGAGGGCGATGGCCACGGATTTCTTCGCGTCATCCTGTCCGATGATGTATTTGTCGAGCTCCGCCACGATGTTCTTGGGCGTCATGTTGTACAATGCGCTTGCCATGTTCGCTTCCCCCTTTCCCTACAGCTTCTCGATGGAGATGTTGTCATTGGTGAAGACGCAGATGGAGGCGGCGATCCGCAGCGCCTCGCGCACGATCTCCTCCGCGCTCATATCCGTATGGTTGTACAGGCCGTTGGCCGCCGCGTAGGCGAAGTTGCCGCCGCTGCCGATGGCCACGAAGCTCTGGTCCGGTATGATGACCTCTCCGCTGCCGGAGACGACCAGAAGGTCATCCTTATCGGCGACGATCATCAGCGCCTCCAGGCTGCGCATGCCCTTGTCGGAGCGCCACAGCTGCGCGAGGTCGACGGCGGCGCGGCGGAGATTGCCGTTGTGCTCCTCCAGCTTCTTCTCGAACTTTTCCGTCAGGGAGAAGGCGTCGGCCACCGAACCGGCAAACCCCGCCAGGACGGTGTCCTTGTAGATCTTGCGCACCTTCTTGGCGCCGTTCTTCATGATGGTGGACTCCCCCATCGTCACCTGGCCGTCGCCGCCGATACACACATCGTCCGGGCCGCGGCGCACGGCGCAGATGGTCGTCGCATGAAACATACTCATAGATTCGGTTCCCTCCTTCTACTGCTTGCTGCTGTTTGCTTCTATT
>CAZDUM010000041.1:0-3243 GCA_964508645.1 uncultured Oscillospiraceae bacterium | reverse complement strand
ATCCAGCTATCGTTCTATCCTTCTGGCCTGTCGGTCTGCTGGTCTGCTATCCTTCTTCCCGCTCGTCCGCGCCGGCAGCGCTCTCCGCCCCGCCCCGCTCCCGGTAATCGCACTGGCTGTTGGAGCAGCTGTACTGCTGCACGCCCCGGCTGCTGCGCTTCACGAGGAGCGCACCGCATTTGGGGCAGGTGCGGTTCACCGGCCGGTACCAGTAGACGCGCGTGCAGGTCGGATAGTTGCTGCAACCGTAGAACGTCTTGCCGGCCTTGCTGCGCCGCGCGACGATCTCGCCGCCGCAGTCCGGGCAGCGAACCCCGATGGTCTTCAGGATCGGTTTGGTGTACTTGCAGTCCGGATAGCCCGTGCAGGCCAGAAACTCGCCGTAGCGCCCCGTCTTGATGGCCATGGGGCGGCCGCAGAGCGGGCAGACCTCATCGGTCAGCCTCGCCTCCACCTCCACCTTCTCGATGGCTGCGTCGGCGACCGCGAGCTCCTCCTCCAGCGGACCGTAGAAGTCGCGAACGACCTGCTTCCAGTCGAGCCTATGCGCCTCCACATCGTCCAGCTTATCCTCCATGCCGGCCGTAAAGCCCGTATCCACGATCTCCTTGAAGTACGTCTCCATGAGCTCCGTCACCAGGAAGCCGAGCTCCGTGGGGATGAGCGTCTTCTTCTGGCGCCGCACATACTTCCTGTCCAGGATCGTGGCGATGATGGGCGCGTACGTGCTCGGACGACCGATATTCTTTTCTTCCAAGTCGCGCACCAGGCTCGCTTCCGTGAAGCGGGCCGGCGGCTCCGTGAACTTTTGCTCAGCGGTGATCTCCTGCGCCGTCAACACCTCGCCCTCCGAAAGCGGCGGCAGCACGGCGTCCTTGTCCTCCTCCAGATTCGGATTGTAGACCTTGAGGAACCCGTCGAAGCGCAGCCTCGAACCCACGGCGCGCAGATCGTAGCGGCCGTTGCGGATGTTCACCTGCATGCTGTCGAAGACGGCGTCGGCCATGCGACTGGCCAGGAAGCGCGTCCATATCAGGCGGTAGAGCTGGAACTGGTCCGGGGTGAGCGAATCCTTGATCGCCTCCGGTTTGAGCTCGATGCGGCTGGGGCGGATGGCCTCGTGGGCGTCCTGGATGTCCTTCTTCTTGTTGGAGAAAAAGCTGCTGCCGACGTAGTTCGGCCCGTAGTTGGTCTCGATGTAGGACTTGGCGGCCGCGAGCGCCTGGGCGGAGATGCGCACGGAGTCGGTGCGGATGTAGGTCACCAGGCCCACGGTCCCCTGTCCCTTCACCTCCACGCCCTCGTAGAGCTGCTGCGCGATCATCATGGTCTTGCGGGTGGTGAAGCCCAGCTTGTTGGCCGCGTCCTGCTGCAGGGTGCTCGTAGTAAAAGGTGCAAACGGCCGGCGATTTCTATCCTTCTTCTGGATGTCGGTGACGCAGAACGTACCGGCCTTCATGTCGGCCAGAATCTGATCGGCCTGCGCCTTGTTCTCCACGACCGCCTTCTTGCCGTCGATCTCCGCGAGGCGCGCCGTGAATTTTCGCTCCTTCTCGAAGAGCGCCTGGATGGTCCAGTATTCGCGTGGCACGAAGGCCTGAATCTGGCGCTCGCGGTCGCAGATAATCTTGAGGGCGGCGGACTGCACGCGCCCGGCCGAGAGCCCGCGCTGGATCTTGCGCCAGAGCAGCGGACTGATCTGATAGCCGACGAGGCGGTCGAGGACGCGGCGCGCCTGCTGTGCGTCCACCAGGTTCAGGTCGATGGGCCTGGGATTCTTGATGGCGGCTTTGATGGCCTCCTTGGTGATCTCCTGGAAGGTGATGCGGATGGGCGCGTTCACATCCAGGTCGAGCAGATAGGCGAGATGCCAGGCGATGGCCTCACCCTCGCGGTCCGGGTCCGTCGCCAGATAGACCTTGGAGGCGGCCTTCGATTCCTTGCGGAGCTCCTTGATCAGGTCCCCCTTGCCCCGGATGGCGATGTATTGCGGCTCGAAATCGTGTTCGATGTCGATGCCGAGCTTGCTCTTCGGCAGGTCCCGCACGTGGCCCACCGAGGCGATGACCTTGTAGGCCGAGCCGAGATACTTGCCGATGGTCTTGGCCTTGGACGGGGACTCCACGATCACGAGTGTCTTCTTTGCAGTAGCCATACTCCCTCCTGTAAACGCGCAAAGGCCGGCGTGTTGACGCTCGCATCCGCGAACGCAGCTGCCGGCGCGTTACCGTCGATATAATAGTAGTGCTTTTTTTTGAATTTTGCAACAGGATTTTTTGGATGCGCCTGGGTGGAAGGGCCGTCCGCGGAGCGGACGGCCCTTCTCTATGATCATGGAGATAATGTGGATCCTTGCTTGGCATGGGCGCTACGGAATCGCGCCCGTCTGATGTCATCGCGGCCCTGGGGCTATTTCGCGATCCTCCACGCCTTGGTGGACCAGCCGGTGTAGACATCCCTGCCGTTCACCGTCTTGTACGCTCTCACCTTGTAGTAGTAGCGCGTGCCGGACTTCAGGCTCTTGTTGTTGGTGTAGTGCTTGTTCTTCGTCGTGAAGAAAGGCTCCGTGCCATAGCCGGAGGATTTCTTCGTGGAGCGGTAGATCTCGAATCCGTCGTACTGCAGACCTTCCGGCGTCTTCCAGGAGACCTTGATGGCCTTCTTGCCGTGGAGGGTCGTGGCCTTCGAGGATGCCTTGATGGCGCCCTTCTTCACGCCTTCCACCTCGCGGATCAGCGCCTTCTCCTCGGCGGTATCGATGGCGTCGATAGCTGCCTTCGTGGCTGTCTCGATCGCGGCGATCTCCTCAGCCGTGGTCGCCTTGCTGATGTCGGCCTTGGCCTGCTCCAGGAGCTTGTCGATCTCGGCCTGCTCGGCTTCCTCATACTTGTTGGCCGCGGCGTAGGTGCTCAGACCGTTGGTGGCATTGGTCTTGGCGCTGGACAGGCTCTCGGTGACGGTCGGATACCAGGGGACATAGCCCGGAGTGCTGCCGCCGGGTGGGGTTTGGGTACCCGTTGTCGGCTGATCCCCCGTTGTCGGCTTATCCCCGGTTGTCGGCTTGTTTCCAGTTGTCGGCTGGTTTCCGGTTGTCGGCTGGTTTCCGGTTGTCGGCTGGTTTCCGCCTGTCTCCGCAAAGGCGAATGACGGAATGAGGCAGGCAACCATCAGGACGATGAGCAGCACACAAATCGTTTTTCTCATGTTCTTTCTTCCTTTCTTTCTCTTGAAAAGATATTTTTA
>CAZDUM010000040.1:0-11176 GCA_964508645.1 uncultured Oscillospiraceae bacterium | reverse complement strand
GCGGGACCGGGCCGCCGGCCACATTGAAAACAGGAGAATCCATATGAGAGAAAACATCATCGTCCTCGACTTCGGCGGGCAGTACAACCAGCTCATCGCCCGCCGCGTGCGGGAGCTCAGCGTATACTGCGAGGTGCATCCCTACACGCTGCCGCTCGAGACCATCCGGGAAATGGCGCCCAAGGGCATCATCCTCACCGGCGGCCCAAGCAGCGTCTACGACCCCGCCTCCCCCAAGGCGCCGCAGGCCCTGTGGGAACTGGGGATACCCGTCTTAGGGATATGCTATGGCGCGCATTTGATGGCCCATCAGATGGGCGGGCGGGTGGCCACCGCGCCGGTCAGCGAGTACGGACACACGGAGGTGACGGTCGATGATCGCAGCGGCCTCCTATGCGGAATCGCCCTGCCGGAGGCCGGCCGGGATGTGCGTGGCTGCGACGGACCAGATGCCACGGTCATGTGGATGAGCCATACGGACTACATCGAAACGGTGCCGCCCGGCTTCAAGGTGACGGCCCACACGGCGGTCTGCCCGGTGGCTGCCATGGAGAATCCGGCCGCCGGCCTCTATGCCGTCCAGTTCCACCCGGAGGTCATGCACTCCAGGGAGGGCTTTGCGGTACTGCGAAACTTCGTCTACGATATATGCGGCTGCCGGGGCGACTGGAAGATGGACGACTTCGTCGAGACGACCATCCGGGATATACGGCAAAAGGTCGGGACGGGCCGCGTGCTCTGCGCCCTGTCGGGCGGCGTGGACTCCTCGGTGGCCGCCGTTCTCCTCGCCAAAGCCGTGGGCAGACAGCTCACCTGCGTCTTCGTGGATCACGGCCTTCTGCGAAAAAACGAGGGTGACGAGGTCGAGGCTGTGTTCGGGCCGGACGGCCCCTACGATCTGCAGTTCGTTCGCGTCAACGCCCAGCAGCGCTTCTACGACAGGTTGGCCGGCGTGACGGAGCCGGAGCGCAAGCGCAAGATCATCGGCGAGGAGTTCATCCGTGTCTTTGAAGAGGAGGCACGCAAGATCGGCACCGTCGACTATCTCGTGCAGGGTACCATCTATCCGGATGTCATCGAGTCCGGCCTCGGCAAGTCCGCCGTCATCAAGTCTCACCACAACGTCGGCGGTCTGCCCGACCATGTCAGCTTCCGCGAGATTATCGAACCCCTGCGGATGCTCTTTAAGGACGAGGTACGGCAGGCGGGCCTGAAGCTCGGCATTCCCGAAAATCTGGTGTACCGCCAGCCTTTTCCCGGGCCTGGTCTCGGCATCCGCATCATCGGCGAGGTGACGGAGGAAAAGGTGAAGATCGTGCAGGAGGCGGACGCCATCTACCGGGAGGAAATGGCCCGCGCGGGACTCGACAGGACGGTCTCCCAGTACTTCGCGGCCCTGACCAACATGCGCTCCGTGGGGGTCATGGGTGATTTTCGCACCTATGAGTACGCCATCGCCCTGCGCGCCGTCAATACCAGCGATTTTATGACCGCGGAGGCGGCCCACCTGCCCTGGGAGCTGTTAGACCGGGTCACGACGCGCATCGTCAACGAGGTGCCCCATGTGAACCGCGTTCTCTACGACTGCACCGGCAAACCGCCCGGCACCATCGAGATGGAGTGAGGGGGCGTCCCGGCTACCTAGAGATGCGCCGGAACCGCCCGTACCGTCTGCTATCATCAAGTGAGCCCGCCAGCGCCAGGCCCGCCGAACCGGGCGGACCTGGCGCCGGCATAGGGCGCGGAAGGAGAAACCGGTGGAGAGTCTGGAGCCCAAGAAGCTGGCACTGATCCGCATCTGGCAAATTTTATACCGGTACAGCGACTACGACCACCCGCTGACGCAGGAGGATATAGCCGCGCATCTGGAAAAGGACTACGGCATCGTGCTCGAACGGAAGGCGATCAGCCGCAACATTTCCCTTCTCAAGGAGGCGGGCGCGGATATAGACGCCCGCCGGGCCGGCAGCTACCTGGTGAGCCGCGAATTCGACGACGCCGAGCTGAAGCTCCTGATAGACAGCGTGCTCTGCAGCAGGCATATCAATCCGAAACACTCCGCCGATCTCATCGAAAGACTCTGCAGTCTGTCCAGCATCTATTTCCGTTCCCATGTCAAGAACATTCACTCCGTGGGGGACTGGAACAAGACCGAGAGCCAGACCCTTTTTCTCCACATCGAACTGATCGACACCGCCATCGAGGAAAAGAAGCAGATTCTGTACGATTACAACAAGTACGGCATCGACAAGAAGCTGCACAAGTCCTCCTCTCAATGCGTCACCCCCTACCTGCTGCTCCTGCGAAACCAGCGCTATTATCTGATGGCGCACAGCACCTGGTGGGACGCGATGGTCTTTCACAGGCTGGACAAGATGAGCAATATGCGCCTGTGCGACAGGTCGGCCAAGCCCCTGCGCGAGGTGCCCGGCTATCGCAACGGGATCGACTATAAAAGGCTGTCCTCGGCGATGCCCTATATGTACAACGATGCGCCGGAGCGCGTCGAGTTCATCGCCGCACCCTGGATGGCCGACCAGGTGGTCGACTGGTTCGGCACGGATGTCACCATCTCCGAATGGGAGGACAGCGCGAAGATCAAGGTCAGCCTGCTGGTCAGCCCCAACGCCATGGAGCACTGGGCCATGCAGTACCTGACTTCCGTAGAGATCGTGACGCCCCAGCACCTTCGGGACAGGATCAAGGCCAATATAGCGGAGGCCGCCGAGGCGTACGGCACACATACAACTCCATAGCGCCGGTCGATGCAGGGCGCCAAAACTGCCCGACACGCCGCATCCATGGGCCCGTCGTTAGGCACCATTTTCGGTACATGACTTGTGCTATATACATAGTAGCAAGCGAGTCCACCCATTTATGAAAATGGCATCAGCCTAACGAAGGAGGAATATCCCATGGCAAAATTCGATGAAATTATCGGTTATTCGGCTGTCAAGAAAGAACTCATCCAGATCGCGGATACGTTAAAAAATAGAGAGCCTTACGAAAGGCTGGGCGTCACCGCGCCCAAGGGCCTGCTCCTGCACGGGGATCCCGGCCTGGGCAAAACGCTGATGGCGAGCGCCGTGATCGAGGCGAGCGGACGGCAGACCTTTCTATGCCGCAAAGACGAACCCAACGGGGATTTCGTCAAAAAGATCAAGGAGACCTTTGGCAAGGCCGTCGAGAACGCACCATCCATCGTCTTTCTGGACGACATGGATAAGTATGCGAACGGGGACGAGGATCATCCCGATGCCGAGGAATACGTCACGGTCCAGGCCTGTATCGACGAGGTAAAAGGTAAGGATGTATTCGTTCTGGCCACTGCGAACGACATCTACTGTCTGCCTCTTTCACTCCGCAGAGCCGGCCGCTTCGACAGAATCATTAAGATCGGGGCTCCGCATGGGGAGGATGCGGTCGCCATCATCACGCATTACCTGCATACCAAGAAAGTCGTCGCGGATATCGATGCCAGAACCATCGCGCGCATGATGGAGGGAAACTCCTGTGCGGAACTGGAAACGCTGATCAACGAGGCGGGACTCTATGCCGGGTATGAGCGTTCCTCCTCGATCACCATGGAGCACATTCTGAAGGCCTGTATGCGGACGGTGCATGGAGTACCGGCTTTCCCGGACGATGCGGATGAGGAGGCGGATGCGTGTGCGCATCTCGACGACCCGAACTGCCTGCTCTCACAGATCGTTTACCATGAGGCGGGTCATGTGGTCGTGTCGGAGGTACTCTGCCCGGAAAGCGTGACGCTCGTCTTCGCGCACGACAGAGGGGATGAAAGCCGTGGATTTATGGACTACTACAAAGACGACGGCTACATGCCGCAGTACTGGGCGAAGAGCCGCGTCGCCGCCTCGCTGGGCGGCATCGCCGCCATCGAGCAGAAGTTCGGCATCTTCGATACGGGTGGGGAAAAGGACCTCAATCAGGCATTCCGCATAGCCAGAGACCTCGTCTTAGGCACCTGCATATGCGGATTGCATCTGCATAGCAGACATGATTATGAGTCTGAACATTTGCGCGCAGAGCAGGAGCAGGTCATATCCGCCGAGGTTGCCTACTTCTATCACAAGGCAAAGGAGATCATCGCGCGCAATCGCGAGTTCTTCGAGAAAGTCGCAAGGTCCCTCGCCAAGAAACGCATTCTGTCCGCAGTCGAGATTCAGCAGCTGAAGGGCGAGTGTGAGATCGTACCCGTCGCGCTGTAGCGGCAGAGGTGACGGGATGAGGTCTGTACATGTGGCTGTTATGGAAGGCAGCCGTGCGGCCGGCTGCGCGATATTTTACGCCTGGAGGTGAAAACGATATGACGATGGGAACAGCTGCGACGCAGCTGACGCCGAACCGTGAGGCGTGGCGCGATCGTGATTTCGGCTATGACGCCGACGATGAGGATACCAGCTATCCTTCGCCGGAGAGGGAGCTGCTATGGCGGCTGGAGGACCTGCAAAGCCGCCTGCGCGGTCTGGCGGA
The DNA here is from genome assembly GCA_964508645.1 of uncultured Oscillospiraceae bacterium. Classification (GTDB taxonomy): domain Bacteria; phylum Bacillota; class Clostridia; order Peptostreptococcales; family Anaerovoracaceae; genus RGIG7179. Next base: position 6,682 of record CAZDUM010000040.1, on the reverse strand, counting down.
GGGAGGCGCCGGGATCTCATGCTACCGGAGCAGTACCGGTCTGTGCGACGACGACATTCACTACGCACCGCCCGGATATCTCACGAGTGTGGAGGACGTTGCGCGCGCCATCGAAATGGCGAAGCGCGACCTGGCGGGCTATGGCATCGTGCGGTTCCCCGCGTGACGGCCTCCCTGCACATGCGGGGTCGCATGTAGCTGAAAAGTTTTTTGCGCGGCGGGACGGTTGTCACCGCCGCGCTTTTGTGGTAGTATAAAGGCACCCCGCATCGCGCGCGGGTGGTTTTTGCTGTCCGAAAAATGACTTTGCAGTGTGTGCCGATTGCAGGCGGCAGAGGCGGAAGGGGATCGTTATGCCGAAATTCAGTGTGAGAAAACCGATGACCGTATTTGTGGTCGTGGTGGTCGTCGTGGCCCTGGGACTCGTCTCCCTGTCCAGGATGACGCCCGATCTTTTGCCGAGCATCGATCTGCCATATGTCGTCGTGATGACCACCTACCCGGGTGCGACGCCGGAGGAGGTGGAGGAGACCGTCACCAAGCCGCTGGAGCAGAGCCTGGCCACTCTGGAAAACCTGAAATCCATCCAGTCCGTCTCCAGTCCGAATTACTCCCTGATCATGATGGAGTTCGAAAACGGTGCCGGTATGGATACGGCGGTGGTCAATACGCTGCAGAGCGTGGACTTGATCGAGGGCGGCTGGGATGAAGGCATCGGGGCGCCGTATATTATGAAGATCAACCCGAACATGCTGCCGATCTCCATCGCGGCGGTGGATATGGAGGGGTATGATACGGAGCAGCTCTCGAACTTCGTCTCGGATACGCTGCTGAACCGTCTGGAGGGGACGACGGGCGTGGCCAGCATCAATACGGGCGGCCTCATCCAGTCCCGCGTCAATGTCCTCATCAACGAGGACAAGATAGAGAAGCTCAACGATGAACTCCTGGAGAAGGCGAGCCCCGATCTGGCTGACGCCAGGGCCGAGCTGAACGAGGGCATGGCGCAGCTGAAGCAGGCGGAGGCCGAGATCGCGGAGAACCGCGCCGCGCTGGAGACCTCCAAGGATGAGACATACGACCAGCTGGCGCAGACCAGTGCACAGCTGGATGCGGCCGTCGCGCAGGCCAGCGCGCTGGCGACGCAGATTCAGACGCTGGAGGGGCAGCGGACGGCCATCGAGGCGCAGATACAGCAGGGTGCCTACGGCCCGGAGATGGGGCTCACGCTGGAGGACCTGCAGGCGCAGCTCGCCGATGTGGAGAGTCAGCTGACCATGCTGCAGATGGACAGCGAGACGGCCAACGCGCAGGTGGCGGAATTGCAGGCCGCCTACGAGGAGGCGGAGCGGGGTACCTATACGGCCATCGAGTCCTTCATGGATGCCGACGAACAGCTGGATGCGGCGCAGAGCCAGATCAGCAGCCAGCGGGCGCAGCTGAACGATGCCATGGCGCAGCTGGATGCGGCGGGCAACAACGCCCTGGCCGAAGAGGGCCTTTCCTCCATGATCGATATGGAGATGGTCTCCGGCATCCTGCAGGGGCAGAATTTCTCCATGCCAGCGGGCTATGTGCAGGACGATAGCGGGCGCTACCTGGTGAGCGTGGGAGACGATTTCACCTCCCTGGAGGAGGTGGAGAAGCAGTATCTGTTCCGCCTGGAGGGACTGGGAAATGTCTACCTGTCCGATGTGGCCGATGTGTTTACCAGCGACAACAGCGATACGGTCTACGCGAGCATCGACGGAAATCCGGGCGTGCTGCTGACCTTCTCCAAGCAGTCAAACTACGCCACGGCCACCGTCTCCGCCAACCTGAAGGATACATTCGCCGAGCTGTCGGAGACTTACGAGGGGCTCTCCTTCACCACCCTCATGGACCAGGGCGATTACATCTACCTCGTCATCGAATCCATCTTCAGCAGTCTGGCCTGGGGCGCGCTCTTCGCCGCTCTGGTCCTCTTCCTGTTCCTACGCGATCTGAAGCCGACGCTGATCACGCTGCTGAGCATCCCCGTGAGCATTCTCGCCGCGCTGGCCATGATGTACTTCTCTGGGGTGACATTGAATGTCATCTCCCTGTCGGGTCTGGCGGTGGCGGTCGGCATGCTCGTGGACAACAGCATCGTGGTGATCGAGAACGTATTCCGCCTGCGGCGGCAGGGCGTGCCGGCGGCCAAAGCAGCGGTGGCGGGCGCCAAGCAGGTGGCGGGTGCCATCACGGCGTCGACGCTGACCACGGTGTGCGTGTTCGTCCCCATCGTCTTCGTGCAGGGTTTCACCAGGGAGCTGTTTACGGATATGGCGCTGACCTTGAGCTATGCGCTCATCGCCTCCCTGTTCATCGCGCTGACGCTGGTGCCCGCCATGTCGTCCAAGATGCTGCGCAAGGAGCCGAAGACCGAAGGCCGCGGTTTCATGGCGGTTCAGCGCGGGTACAAACGCCTCGCCGGGTTCATGCTGCGCCACAAGGTCATCGTGCTCACGATGGTCGTCATCCTGCTGGTGTACAGCGTGACGGCGGCGCTTTCGAGGGGCTTCATCTTCATGCCGGATATGGCCACGCCGCAGCTTTCCGGCACGTTATATATGAACGATGAAGAGGCGGACATCGAGGAGACCAGCCGGGTAGCGGATGAGGCGCTCGCGCGCATCCGGGAGGTGGACGGCGTGGAGACGGCCGGTGCCATGCTGGCGGCCTCCGGAGATTTCAGCAGCGTGACCGGCGAGACGGCCAACGACCAGGTGAGCCTGTACATCCTCATGGACGAGGAGAGCGACCGGTCGGGCGATGCGGTCGGCGCGGACATCACGCGCGCCTGCGAGGGACTGCCGTGCACCGTGGAGATCATCACGGCCTCCTCGATCTCCTCCTATACCACAGCGCTGGGCGGTGAAGGCGTCGGCATCGAGATATTCAGCACGGACAACGATCTTTTGCAGAGAGAGGCAGCCACCGTCGGGGAGCTCCTCAGCGAGGTCGAGGGCATCGAGTCGGTGGATAACGGTCTGACCGAGGCGGAGCCGGAGCTGCATTTCGTCGTCGACAAGAAGAAGGCCATGCAGAACGGTCTCACCGTGGCGCAGGTGTATATGCAGGTGTCGGAGGCACTGACCAATGAGCAGACCCCGACGTCCATGCGCATAGAGGGTGAGGACCTGGATGTGGTCGTCATCGGCAAGGAGACATCGAAGCTGACGCCGAAGTATGTGAAGAACCTGAAGCTGGAGGGGACGAACAGCGACGGGGAGGCCGTCACGGTGAAGCTCAAGGACATCGCGAAGCTGGAGGAGACGGAGACTCTGCCGGCTGTGGCGAGGCTGGATCAGCAGACCTACCTTAGGGTGACCGGGTATGTGGCGGCGGATCACAATGTGACGCTGGTGACGCAGGCGGCCCAGGAAAAGATGGAATCGTCGTACGATCCGCCGGAGGGCGTCAGCTACGAATTCAGCGGGGAGAACGAGACGATTATGGACGCCATGCGGGACCTGCTCATGATGCTCGTTCTCGGCATTATCTTCGTCTATCTGGTGATGGCGGCGCAGTTCCAGTCTCTGCTGTCCCCGCTCATCGTCATGTTCACCATACCGCTCGCCTTCACCGGGGGATTCCTGGCGCTGGTGATCTTCGGAAAAGAGGTGAGCATCATCGCCATGATCGGCCTCATCATGCTGGTGGGCGTCGTCGTCAACAACGGCATCGTGCTGGTGGACTACACCAACCAGCTCCGCGCGCAGGGCATGTCCAAGCGTGAGGCCATCCTGGAGGCGGGCGCGACGAGGATGCGGCCCGTGCTGATGACCAGCCTGACCACCATCCTGGGGCTCATCGTCATGGCGCTGGGCAAGACCGCGGGCACGGATCTGATGCAGCCCGTCGCACTGGTCTGTATCGGCGGTCTCCTGTACGCCACGGTGCTGACCCTGTTCATCGTCCCGATCATGTATGACCTGATGAACCGGGAGACGTACAAGATGGTGCGGGCGGAGGATCTGGATGTGAGCGACATCGTGGCGGAGTAGGCGCGGGATGCGGCCCACGCCGGCATGTCGCTGAAGGGACATCCGCATAGGCGGGAATGAAGATCGAATGGGAAAGCGGCTGGATTTTTTCTACATCGGCAAGTCTTATGGCGGCAATCAGGACTGGTTCAACGATTTCATGATGCATGTCGGCGGCTGCGGCGCCGTGACGGCCTGTGACACATGCATCTATTTGGCGTGCCGTTATGGGCAGACCTGGATGTATCCCTACGACGCCGCGCACGTGGACCGGCGGGACTATCTGCGATTTTCGCGCCTGATGAAGCCCTACCTGCGGCCGCGGGCGGGCGGCATAGACAAGCCGGAGACATACATGGACGGCTTCAGCGCCTACCTGCGCGACAGATGGCGCGAGACGGCGGGGGAGGCGTCTGACTGCGGCGATGGGAACGGCGCCTCGACGCGGAGGTGGCTGACGATGACCGCGCTCAAGGGGACACAGCCTCTCGCGGCAGCCTGGCAGGCGGTCGTGCGGCAGATCGACAGGGGATTCCCCGTGCCCACGCTCATCCTCTATCACGCCAATCCGGCCCTGCGGGACTATGTCTGGCATTGGTTTCTGCTCACCGGCTACGATGAGAAGGGCGGGCCGCCTGGTACGCTGGGCGCCACGGCGGAAAACGAAGGAGAGCCTGCCGGAGATGTCTTTTGCGGGGCGGTCGAGGCGGTGACCTACGGAGAAAGCGAGTGGCTGGATTTTCGCGCGCTGTGGGAGACGGGACATGAGACGCGGGGCGGCCTGGTGCTGTATGACTGGGGCGAGGCATCCTGACGGGAGCCGGCGTCATCTGGCGGGAACTGATGTTTGAGCGGGAGAGGATTGGCTGTCTGCGGGAAGCGGGCTCCGCTGATGGCGACTGACACCTCGGCAGGAATTGACCTCCTCTGATGGGGGTGGGCCATCGCTGCGGGAACTGCCCTTCTTCGATGGGAGCTGGCGAATCCTGTGAAACTCAGCCCCCTTCGTTCCTTTTGATGGGAAGAAAATTCGGACAGCGATGTGCGCCTCAGGTGCCGCGGACCTGCCGGATGCCCTGGTTTGCCAGCGCGTCGGCCCGGTTGTTCATCTCGATGACGGCGGCGAAGTCGGCAAAGGTGCAGACGGGACCGTTCCAGGCCTTGAATTTCTCATACAGAGCGCCTGCGTTTGTCGATGCGCCGGCCAGGTCGACATGCCCCTGCACGCGGTAGAACTGCACATGGTGGCGGCGCACCAGCTGCAGAAGCTCCTGCCAGAGATCCTGGTTCTCCACGGGCTTGCCGGCCGATGTCCGCCAGCCGTTCCTTTCCCAGGTGGCGTACCAGCGCTTCCGGAAGCAGTCGGCCACATAGGCGCTGTCGGTGAAGAGCTCGATGACATGCCCTTCCCCCTTGAGGGCGCGGAGCGCTTCGATGACCGCCGTGAGTTCCATGCGGTTGTTGGTGGTGTCGGGCTGCCCGCCGCATAACTCCTTTTGATGCGCGCCGTATACCAGAATGGCACCCCAGCCGCCGAAGTTCTTGCTGCGCTGGTTGCCTGAGCAGGCGCCGTCTGTGAAGATGCGCAGGTTCGCCATAGTGGAAGCGCTCCTTTCCCGCCGGGTGGCCGGCCGCCCTGCGTCGCCCGAATCCCGCCGCGGCGCATCGTAACCATTATGCACGATTTTGCAGGGCTTGGCAAGGAGATTGTGAGGGAAGTAGAGACTGTGACACTGGGTTTTTCATGTTTTGGCAGCAGCAGTAGCGGCAACTGCTATCTGATACGGAGCGGGACGACCTGCATTCTGGTGGATGTGGGCCTGGCCGCATCGCGCATCCTCAAAGGGCTGGCCGCGCTGGGCATAGAGGCGTCGCAGATCGATGCTGTGCTATTGACGCATGAGCACACCGACCATGTGCGCGGCGCCGCCGTCCTGCATAGGCGGGCACCGCAGGCCCGCTTCTATGCGACCGGCGGCACCGCAGCCGCGCTCCGTGGGGACGCGGCTGCGGCCATCGGCTGCGAGATCATATGTCTGAAGCCGCAGCCGGCGCCGCGCGCCGCAGGCGCGAGCCCCCTCTCCGCCGATACCGAAGCCGGGAGGGACGACGCCGCGGGGCGTGACGCGGATGCAACCCCCGCGCCTGCCGCACGCACCTACGCCTCCTTTATCATCGGCGATATCACCGTAGGCTGCGCCGCCCTCTCCCACGATGCCGCAGAACCCCTGACATACACCTTTACCAAGGACGACAGGAAGATCGCCATCGTCACAGATACGGGTTACATCCCCGAGGAGCTGTATGAAGCCGTCTCCGACGCGGACCTGCTGGTCCTGGAGGCGAACCACGAGGAGAACATCCTCCTGTACGGCCGGTACCCGTATCCGCTGAAGCTGCGCATCCTGAGCGATGTGGGGCACCTGTCCAATGAGACGGCCGGCCGCACGCTCTGCCGCATCCTCACCGAGCGAAAGGAGACGCAGTGTGACACCTCCTCGCCACGCCCCATGCTGCAGGTCTACCTCGCGCACGTCAGCCGCGAGAACAACACGCCGGCGCAGGCCTTCCTGACCGTGCGCAACCTGCTGGAGGAAGCGGGATTTTTCGTGGACGGCGATCTGTCGCTGGAGGTCTTACCGCCGGACGGGATCACGCACCTGGTCACATTGTAG
>CAZDUM010000039.1:8798-11225 GCA_964508645.1 uncultured Oscillospiraceae bacterium | reverse complement strand
TCTTTTTTCATAAAACGGTGGCATTCCCCCGGCGCATAGTATATAATGAAGGGCAGACGAACATCGCATACCAGATAACGGAGGGTAGACTATTGGGTAAGGCTATCGCGATTTTCAACCAAAAGGGGGGCGTAGGCAAGACCACGACCAATATCAACCTCGCTGCCTGCCTGGCTATGAAGGGCAAGCGCGTACTCATCTTGGATACCGACCCGCAGGGCAACACGACCAGCGGCATCGGCATATCCAAGCGAGACCTGGACTACACGGTGTATAACATTCTGCTCGATCCGGATTTCGATCCGCAGGATGCCATCGTGAAGACGACCGTACCGAATCTCGATCTCATCCCGGCGAGTGTGGACCTGGCCGGTGCGGAGGTCGAGCTCGTGCAGATGCGCGGCCGCGAGAAGTCCCTCAAGAAGGGGCTGGACAAGATTCGCGACCGCTACGACTATATCTTCATCGACTGTCCGCCTTCGCTGGGGCTTCTGACCATCAATTCCCTGACGGCCGTGGACAGCGTGCTCATCCCCATCCAGTGCGAATTCTATGCTCTGGAGGGCGTCAGCCAGCTCGTCAGCACCATCGAGCTGGTCCGCAAGAGCCTGAACCCCGCGTTGCGCGTGCAGGGCGTCATCCTCAGCATGTTTGACGGCCGCACGAATCTCTCGGTGCAGGTGGTGCAGGAGGTCAAGAAGTATTTCGGCGGCAAGGTCTACTCCACGGTCATCCCGCGCAACGTGCGGCTGGCAGAGGCGCCCAGCTACGGGCTGCCCATCATGGAGTACGATCCCCGCTCCAGAGGGGCGGAGGCCTATCGGGAGTTTGCAGAGGAGTTTCTCGAACGGGAGGAAGAGGGATGACGGCAGCGAAAAGAGGGGGTCTGGGCAGGGGCCTGGATGCGCTCTTTGCGGATGTGCCGACCACCGCGCCGACAGGCGCCGATGGACGGGAAGCAGGCGGACGGGACGGCTCGCAGGCGCAGGGTGACCGCGTGCGCTATATCGACATCCACGAGATCATGCCGAACACCAACCAGACGCGGAAGGTCTTTTCTGAGGAAAAGATCGGCGAGCTGGCGGCATCGATCGAGGCGAACGGTATCATTCAACCGCTGGTGGTGCGCCAGCGGGAGACCGGCTACGAGATCGTGGCGGGAGAACGCCGCTGGCGGGCGGCGCGGGCTGCGGGCCTGAAGGAGGTTCCCTGCCTGGTGCGGGAGCTGACGGATGAACAGCACATGCTGCTGACGATCATCGAGAACATGCAGCGCGAGGACCTCAATCCCATCGAGGAAGCGGAGGGCCTGCAGCGCATGGTGACGGCATACGGCCTGACGCAGGAACAGATTTCCAAGAGCATAGGAAAGAGCCGCCCCTACATCACCAATGCGCTCCGGCTCCTGAAGCTGCCGGAGGAGATGCAGGCGGCGGTGGCCAACGGGGACCTGAGCGCCGGACACGGCCGCGCACTCCTGGCGGTGACGGATAAACGGGCCCAGCGGGACCTCTGCGATAGGATTCTGCGCGAAGGTCTGTCGGTCCGGGAGACGGAGAAGCTCGCGGCAGCGGGCGGCAGGCCGAAAAGGAGGAAGGCGGCGGCGCATACCAAGGACCCGGACACCGCGCGCGTGGAGGATGACCTGCAACGCATCCTGGGCACGCGCGTGCGCATCACCGAGAACGGTGACAGAGGCCGCATCGAGATAGACTGCTACGGCCGGGAGGAACTGAACCGACTGATAGAGCTGTTGCAAAAACTGGCATAGAGGAGGGTGTTTCACGTGAAACTGTTTTTACTTCTTTTCATAGGATGGAACCTGATCACGTTCCTGCTCATGGGCGTCGACAAGCGCAGGGCCGTGAAGGAAAAGGATCGCATCAGCGAAAAGGTGCTGATTCTGTGCGCGTTCCTGATGGGCGGCGTGGGCATCCTCGTCGGGATGCTGGTCTTCCATCACAAGACGCAAAAATTGAAGTTCAAGGTGTTGGTACCCGTCGCCATCGCGGTCAATGCGCTCTGCGTGTACGGACTGTGGTACGCCAACTTTCTGGTCTGGTAGGGCGGGCGGTAGCCCCAGGAGAATGCCCGGCTGCGGCCCCGAAGCGGAAGTAAACCATATGGTGGAGCGCGCCAGTAGAAGCAAGGGCAGGGGCATAAGGCGGCCATGAAGCACCTCCAGGCGCCCTCTCAAATTGACACACTCTCGATGGGGGCAGGAAGGCGAAGGCAACCGGAATGGATGAGAGAGGCGAAACCGGGCGCGCGGTGATGATCCCGCCGGGGCGCTTCGCGGCGCATATCCTGAGATTGCCTTGAGGAAGGGGAGCGCAAGCGGTATGGAAAACACGACGCAGGGAAGCGGGATGCCGGAAAACATGACGACGGACGGCCCGGTGCAGGGAAGCGCAGCACCGAACGGCC
>CAZDUM010000039.1:5815-8698 GCA_964508645.1 uncultured Oscillospiraceae bacterium | reverse complement strand
CTCGACATCGCCTTTGTGGCCGGCTTGCTGGCGCACAGCATCATTCTTTTCGTGATGAACGCCCGCTTCGATCCCGCGACGGGCTCCAACGCGCTATACTCCAGAATCATGATGGGAGAGGCGGCAGAGGGCCTCTTCTTTCTCTGTTTCCTGGTCTATTTTGTGGGGAATATTCGCCTGACCGTTCTCACGGCAACCGGCAAAATCAAGGTCCCGCGCAAGACCGTGGCGTCGTATTTCGGGGTGCAGTTCGTGCTGATGGCGGTGTGCACGCTCCCGCCCGCGTGGCTCGACGGCGGCCCGTGGGGAGATTACCTCGGCCCGCTACTATGGCCTGCCGTCGGCATTCTGATCCTCTTTGCGGTCGGCATGTTCATCCAGGCGCGCAGACGGTAAAAGCCGGCATCGCGGCCTTTTCTCCCGCCGAAAGGATTTCATGGCCGGCGCAGCGCTTCACCTCGCAGGCCCGCCTCGAAGATTGGCTGCGCAGCCCGCTAAAGCCCGCCCGCAGTCCAGCGCGGACAGGCTTCCCACCGCCTTCTCTCGCACCCGCGCGCACCTTGAGAGGACTTTGACCCGCAGCGGGGATTTCGGCGGCGAGCGGGGCACCTGATTTATTTTTTCATCATCACAGAATCGACACCCAATTCGCGACGGAGAATGATATAATCGTGGGGCCGGACTATAAAGCCCATGCGGAGGAGCACATGGCCATACGGGAATTTGAAGAATTGATATCGTCCGCGCTGCCGCTGCCGGCCTGCGTCGTCAACCGGCAGGGCAAGGTCGTGGAGGCCAGCGGCACCATCGGAGACGTGTTCCTGTACGAGGCCATACAGGAGCAGAGCATCTATGTCCTGATCGGCGTCAGGGTGGCCGACCTGTTTGCGGCCGCAGAGCGGGGCGAGCATCCCGTCATCCGCCGAAACGAAAAGATCTTTCGCCTGCTGCTGCAAAAGATCAAGGAGGACGACGGCGAGGAGATGCTGCTGATCCTGTTCGACGACGTGACCTCGCTGGAGGCCCTCAAGGACCTGTACAACGAGGAGCGGCTCTGCATCGCGAAGGTGCAGGTGGATAACTACGACGAGCTGACCGGACGCGGCGACGACCAGCGCATGGCTGTCGCGGGCGAGATCGACAGGCTCATCCGCAAATGGGCGGCCAGCGTGAGCGCGAGTGTGACGCGGGCCCGAAACAACGCCTATGTGATCTGGTTCGAGCAGCGGTATCTGGAAAAGCTGGTCGCGGCCAGGTTCGATATATTGGATGTCATCCGCAGCGTCGAGAGCGGCGCGGATTTTCCGGCGAGTCTGAGCATCGGCGTCGGCGTCGGGGGCAGGAGCCCCGCACAGACCGAGGAATTTGCGAACGCCGCCCTCGAGCTGGCGCTGGGGCGGGGCGGCGACCAGGCGGTCGTCAAGCGCAACCAGAAGATCGAATATTTCGGCGGCAAGCTGCAGACCGTGGAGAAGAGCAACAAGGGCAAATCCCGCATGATCGGGCACGCCCTGCGGCAGCTGATCGTGCAGTCCAAGCGCGTCTTCATCATGGGGCACAGGAATCCCGACATGGACTGCTTCGGCGCCGCGCTGAGCATCTACCGCCTCTGCGAGCTGAACGAGCGGCGCGCCTATCTGGTCATCGAGGATTGCGATGAGGCCCTGCAGACCGTCTACGACGAGGCGCGGACCAGCGAGAACTACCTGATGATCAACAACGAGCGGGCCCTGGCACTCGCGGATGCCGATTGCCTGGTCGTGGTGCTGGATACGCACCGCCCCAGCATGACGCAGTGCCCGGCGCTCCTGGAAAAGAGCGACCGCATCGTGGTCATCGACCATCACCGCAGGATGGAGGCGAGCATCGAGAACCCGACGCTCGCCTACATGGAGACCTACGCCTCCTCGACCTGCGAGCTGGTGGCGGAGATCATGCAGTATATGACGACCAAGCGCAGCCTGACGAAACTGGAGGCGGAGGCGCTCCTCGCCGGCATCCTGGTGGATACGAACCATTTCGCCTCCAAGGTCGGCGTGCGCACCTTCGAGGCGGCGGCGTGGCTCAGGCGGCAGGGCGCGGATACCGGTGAGGTGCGGCGCTTCTTCAAGGCCGATGCCGCGCAGTTCGTGGCCCGCGCCCGCGCCATGGCGGGGGCTTCCTTCGATGAGAACGGCGTGGCGATCGCGTGCTGGGACGATGCCTGCCAGGGTGCGCAGGTCATCTGCGCGCAGGTGGCGGATCAGCTTTTGACGGTCAGGCATGTGCGCGCCTCCTTCGTCATCGGCACGGATCAGGACGGACAGACGGTCATCAGCGCGCGCTCCCTGGGGGACCTGAATGTGCAGGTCATCATGGAGCAGTTCGGCGGCGGCGGGCACCTGACCATGGCAGCCGCACAGGTGCGCATGCCCGTCGCGGAGGCGGCCGAGAGGATCAGGCGAATACTGGAGGAGACAGAGACATGATCGTGATACTGAAGCGGGATGTGCAGGGGACCGGCAAGGCCGGCGACATCGTCAAGGTCAGCGATGGCTATGCGCGGAACATGCTGCTGCCGCGCGGCTGGGCGACGGAGGCCACGGAGGGCAACGTGCGCAACCTGGAAAAGCAGAAGGCGCTGGCGGCCGAGAAGAAGGCGGAGGAAAAGAGTGCTGCCCAGGCGCTCGCGGCCCGCATCGAGGGGCTTTCGGTCAGCATCGGTACGAAGGCCGGCGACGGCGGGCGGATATTCGGTTCCATCACGTCGAAGGATATCGCCGATGCGCTGGAGTCGCAGCACGGCATCCGCGTCGACAAGAAGAAGATTCAGCTGGACAGCCCCATCAAGGCCGTCGGTGAGACGCAGGTCGATATCAGGCTGTATGCGGAGGTGACCGCGCG
>CAZDUM010000039.1:0-5715 GCA_964508645.1 uncultured Oscillospiraceae bacterium | reverse complement strand
CACAACGAGGAAGCCGAGCGCAGCGCGCTCGGTGCGGCTATGCGCAGCAAGGATGCCCTGTACGATGTCCTTGAGGCGGTCCACGCGGACGATTTTTATAACGAGAACCACCGCGAGATATATCACGCGATCCAGGATCTCAACGCCGAGAACACGGCCGTCGACATGCTCACGGTCTGCGACATGCTCACGCGGCGCCAGTCGCTGGAGATGGTGGGCGGGCGGGCCTATATCGCCGCGCTGGCGGGGGAGGCGCCGTCCACGGTCAACGCCGGGGAGTACGCCAGGATCGTGGCGGAGAAGGCCTCCCAGCGTCAGCTCATCGATGCGGCGGAGGAGATTCTGGAAAAGGGCTACGAGGGGCGCGATGAGTTTCGGGACATCCTGAACTTCGCGGAGGGCCGGATATTTCAGATCGGACAGAACCGCCAGCGAAACGACTATACCCCGATCCGTGAGATTTTGCTCAGAAACATGGACAGCATCGACGAGGCCGCCAAGAACCAGGGGCATGTGGTGGGCCTGGCGACGGGGTTTAAGGCGCTCGACGAAAAGACGACCGGTCTGCATCGCTCGGACCTGATCATCGTCGCGGCCCGGCCGGCGATGGGAAAATCTGCCTTTGCACTCAATATCGCGCAGTATGCGGCGGTGCATGAGCAGGCTTCCGTCCTCGTCTTCAGCCTGGAGATGAGCAAGGAGCAGCTGGGGCAGCGGCTTTTGGCGATGCAGGCGCATGTGGAGATACAGAAGCTGAAGACGGGCGAGCTGGACCACAGGGATTGGGACAGGCTGCAGATGGCGATGGATGAACTGCACACGACCAAGCTGTTCATCGATGACACGCCGGGCATCTCGCTGATGGAGATGCGGAACAAGTGCCGGCGGTTGAAGGCGGAATCGGGCTTGGACCTGGTCGTCATCGACTACCTGCAGCTGATGCAGTATGATCAAAAGACGGAGAGCCGGCAGCAGGAGATCACCGCCATTTCGCGGAGTTTGAAGCTGCTCGCCCGGGAGATGGACTGCCCGGTCGTCGTGCTCTCGCAGCTCTCGCGGGCGCCGGAGGCCAGGCAGGATCATAGGCCCATCCTCTCCGATCTGCGTGAGTCCGGTTCCATCGAGCAGGATGCGGATATCGTCATCTTTCTGTATCGCGACGATTACTATCATCCGGACAATACGGATAAGCACGGGATATGTGAGGTGAATATCGCCAAGCACCGCAGCGGCCCCACGGACAAGATCGAATTGACGTTCGTGGAGCGCTATACCAAGTTCAGCGACAAGGCGATGTAGGCGGCGCGGGGCCCGGTCGGTATAAACGGCTGTACGGTGTCGCGGCGGCCGTCCCACCCGCGCGGCCACCGCGAACGCCACAGCCGCTGCGGCCCCAGGCGAAGGATGCGAGGGCCGCGGAGCGGTCCCGAGGCATGATAGACGCTTCAGGGGTGCGATGCACGGCCGGACAGCTGCGATCCCCGCGCGGCGCGGGCTTTTTGCGAGGAAGAAAAGGAATCCATATGCAGTATATCCAGGGGCGGCAGCGGGACCTGTATCTGGCGGACGCCCAGGTGGAAACCATATTTTTACATGAATATATGCCGAGTGCGCCGGAGGACTATGTAAAGGTCTATCTGTTCGGCCTGATGTATGCGCAGCTGGGGGAGCCGCTGGACCACGAGACGCTGGCCCGGCAGCTTCGTCTGCCCGTGGAGACCGTCCATCAGGCGTGGAATTACTGGGCGGACCTGGGCGTCGTCGCCAAGCACGCCCTGCCGGCGGGCACCGGCGATGAGGCGATGCGCACCGGTAGGGGTGCCGCCGGCGAGGGCAGAACCATCGGGGATGCCGACAGCGAGGGAAGGGCCTTTGGAAGGGCCTCCGCCACCGCCGCGGCCGTCCCCCATGACGCCTCTGGCGCTTATCGTGCGGATGCGGGCAGCACCATCGGCACTACCGATAACGCCGACACCGCTCACGCCGACACCGCTCCCGCAGCCGCAGGCCATGCGGAAAGTCTCGCCACCACCGTCGCGAACCCCGCCGGTCCTGTCGGTCCTGCCGCGCCCGCCAATCCCGCCGCCCCGGTCGATTCCGCCAGTTCCACCGCCGACTATGCCGACTATCAGGTGGAGTTTCTCAGCCTGCGCCAGAAGATGTACGGTCATCCGTTCCCGCAGGCCGGCGGCGCCGACGCTAAGGACACCGCCGGCCTTTCCGAGGACATGCTGACGGACCGACGCCTCAAGGCGCTGCTGACCGACATGGAACGCATCACCGGCCGGACATTTTCCGTGTCCGACACCCGCGAGATATACAGCTGGGTCCAGGAGCTCGGCGCCAGCCCGGACCTCATCCTCTTCGCCGCCACATACTGCTGCCAGCGCGGCAAGACGAACCTCCGCTACATGGGAAAGGTCATCACGCAGTGGCTGGAACGCGGCTTTAGGAGCGAGGCGGACGCGCAGGCCTTCCTGAGCGCCCAGGATGAACGCTACGCCCTCTACCGCCGCATCCTGCAGGCGCTGGGCATCACGAACCGCGGCGCGACGGAGGCGGAGCGCCGGCTCATCGACAGATGGCTGGACGAGATGCACTTCAACCTCGACCGCATCCTGGACGCCTGCGGCCGCACGATCGCCATCCCCAACCCCAACCTGAGCTACGTCAACAAGATCCTCGAAAACTGGAAGAGCGAGGCCGAGAAGGAAGGCCGCGATGTCAACAAGAAGGTCACGGTCACGCCGACCGTCCTGAAGCGCTACTACGCCTATCTGCGGGATACGGAGCAAAAGGCCGCCGAGGCGCGCCGTGCGGAGGTCTATGGGGTTTTGCCCCGGATCAGGGAGATCGACCAGAAGATCACAGAGCTCGGCAGCCGCCTCTCCCGGACATTCCTCTCCGAGGCGGATGCTGCGGCGGACGGGACGGCGCGGCAGGATCTGCGCGCCGAGATGCAGGCCCTGCAGGACGAGCGGGACGCCCTGCTGCAGGCGCACGGCTATGCGGCGGATTATACGGACAGGCACTATCTGTGCGAGCTGTGCAAGGACACCGGCGTCACCGAGGACGGCCGGCGCTGCACCTGCGTGAGCAAGAGAACCGATGAGGCGGAGATATGGCAAAGGACAAGCTGAAGCGGTTCCTTGACGGGGCGATAGCCAAACTCAGGGAATTGCAGGCGGCTGCCGGTTGGACCAGACAGGTCGACAAGGCCAGAGACGCCCGGGCACAGAAAAAGAAGAAGCGCGAGGAGGCTCGCGCCCTGGCCGAAAGCGAGAGCGAGGCGCAGAGGGAGCAGGGCGGTTTTGTCGCGGCATTTCGCCGCGGCGGCCTGCTGGAAGCCCTCTTTTACCTGGGGGCCGAGAGCGTCGATGCGGCCGACGAGATCCTGGATGAGCTGGGCGAGATCGTGCGCGCCGGCGGGGAGCTTGCCCTCGATGTCGGTGCCTGGATCATCAGCTTTTACGACTTGGCGGCGGAGGTCGTGGTCTGGCTCGTGCACAAGACCTTCATCCTGGTGGCGCGGCGCATCTACGCCGTACGCATACGCCTGCAGCAGTATCAGAAGGAGCTGTCCAAGATTTTCATGGGCACCATCATCGCCGCGACGGCCATCATCGCCTTCCTCTCCTCCATCACCGTCTACGAGTATTCATACAACGGGCGGACGCTGGGCGTGGTGCGCGACCAGAAGGATGTGCTGGAGATCATGGACCTGGTGAGCGAGGAGCTGACGCGGGAGTACGGCTCCGATGTGCAGATCAATCCGGACACGGACATCTCCTTCCGGCCGGTGCTGGCCCAGAACCGGGAGATCGACGACGCCGATGCGGTGCTGCGGCGCTTCACCTACATGGGCACCATGCAGACGCAGGCCTATGCCCTGTATGCGGGGGAGCAGCTTTTGGCGGTCCTGGAGAGCGAGCAGGCGGCGCAGGATGTCCTCGATATGCTGCTGGCCGCATACCTCGACGGGAGTGACGTCGAATACGAATCGGCAGGCTTTGCGGAGGATACCTTTATCGAGGCCTGTGATACGACGCTGGCGGAGGTCGTCAGCCGGGAGGCGGCCTTTGAGAGCATCCTGCACGGCGGACAGGCGGAGGTCACCTACGAGGTCGAGCTCGGCGATACGCTGTACGGCATCATCGAGAAGCTCGATGTCACCATGGACGAGCTGATGGACATGAATCCGCAGCTGAACAAGGACCCGAACAAGAATGTGCTGCATGTGGGGGACACGTTCGTCATCTCGCGCGAGGTGCCCCTCGTCACGGTGGAGACGGTGGAGGTGGCCACGTTCGCCGAACCGGTGGACTACGAGACGGAGTACCGGGATTCCTCGAGCTACTACGAGGGTGAGGAGGTCGTCATCCAGAGCGGCAAGAACGGGCGGGCGCGCATCAAGGCCCGCATCACGCGGGATAACGGCCGGGAGGTCGCCCGCGAGATACTCTCCCGCAAGGTGATCCAGGAGCCGGTCACGAAGATCGTGGTGCGTGGGACGAAGCCGGTGCCGCCGAAGAAGGGCACGGGCACATTCATCCGGCCTGTCAACGTGGCCATCTACTCCGGGTACGGCTGGCGCTGGGGACGCATGCACTATGGCATCGACCTGCCGGCCTCCATCGGGACCCCGATCCGGGCCTCCGACGGTGGGACGGTCACGCTGGCCGGCTGGTACTACGGCTACGGTCTGACGGTCATCATCGACCACGGCGGCGGGTACAAGACGCTGTACGGGCACTGCAACTCGATCAGCGTTTCCGTGGGCCAGCAGGTCTATCAGGGGCAGACCATCGCAGGCGTGGGTGTGACCGGCAATGTGACCGGCGCCCACTGCCATTTCGAGATATTTAAGAACGGCGTGAACGTCAATCCGGCGAACTACGTGTAAGGATGGGACGGCCTGCACCAGGGGGGCGCGGGCTGTCCGGCGCGGTTCGATGCGCGCCAGGGCTGTTCGACACCCTCGACACCCGCAGGCTTGATGTGCCAGGCCGCTCACTGTCCGCCGCGTGCTGCGCGCCGCAGGCCGCGCCGCCGAAGCAAGACAAACACGTACTCGCCTGCAGCTGCTCACCGGGGGCCGGGCCGTGCTGCGGTCTAACCGATGCGCCCTCGCCGGACCGCGTACCTGCCGGAAGGCCGCCGCGCCCGCCGCTATAGCTATACGAGATCGTGCCGCTTGGGGATACGGCATACTGCGGATATGTGCGCCATGTGCGCCGCCATCGCGCCGCAAGGGAAGGAAGGGGTTTTTATGGCCAAAAGGGGAACCCGCCTGCACACATTTGAAAAGAACCACCGCGTGCTGGACATCAGCAGGGAGCAGGAGGAACGACAGAGGCAGAAGGACGAGGCCAAGTCGCAGGACAAGACGGCACGCAGCCGCAAGGCCGCGCGCATGCGCGTGCTCGTCCTGGGGGTCGTGCTCGTCTTCGTGCTGGTGGTCGGCGCTTCGGTGAAGAACATCTACGAGCTGCGCGGCCGGGAGCGGACGCTGCTGGACGAGCAGCAGGACCTGGAGCAGACGAAGGAGGAATTGCAGCAGACGCTGGAAAACGTCAATACCGACGCCTACATCGAGTCGCAGGCGAGGCGGGAGTTGAAGCTCGTCAAGGGGAACGAGCGCATCTTCTACTTCCCGGACGACCTGCAGGTGGAGACGGCGCCCAAGGCGGACGCCTCCGAGGATAAGGATGCAGC